>MEQZ01000021.1:0-578 GCA_001770425.1 Betaproteobacteria bacterium RIFCSPLOWO2_02_FULL_65_20 | reverse complement strand
GGCGATGCAGGATCCGGAAGTCCTGCATCTGGGGATGTTTCACGAGCTGGCCCATGCGCACTACGGGAAAATGACGGCGATGCGCAGGGCCGTGCGAATCAACGGAGAGCGAGAATCGGAGCCGCTGCCGCCGCCGGCGCTGGGCGAGCACACCGATTCATTGCTGCTGGAGTTCGGCTACGCGCCGGATGCGATCGGCGAAATGCGCGAGGCGGGTGTTGTTTAAGGGGCTGTTTCAATAAAGATGAGGAACAAGGGTTCCTCAAAACCTGCGCGCTGCGCGCGCCAACCCCGTTTCTTGCACGGATACACACCATCCGTGCAGGAAACGGGGCTATTTAAGTTAAGGAAGCACTGATCAAGTGGGGTTTTGTCATTCCCGCGTAACCGGGAATCCAGGAAGTTCAATCCGTTGCTGGATCCCCGCTTTCGCGGGGATGACTTATTCAGTGTTTCCTTAACGGAATGTCTGTCTCGCCCGTAAGTTGGCGCAATAATTGATTTTTGGCTCCAAGAGCCGGTGACGAAAACCCGCGAGCTTGCACACCTGTCGGAGGAAATACATGGATTTCAGTTTC
>MEQZ01000020.1 GCA_001770425.1 Betaproteobacteria bacterium RIFCSPLOWO2_02_FULL_65_20 | reverse complement strand
AGCCGTGGACGCCGGTTCGATTCCGACCCCCGCCTCCAAGCACCGGCTCCTGTCAGGCAATGGCTTGGGCTAACGTGAGCCGATAGACACGGTTTGCTGAATCCGGCGCCAAATCGCCATGCCTCTTACAGAATGAATCAGACCTTCCGGGCGCTGGCCGAGCGCGATTTCCGCCTGTACTTCTTCGGACAGGTGGTGTCGCTCGTCGGCACCTGGGTGCAGCAGGTGGCGATGGCCTGGATTACTTACCGCGTGACCGGTTCGGCATTCATGCTGGGCGTGATTGCATTTTCCGGACAGATACCCAGCCTGCTCTTGTCGCCCCTCGGCGGATTGCTGGCGGACCGAATGGACCGGCGCAAGCTCCTGGCCATGATCCAGGTAGTGGCGATGGCGGTGGCGGCTTGGCTTGGGTTTGTTTCCTACACCGAGAGCTTCTCGGCCACGGTGCTGGTCATCGCGGCTGTCGTGCTCGGGGTATCGAGCGCGCTGGAGATGCCTACCCGCCAGGCCTTCATACTGCAGACCATTCACGACAGAAGCCACGCGACCAATGCCATCGCGCTTAACTCGATTGCTTTCAACGGTGCGCGCCTGGTAGGGCCGGCAGTGGCCGGAGCTGTTCTGGCTCTGATCGGGGAAACGGCCTGCTTTGTCGTCAATGCGGTTTCCTATCTTGCGGCCATCTACACGCTGCTCGCAATGCGTCCCCGGGCAGTTGACCATCACAGGCGCGGAGGCAGTTTCCGCGAAGCTCTGCAGTATCTTCAGTCCTTCGAACCAGCGCGCTGGCTCCTCATCACGGTTGCGGCTGCCAGCTTCTGTGCGGCGCCGATGATGACTTTCATGCCTGTCTATGCGAAAGACATCTTCCACGGCGGGCCGGACACCCTCGGGATGCTGATGGGGGCCTCCGGCCTTGGCGCGGTTCTCGCCGGGCTGTATCTCGCGAACCGGACAACGGTCGTCGGACTCGGGGCACGGATTGGCGCGGGCTGCCTGGCGATTGGCGTAGCCTCGGTGGCCTTTTCCTACAATCCTTTTTTCCTGGTGGCGCTGCCGGTTCTGGTTGTGTCGGGGGCGAGCACCATCATCGTCATCACTGCAAGCAACATCCTGCTGCAGCACCTGGTGCCCGAACACCTGCGCGGGCGCGTCATGGCGCTGTTTACGATGTCGTTCCTCGGAATGCTGCCGGTGAGCGCTTTGCTCGCCGGGGGGCTCGCCCATGTCGCCGGCGTTGAACTGGTATTTGTCATCGCGGGATTCGGCACCATCGTTGCCGGCCATGCGTTCAGGCGGCAGTTGCCGCGCCTGAGGGAAATGGCGCGCCCGGTGCTGGCCGAGTCGGAGAAGGGCGTGGTTTCGTCGTAACGTCGGTAATTTGTAGGCGTCTTGGAAGTCGTGCCCACAAGAAGTGTCAGATTCCGACATCCCTCCGAAGCTTCTTCCCTCGCCAGCATTGAGTTAAGCTGCGCATCTGCAGCCGCCCGGGTGGTGAAACTGGTAGACACAAGGGACTTAAAATCCCTCGACCTTAACCGGTCATGCCGGTTCGATTCCGGCCCCGGGCACCAAGTGCTGTGTAGATACCCGAAGATTGGTTTTCTTATCCGCCGCCATCCCCCATAATGCCGAGCCTGGGAGGATGCTCATGATGGAATTGCGTACTTGTTGCCTTGCGTTTCCCGCGATACGCAAGCGCGTCGTCGAACGCGGTGGAATCAAGCCCGAGTGATGGCGGTCGGCGTCGACATCGGCGGGACTTTCACCGATCTCGTCGGCTACCGCGACGGGAAGATCCGCCTTTCCAAGACGCTGTCGACGCCGGCGGATCCCACCGAGGGCGTAGCGCGCTCGCTGGACGCGGCGGGTCTGGAGATAGCCGAACTCGACGAATTTCTGCACGGCACCACCGTTGCGATCAATACGGTACTCGAGCGCAAGGGGGCCATGACCGCCTTCGTCACCACCGAAGGCTTTCGCGACATCTACGAAATCGGGCGGGGCAACCGCCCGGAAAACTTCAACATCTTCTTTCACCGGCCACGCCCGCTGGTGCCGCGTGATCGTTGTTACGAGCTGCGCGAGCGGATGAACGCGCGCGGCGAGGCGCTCGTTGCGCTGGACCAGGATGAGGTACGGCGCCTGGGCGCGCAGCTCGAGGCGGACGGTGTCCAGGCGGTGGCGATCTGCCTTCTGCACTCGTACGCCAACCCCGCGCATGAAATCCTGGTTGCGCGCCTGCTGCGCGCCGCGCACCCGCAGCTCTTCGTCACCGCTTCGCACGAGATCCTGCGCGAGTTCCGCGAGTACGAGCGCAGCTCGACCACCGTGCTGAACGCCTACGTCGGCCCGCGCGCCCGCGACTACCTGCAGCGGCTCGAAGCGCATCTTTCGGACCAGGGATTTCGCGGCGCAATCCAGATCATGCGATCGAACGGCGGCAGCATGTCGCTGCGCAATGCCGCGGCGCAGCCGGTGTCGATGATGGAGTCCGGACCGGTCGCCGGCATGATCGGTGCCGGCCAGCTTGCCGGGCTGCTCGGCCTTTCCAGTGCAATCGGCTTCGACATGGGCGGCACGACCGCGAAGGCGGCGCTGCTCACCGACGGCGCGGCGGCGATCGAGGAGGGGTACTTCATCGGCGGCTATGCCACCGGGCAGCCGATGCAGCTGCCGGTCGTCGACATCGTCGAGGTCGGCGCCGGCGGCGGCAGCGTCGCCTGGCGCGACCCGGCTGGCGGGCTGCACGTCGGACCGCGCAGCGCAGGAGCCGAGCCGGGACCCGCGTGTTACGGCCGCGGCGGCACGGAGCCGACGGTCACCGACGCCAATCTCGTTCTCGGCAGGCTCAATGCGCAGCGGTTCCTGGGCGGCGGCATGCCACTGGACGCGGCATGTGCGGGAAAGGCGATAGAGGACATGGCGCGTCCGCTGGGCTTGAGTCTTTCGGCCGCGGCCGCGGGCATCGTGCGCATTGCGGACGCCGCGATGGCGCTCGCGGTGCGCGCGGTGTCGGTGAAAAAAGGCGTCGACCCGCGCGATGCGGCGATGATCGCCTTCGGCGGCGCCGGGCCGCTGCACGCGGTAGCGCTGGCGCGGGAGATTTACGTGCCGCGCGTGGTCATTCCCAAGCTGCCGGGCAATTTCTCCGCGCTCGGCATGCTGCTCAGCGCATGGCGGCATGATTCCGTGCGTACGCTGGTGGGCATCGTGGGCAAACTCGACCCCAAGCAGGTGGGACTCGCCTACGATGAGCTGATCGCCGCGGCGCGCAAGCAGCTTGCAGCCGACTCGGTCGACGCCGAGCGCGCCGCATTCGCATTCGCTGCGGACCTCCGTTACCGCGGCCAGGAGCATGCCATCACCGTGCCGGTAGCGGGGGCGGACGCGTTTGCGCGCAGCGAGGAAGCAGTGCGTGCCCGGTTCCATGAACTCCATGAGCTGCGTTACGGGCACGCCGCGGCCGAGGAGACCATCGAGATCGTGAACGTCCGCCTGACGGTGACCGTCGCACGCGACGATCCCGAGTTGCGCGGCTATCTGGGGGCACCGTTCCATGCAGAGGATCCCCGTCCGGAACAGAAACGCGATGTAGTTTTCGACGATGCCGAGCAGCCGCTTGCGACGCGCATCCTCTGGCGCCCGGGCCTTGCGCCCGGATTCCGCTTCGAGGGGCCGGCGGTGATCGAGGAGCCGAACTCGACTACGCTCGTGTTTCCCGGAAATCTCGCCGAGATCACGGCGCACGGCCATATCGTCATCACCCTATGAAACCCGACCCGATCACCCTGGAAGTTGTCGGCAACTCGCTGGTGGCCTACGCGGAGGAAATGGCCGAGGCGCTGTGCAAGTCGGCCTACAACATGATGATCTACGAGGTGCGCGACTTCTGTTGCGGGCTCATCGACACCGAGGGCCGGATGATCTGCCAGAACGCAGGCGGGCTGCCGATCTTTCTCGCCGATCTGGGCATTGCGGTGAAGGACGGCATCGACCGCTACGGGCTGGACGGCTTTGCGCCGGGCGACGTGGTGATCATGAATCACGCTCAAGTCTGCGGCCAGCATCTGAACAACGTGGTCGTCTATACGCCCTGCTTCCATGAAGGAAAAGTGGTTGCCTTCGCCGCGAGCCGCGCGCACTGGGTCGATGTCGGCGGGCTGCGCACCGGCTTCGGCAACGTTCAGACCACCGAGATTTTCCACGAAGGACTGCAGTTGCGCTCGATCAAGATCTACGAGGCGGGCGAGCGCAACGACGGCGTGTGGCAGGTGATCACCGACAACATCCGCTTTCCAGAATCGTCGCTCGGCGACCTGCGGGCGCAGATCGCTTGCTGCCAGTTGGGCGGCCGACGCCTCGGCGAACTGCTGTCGCGCTATTCGCTGGCGACCGCTCGGGCGTGCATCGCCGAGCAATGGGATCAGGCGGAGCACGAAGCCCGTGCGGTGGTAGCGTCGATTCCGGACGGTCGTTACACCGCGGAAAGCTGGCTCGACAACGACGGACGGCGCATCGACACGCGCCTGCGAGTCAAGGTCACGGTGATTGTCGATGGCACGAACATGATCATCGACTACTCCGAGATGAACGAGCAGGTACCCAGCCCGCTCAACTCCGGCTATTCGGGAGGCCTGGCGGCCGCACGCGTGGCATTCAAGGCGCTGACCATGCCCGATGCGCCGGTGAACGAAGGCTGTTTCCGGCCGCTGGAGCTGATTTCACCCGAAGGCACCATGCTCAATGCCCGGCCGCCGGCGGCACTCGGACTGTGGAGCATTTCGCTGCCCACGGTTATCGACACCATTCTTAAGGCGCTTGCTCCGGCGATGCCCGAGCGCATCCCGGCCGCGCACAAGGGCGACATGGGTGGTTGCTCGTTCTACGGCTACCGCAAGGACACCGGGACGCGCTTCGTGCTGATGAACATCTTCGGCGGGGGTTGGGGCGGCCGGCCACACGAGGATGGCGAAGACGCTTCGGTGTCGATCTGTCAGGGCGACGTGCGCAATACGCCGGTGGAACTCCAGGAAGTCCATTTTCCCTTTATCCTCGAGTGCCATCGCCTGCGCCCGGACAGCGGTGGCCCGGGCAAGTACCGCGGCGGCTTGGGGCTGGAGATCCGCTATCGCGCGCTGCAGGAATGCACGGTCAATATCAATCTCGAGCGCACCCTCGATCCGCCCTGGGGCGTGAACGGCGGGGCGAGCGGCGTGGTGAACCGCTGCGTGATCCGCCGCGCCAACGGCGAAGAAAGAGACGTGAAGAAGGAGAGCAACGTGCCGCTCGAGGCGGGCGATACGGTGACCTTCCTCACCGCCGGCGGCGGCGGTTACGGCGATCCGCTCGAGCGCGCGCGCGAGTTGATCGAGCGCGACATCGCGCTAGGCTATGTGGGGCGCGAAGGCGCGGCGCGCGACTACGGAGACGGCAATTGGACGACCTCAAGGCGCAGCGGCACCGCAGGCTGATCTCGGCGATGGGCAACGCCGGGATCGACGTACTGGCGATCGCGGCAAATCCCTGGCGCAGCGATTACCTGCGCTACGCCATCGACGTAACCGTCGTCGAGGGAACGGCGATCGCGCTCGTCGAGCGCGACGGCGGCACGCGTTTGCTGCTCGAATCTCCGGCGGAGGCCGAGCGCCTGGGCGGTGAATGGACGCGGTCGCCACCGGCGCACGCCGCAGAGATCCTGGGTTCGTTCAAGGCCAAGAGGATTGCGCTGGCGCCACGCCACTGCCTGCCTTACGCGCTCGCCCGGGGCCCGCATCGCGAGAGCATGGTGACGGCCACCGCTATGCTCGATCGGCTGATGCTGTACAAGCTGCCCGCGGAAGCCGAGGCGGTGAAGAGCGCCGCGGTTCTCGCGGACGAGGGCTACCGGGTCTTTTGCGACGCGGCACGGGTCGGCCGGGCGGAGTACGAACTCGTTGCCGACGTCGAAGCATTCTTCCGCTCGCGCGGCTGCCCGGAAAATTTCATGATCCTCGGTTCGGGCGGTGTGGAGGTGCGCGGCATGCATCCGCCAGGCGAGCGGCGCATCGCGCGCGGCGATCTGGTGACCACCGAGCTGACGCCCTGTCCCGATGGCTATTACGCGCAGATCTGCAGAACGCTGGTCGTCGGCGAGCCCACTGAAGCGCAGCGCCGCGCGTTCTCCGTCTACCTCGAAGCGCTTGAAGCGGGTGTCGCGGCGGTGCGCCCGGGGGCGGCCATGGGCGATGTGGCGCGCGCCGAAAACGAGGTGTTCCGGCGTCGCGGCCTGGGCGATTATGTGAGCTCGGAGTACACGCGGGTGCGCGGCCATGGCATAGGGCTGTACGTAGACGGCCCGGCAGTGCTCGAGGACGTGACGCTCGTGCTCGAGCCCGATATGACGCTGATCGTGCATCCGAACACCTATCATCCCGAGGTCGGCTACATGGTGCTCGGCGATTCGGTCCGGGTCACGGCAGACGGCTGTGAAGTGCTGTGCCGCACGCCGCGGGAGCTGATATGCGTCGCGGCCTGATCGCCTGGTCGAAGGAGCAGGTGCCGACTTCGGCGCTGGACGCGCGCGTGCGCCGCGTCCAGCAGGCGCTCGGTGCGCAGCGGCTCGACGCGCTTCTCGCCTATACCAGCGTTGCGCGCCCGGCGGCTGTGTCCTGGCTCACGCATTTCATTCCATATTGGAACGAGGCGCTCGTCGCCGTGCTGCCCGAAGGCCCGCCGTCGCTCATTGCGTCGTTCTCGAAGCGCATGCATCCATGGATCCGCGAGGTGAGCCATGTCGGCGAGATCCTTCCCGCGCCGGATCTCGGCCGCGCAGCCGCAGCATTCGTTGAAAAGCGGGGACTGAAGCGCGTCGGGGTCGTCGATCTCGAGTACCTGCCCTGGTCGGTGGCCGAGCCCATAGGTATAGGAATAGGCGCCGAACTGGTCGACGCGAGCGAGCT
Source organism: Betaproteobacteria bacterium RIFCSPLOWO2_02_FULL_65_20 (assembly GCA_001770425.1). Lineage (GTDB taxonomy): Bacteria > Pseudomonadota > Gammaproteobacteria > Burkholderiales > SG8-39 > JACQTO01. Next base: position 2,524 of record MEQZ01000020.1, on the reverse strand, counting down.
CTTCGCGTCACTGCGCCAGCCGGCCGATCGCTACGAGAACGCGCTGGCCGTGCGTGCCGCGCAGATCGCCGAGCGCGCGCTCGCCGCAATCCCGAGCCGGCCGCGGCACGCCTCGGAGATCCTTTCCGTCGTTGAACTTGCGGCCAGGCGCGAGGGCGCGGAAGAGATCATACCTAGAGTCACGCAGATGGGCGATCGCAATGCGGTCGAACTGTCCGTGGCCTACAAAGGCGTCTGGATACGGCTTTGCCGCACGTATCCATTGGTGGCGGAAGCGGAATCCTGGTTCGAATCCGTGCTTCAGGGTCATGCGCCGCCGCCGGGCAAGCTGACCAGGCGGACTGTCGAGAGTTGCATCGGCGGCAGCCCGCTCTCGGTCGTCGAGGATAGCGACAGGGTCTATCGACCGCTGCCTGCCGGGGCCCAAGCCGTGCTGTCGGTAAGGCTCGAACTGGGCGACGGGCCCTGGCGCGCGGCAGCGCCGTTCCTCGTCCGCGCTTGAGTTCGCTCGCGTCGTTTGCGCAATACGCCGCGATCCATAGCGTCGACTCGGCACTGCGCGAGAAGTCCGCGCTGCGTCTCGCCGACGGTCGTGTCGCGTTGCAGGCCGGGGTTACCCGGCGGCCTTGATCTGCGCCGCCTTGATCGCCCGGCCCATGATTTCCATGTCCTTGCGGATCTGGGCCGCGTGCTCCTGCGGGGTGTTGCCGACCGGAACGAAACCGATCTGCTTGAGCCGCGCCTGAACCTCGGCGTTATTGAGCGCCTTGACAATTTCGGCATTCAGCCGGGTCACCACGGATTCTGGCATGCCAGCAGGGCCAACCATCTCGTCGCCGGAGGGAATCTTTTCGTAATCGGGCAGTTGCTCCCCCATCGACGGAAGCTCGGGCATGCTCGCAAACCGCTTGGTGCTGAGCACCGCGAGGATCTTCACCTTTCCCGCGCGCATCTGTGCGAGCGCCGCCGCCGCGGGGGAAAAGGCGATCGAAATCTGCCCGGTGGCGGCGGCCATGAGCGTTTCGGAGCCCGCCCGGTACGGGACGTGAAGGATGTCGAGCCCCTGCTTGTGCTTGAGCAGTTCCATCTCCAGGTGATAGCTCGCGCCGACCCCGTTGGAGCCGTAGGCGAGTTTCCCCGGGTTGGCCCTGGCGTAATCGATCAGTTCTCTCACCGTGTTCACGGGCAGCGAAGCGGCGACCAGCAGGCAGGTCGTGGCGTCGGCGAGATGGGTGATGTAGGTGAAGTCCTTCAACGGGTCGTACGGCGGGGTCTTGAACAGGAACGGGGTCGCGACCAGCGTGGTCGGCGCGGAATGCAGAATCGTGTACCCGTCCGGCGCGGAACGCAGCAGGGTTTGCGCAGCGAGAACTCCGCCCGCTCCGGCCATCGCTTCGACGATCACCGGCTGCAGCATCGAGTCGCTCATTTTCTGCGCGATCAGCCTCATCGCCCCGTCCGCGACCGTGCCGGGGTTGAAGGTGGAAAGCACGCGTATCGCCTTGGCCGGATACGTCTGGGAGAGCGCGTGGTGGGAGAGCGAGCCGATCACTGCCGCAAGGCACAAGCAAACCAGAATCCGCGTTTTCATGATTTCCTTTTCGGACAAGAGTGCGTTCATGTACCCGCTCGGCCGGCGCCGGCGGTCTGACCGCCTGCGCCGCACGGATCGCCCGCCAGGGAGCGCGAAGGAGATCGTCATGGAGTATACCGATCTTCCGGGGGCCCCGATGTTGCCCTACAATGCACGCGGGAGACAGTCAGGGAGCATCGTCATGCGCGCCATCGATTCGCACTTTCACTGGTATCCGAGGTCGGTGTTCGAGGAGCTTTGCGCTCGCACCGGGTATCCGCGCGCCGTGCCCACCGCCAGCGGCGGCTACACGGTAATGCCGCGCGAGGGCGTCTCCCGCGTGGACCAATGGGACGAGTGGTTCGACCTCGAGGCGCAACTCGCACACATGGATTCGACCGGCCGTCATTTCGGCGTGGTCTGTACGCTGGGGCCGTTCGGCGCGTATTTCTCGGAGGTAAGCGCGGCGCACGGCCTGGCCGCCGCGCAGATGTGGAACGAGGAAATGGCGGGGGCGCAGGCGCGCTATCCCGGCCGCGTCTGGGCGAGCGGGGTGGTGCCGCTCCAGGACACCAAGATGGCGGTCGACGAACTGGAACGCATGATCGGCAAGCTCGGCCTCATGGGCGTCAACGTGCCGAGCAGCATCGGGCCCAAGGGACACATCGACGAAGCGCGCCTCGAGCCCTTCTACGAACGCGTCGAGCAGCTTGGGGTCCCGATTTTCCTGCACCCGACCGACATTGCCTTCGATGAAATCCTGGCGGGCTACGACGGGGCGCTGTTCAACAGCCTGGGACGCGTGATCGAGGTGAGCGTGGCGGCATACCGCCTGGTGCTCTCGGGCATCATGGAGCGCCACCCGGACCTGAAGGTGTTCATGTCCCACACCGGCGGCGCGCTGCCCTACCAGGCCGGGCGCATGGACAAGAATTCGAAGGCGGCGAAGCT
>MEQZ01000019.1:14379-16363 GCA_001770425.1 Betaproteobacteria bacterium RIFCSPLOWO2_02_FULL_65_20 | reverse complement strand
GTACCTTCAGATCCCGAAAATGCCGCGCGTTTCGGGTAGCGAGCGTGGCGCGCCGCGCGAGCGCGATGCCGGCAATCTGGGTGTCGCGCATGTCCACCGAACGTCCGGCCTTCTGCCGCTCGGCAGCCAGCGATGCGGCTTCGGTCGCGGCAGCGCTGTCGAAATCCAACACGCGGTTTTCCAGGTCCTCTTTCAGCAGCCGGGCAAACGCCGCTTCCAGCGTCTGCCGCCGCCGGCCTTTGGGCAGCAGCGCCAGGCCGAACTGAGCCTCGAACAGCGTGATGCTGGTTATCCAGACGGATTCGGCGGGCTGGCGATCCAGCCACGCCACCACAGGAGCCTCAGGCGTCGTGCGCATCAACGCCGAAAGCACGTTGGTGTCGAGAATGATCATCCATCGAGTTCCGCCGAGCGCGGAAGCTGGCGGTGCAATTCCGGCAGGTCCGCGGTCAGCCCCGCTTTCGCGAAGCGCGCTGCGATGCGCGACCCCAGCCTGGACACACGTTGGTTTTGCTCCTTCACCGCGTTGCGCAAAATGTGCCGGACTTCCTCTTCCATGCTGCGCCCGTGCTGCTCGGCGCGGCGTTTCAGGCGCGCTTTCACGTCTTCTTCGAGGTGGCGAACGATGAACTGGGCCATGGGCGGCTCCGATGCGGACGAGGGATATCATGATATCAGAATGAATCCGTTCCGAACACGGCACGCCAGAGCGCACGCGTCGCCTCGATCTGGGTGCTCACCTCTTCATGCGGCACGCGTGCGTACTGCGCCCCGTTCAGCCGCAGCGCGTGCTGGCGCCGGCGGTAGTCGCGGTACGCGTCGCGCACCGCGTCCGACAGGTCGCGCGCGATCAGGCCCAGGTCCGCTGCGAGCCGGAGCAGCGCGATGTTGCCGTCGTTCGCCGTCAGCGCCGCATGCCGCCCCGCGTGCGCGAGCACCAGGTACTGGACGATGAACTCGATGTCCACCATGCCGCCGCGGTCGTGCTTCAGGTCGAACAGCTCGCTTTTGTTGGGGTGCCCCTCGAGCATCCGCTGCCGCATCGCGAGCACGTCCTCGCGCAGCTTCGCGGGATCGCGCGGCGTGCACAGTATTTCGCGCCGCGTCTGCTCGAACAGCGCGCCGACGGTCGCGTCCCCCGCGCAGTAGCGGGCGCGCGTGAGTGCCTGATGCTCCCACACCCACGCCGAATCGCGCTGGTAGTGGCCGAAGGCGTCCACCGAAGAGACCAGCAGCCCGGCGGCGCCGTCGGGGCGCAGGCGCAGATCGGTTTCGAACAGCACCCCGGCGCCGGTGCGCGCGTTGAGCCAGTTGTTGATGCGCGCCGCGAGCTTGGCGTAGTTCGCCGGGGCCGCCTCATGCGGGTCGTCGTGCAGGAAGATGATGTCCAGATCCGACGCATACCCAAGTTCCTTGCCGCCCAGCTTGCCGTAGGCGATCACGGCGAAGCGCGGAATCTCGCAGTGGCGCGTGCGCAGTTGCGTCCAGCACAGTTCCAGGACCACTTGCAGCACGCAGTCCGCGAGGTCCGACAGGTGGTCGGCGAGCCGCTCGACCGTCAGGACCCCGGCGAGGTCCTGCACCAGCAGCCTGAAGGACTGCGCGTGATGCGCCTCGCGCAGCAGGTCCATCTGCCGTTCCGGATCGCCGGCAAAGGCCATCATCTGCGTGCGCAGCGCGTTGCCGAATTCGCGCCAATCGGGCTCGATGGTGGCCACCCGCGCATCGAGGAGTTCGTCCAGAACGACCGGATGAAGGTTCAGATAGTCGGCGGCCCAGCTCGAAGCGCTCACCAGCTCGGCGAGCTTGGCGAGCGCCTGCGGGTGCTCGTCGAGGAGCGCCAGATACGCGGCGCGGCGGCTGATGGTTTCGATGAGCCTCAAGCACCGATCGAGCGTCGCATCAGGGTTCTCGCGCGCCGCCGCGAGCTCGATCAGGCGCGGCACGAGCAGATCGAAACGGCCGCGGCTGGATTCGGGCAGGT
>MEQZ01000019.1:6878-14329 GCA_001770425.1 Betaproteobacteria bacterium RIFCSPLOWO2_02_FULL_65_20 | reverse complement strand
GCGCCCGAGGCGAAGCCCAGCGCCTGCAGCCGTTCACCGGTTGCGCTCTCGGCCCCGTTGCGGAGGAGGTCCTCGTGCCCGTCCTGCCCGCCCTGCCACAGGGACGCGAGCGCGTGCTGCGGCGCCGCCTGGGTGGAAAATACCTGCTCGAACTGCTGCGACACGCGCTCGCGATGCGCATCCAGCGCCGCGGCGAACGCAGTCCAGGAGGCGAAACCCATCGATTCGCCTATCAGCGCGCGGTCGGCCGGATCGCCGGGCAGGGTGTGCGTCTGGGCGTCGTCGAGATACTGCAGGCGGTGTTCGAGCTGGCGCAGGAAGACGTAGGAGTCGGCGAGCTGCGCCGCGGCGTCCTCGGGAAGGATCCGCCGTTCGGCAAGCAGGGCGAGCACCCGCAGCGTCGCTCGCGCCTGCAGACCCGCGTCGCGTCCGCCGCGGATCAGCTGGAACGCCTGGGCGATGAACTCGATCTCGCGGATTCCGCCCGGACCCAGCTTGATGTGGTCGGCCAGATCGCGGCGCGCCACCTCGGCTCTTATCTGTGCGTGCAGATCGCGCATCGCCGCGAAGGCGCCGAAGTCCAGATACTTGCGGTACACGAACGGGCGCACGATGGCGCCCAACGCGCTGCGCGCGTTCCACCCGCTGTCACTATGTGCGTTCCAGCCGCTGTCGCTTTGCGAGTCCCATGCGGGCTCATCGGCGGCTTCGCCCGTCAGCGCCCGCCCCTTGATCCACGCGTATCGCTCCCATTCGCGCCCCTGCGCAACCAGGTACTGCTCGAGCGCGTCGAAGCTCGCGGCGAGCGGCCCGGCCTCGCCCCATGGGCGCAGGCGCATGTCGACGCGGAACACCTGCCCGTCCTCGGTCGGTTCGGCCAGCGCGGCGATCAGCCGGCGGCCCAAGCGGGTGAAAAACTCGTGGTTGGACAGGGACCGGCCGCCATGCTCCTGTCCGCCGTGGCCATGACCGGCGCCGGCGCCGCGGGTTTCCCCTTCTTCCGGATAGAGGAAAATGAGATCGATATCCGAGGACACGTTCAGTTCGCCGCCGCCCAGCTTGCCCATGCCCACGACGATGAGGTGCTGGTGTTCGCCCTGGTCGCTGGAAGGCACGCCCAGATCCGCTTCCAGCCGCGGCACGAGCCAGTCGAGCGCCGCCTGTATCGTTATCTGCGCCAGCGCGGTGGTGGTCGCGCATACCTCGGCCAGATCGGCTTCGCGCAGCAGATCGCGCGCCAGCAGCCGCAGCATCACGCGCTGGCGCAGCGCGCGCAGCACTGCATGCAGCTGCGGTTCGGTCTGCTGCGGCTGCCCGGCGACGAAGGCGCGCATCGCCTCCCGGGTCCAGGGACCTTCTGCGGCGAATTCGGCCTTCAGTTGCGGCTGGGCGGTGAGCAGGCGCTGTGCAAAGCGCGAATGGCTGAGCGGGTCGATCGGGGTCCGCGTTGCGCGCTTTCGACTCATGCGTCGGTGCCTGGCAAGGGGGTGTTCGCTGTTTTGCGGGTAAAATCGCTCAATCGCAAAGGCGCCGCGCGGAATCGGACGTGTTCAACGCGGCAGCCGAGAGCCTTTTTCATCGCCGGTCGCCAGTATTGTAACGGGGCCGCATCGACCGCATACCATTTGATTTGGGCGAATCCAGCATCCAATCGCGCGTAGACAGCGCCACAGACGGCGCGGGCACCCGGCCTCGCGCGTGGCCGCGCGTGCTGCTGTCGGTGATGGCGTGGACCTCGGTCGGGATCTATTTCACCGCAGCGGCGTTGTTTCTCGGGCTGCGCTACTGGTTGCTGCCGAATGTCACCGAATACGCCGGCGCGGTGGAACAGGCGTTGTCGCGGACCATCGGCGAGCGGGTCACCATCGGCGGCATCCGGGCGCACTGGCAGGGCTTGCGCCCCGAACTCGATCTGACCGACCTCAAGATCCATGACCGCGAAGGGCGCATGGTGCTCTCGCTGCCCGCGGTCGATGCCACCGTGTCCTGGTCCTCGCTCGCCTATGCGTCGGTCCATTTCCACTCGCTCGCCTTCGAGCGGCCCAACCTCGCGATCCGCCGGGATGCCGCCGGCAGGCTGTTCATCGCCGGCATGGAACTGAAGGACGACCAGTCCGGGCCCGATCTTTCCGACTGGCTGCTGTCGCAGCGCGAGATAGTGATCCGCAATGCGAGCCTGTCCTGGGAGGACCAGAGCCGCGCCGCAACGCGCCTGGAGTTCTCCGGCGTCACCCTCGCATTGCGCAACGCGGGCGAACTGCACCGCTTTGCGCTGCGCGCGCGCGCCGGCACCCGCGCCGACGGCGAGCTGGCGCGCGCGCTGGACCTGCGCGGCGAACTGCGCGGAGGCAGCATCGAGCAGATCCGGGACGGGACCGGTCGCCTGTACGCGGAGCTCGACTACACCGATCTCGCAGTCTGGCAGCGCTGGTTCGATTACCCGCTGGAGATACGTTCGGGCAAGGGCGGGATCCGTCTGTGGCTCGGTTTTTCCGGCAAGCGGCTCACCGAGGCGACCGCGGACCTGGCTCTGGCACAGGTATCGGCGCGCCTGGCGCGCGAGCTGCCGTTGCTCGATCTGGACTACCTCGAAGGCCGGCTGGGCGGCAAGCAGGCCCGCGACGGCTTCGAAGTATTCGGAAAGAAGCTCTCTCTGAAGACCGGCGGCGGCGTCGCGCTTCCGCCGGCTGACTTCGGCGTGCGTTGGGGACGCGGGAGCGCCGGCGAGGCGCAGGGCGGCGAACTGCAGGCGAACGCGCTCGAACTGCAGCCGCTCGCGCGCCTGGCGGAGTTTCTGCCGTTTCCGCAAGCCGCGCGCAGGCAGCTCGCCGAAATCGATCCCCGCGGCAGCGTGTACGACCTGAAGCTGGCCTGGTCGGGAGACGGGGAGCGTCCCGAGCATTACAGCGTGCGCGGGCGCTTCGCCAATCTGGGCGCCCGCGCCTGGCATCGCGTGCCGGGATTTTCCGGATTGAGCGGGCACGTCGACGGCAGTGAAAGAGGCGGGAACCTGTCCCTGGGCGCAAAGAACGCGGCAGTCGCGCTTGCGGGCATCCTGCCCGATGAAGATGTCCATTTCGACACGCTGACCGGACAGATCGGCTGGCTGCAGGGAAAAGACGGCCTCGAATTGAAATTCAGCAACATCGCGATCGCCAACCGCGATGTCGCCGGCACGCTGTTCGGCAGCTTTGCGGCCAAGCCCGACAGCCCGGGCGCAATCGACCTCACAGGCAGCTTCACGCGTCTGGATGGCACGAGCACCTATCGTTACATTCCCAAACTGCCGGAGCCGGTGCGCGATTACCTCAAGTCCGCATTGCAGGCCGGCCGCGCTTACGACATCAGGCTGAGGCTGAAGGGCGACCTTGCGCACTTCCCGTTCGACGACCCGAAGCAGGGCAGCTTCCAGGTCGTCGGCAAAGTGAGCGGCGTGAACCTCGACTACGCCGACGGGTGGCCGGGATTGACGGGGGTCAGCGGGGAACTCGCATTCGACGGGCGGCAGATGCGCATATTCGCGCCCAAGGGCACGGTCTACGGCGTGCGCGTCGCGAACGCAAAAGCGACGATTGCCGACCTGTTCAATCGAAACGAAGTGTTGAGCGTCGAAGGCCAGGCCGAGGGACCGGCGGCGGAATTCCTGCGCTTCGCGGGTTCGAGCCCGGTGACGCGCTTCATCGACGGCTTCACCGAGGGCATGCGCGCCACGGGCAACGCCCGGCTGCAGCTCAGGCTCGAACTGCCCATCCGCAGGCTCGCGCAGACCAAAGTCGCGGGCAGCCTCCAGCTGGCCGGCAACCAGATCGCGATCAACCCCGATCTTCCCGCCTTCGCGCAGGTCAACGGCCGCCTCGATTTCACCGAGAACGGCATCAGCGCGCGCAATCTCGCGAGCCAGTTTCTCGGCGGGCCGACGGTGGTGTCGGTGGCGACGCGTGCCGATGGCACGGTCTCGGTGAGCGCGCAGGGCACCGCGACCGCGTCGGCAGCGCGGCGTCTGGTCGATCTTCCGCTGCTCGATCACTCGACCGGGAGCGCACTGTGGCGCGGCAGCATCTCGATCAAGCGCGGCGTATACGAACTGCTGGTCGAGTCTTCGCTGCAGGGCTTGGCGCTGGATCTGCCGCCGCCGCTGGGCAAGACGGCGGGCGAGGCGCTGGCCATGCGCATCGCGCGGACCAACAGCGAGCAGAGCGAGTCGCTGCGCCGGTTCCAGGTCGAGCGGCTGCCCCCGCGCGGGGACGCGATCATGCTCTCGGTCGGCCGCGTCCTGAACGGCGTGATCGTGCGTGCGCGCGAGGGCGAGAGGATGGTGGTCGAACGCGGCGCGCTCGCGCTGAACGAGAGCACGCCCGCCCTCGAGCGACCCGGGATCGTGGTGGTCGGATCGCTGGCCTATCTCGATCTGGATCGTTGGCGTCCGCTGCTCGGCGCGGGCGAGGGGACGGGCTCGGCGATGCCGCTTGCCGCGCTCAACCTGCGGCTTGGCGCGCTGGATTTCGCCGGCCGGCGCGTGAACGATCTCGACCTGCGCGCGACCCGGTCCGCGGGCCTCTGGAATGCCAGTGCGAGCGCACGCGAACTGGCCGGGGACATCACCTGGCGTCCCGAGGGGCAGGGCCGCATCGTGGCGCGCCTGCGGCATCTGACGATTCCCGACCCGGCGCCGGAAGCAGCCCGGGACGACGCGCGTTCGCCATCACAGGGACAGGCGCGCGAACTCCCGGCGCTGGACATCGTGGCGGACGATTTCGTCGCCGGCACCACCCGGTTCGGGAAACTGGAACTCGTTGCGGTCAACCAGACCCGCGATTGGCGCATCGAGCGGCTCGTGCTCTCGAATCCGCAGAGCACGCTCTCCGCCGACGGATACTGGCAGAGCTGGGCTGCACGCCCCAGCACCAGCATGAACGTGAAGCTCGAGGTGACCGACGCCGGCAAGTACCTTGAGCGACTGGGCTATCCCGGCACCATGCGGGGCGGCAGCGCGCATCTGGAGGGCAAACTCGGCTGGGCGGGAAACCCGCAGGCAATCGATTATCCCAGCCTGACCGGCAACATCTCGCTCAAGGCGCAAAAGGGGCAGTTCCTGAAAGTCGATCCCGGCGCGGCGAAGCTGCTGGGGATCCTCAGCCTGCAGTCCCTGCTCACCTTCGACCTGCGCGACCTGTTCAGCGAGGGTTTCGCATTCGACACCCTCTCGGGCAGCGCGCAGGTCGCCAGGGGCGTGCTCACCACCCGGGACTTCGACATGCGCGGCGCCTCCGCACGCGTCGGCATGACAGGGGACATCGACCTCGCGCGCGAAACCCAGGAGCTGCGCCTGCGAGTGGTGCCGGCACTGGGCGACAGCGCCGCGACCGCGGCCACGCTGCTGCTCAACGTCAACCCGGTGACGGCGCTGGGCGCGATGATCGCGCAGCGCATATTCAAGGACCCGCTCGGACAGATGTTTGCCTTCGAATATGACGTGACCGGCAACTGGACCAAGCCCAAAGTGGAGCGGGTGGGCGCCGAGCCGCGCGATTCGACGGCGCAGTAGTCGGCTCAGGCGCTGATGGCAAGGACGGTTTTGGGTTTTATACAAGATCGGTGATTCTGCACGGATGGCTTTTATCCGTGCAGAATCGGCGATCCGCGCGGACGGGACGCCGTCCGCGCAATACCGCGTATGCGGTTGGATCGATGCAGCCGGTGCTCTTGCGCGCTGCGCGCGCCAACCGTACTTTGGGTACGGATAGAAGGCATCCGTACCCAAAGTACGGTTATGGTTAATAGCAACAACGGGGGTTCAATGTCCGACACGTTCAAGGTCGCAGCGATACAGATGCTCTCAGAGCCTTCGGTGGCGGCCAATCTCGCGGCGGCGCGCAGGCTGATCGCGGAGGCGGCGCGACAGGGCGCGCGCCTGGCGAGCCTGCCCGAGTACTTCTGCATATTCGGCATGCGCGAGCGCGACAAGGTCGAGGTTCGCGAGCGCGACGGCTCAGGTCCGATCCAGCAGTTCCTGTCCGACATCGCGCGCGAATTCGGTCTGTGGATCGTCGGCGGGTCGGTGCCGCTGGAATCCTCCGATCCGGGCAAGGTGAGGAACAGCTGTCTGGTGTACGACGACCGGGGCGAGCGCGTGGCCCGCTACGACAAGATCCACCTGTTCGGCTTTGCCACCGAGACCGAGCGCTACCAGGAATCGGTCACCATCGAGCCGGGCACGGCGCCGGTTGCGATCGACACGCCGTTCGGGCGCATGGCGCTGTCGATCTGCTACGACCTGCGTTTCCCTGAGCTCTACCGGAGCCTGGCGCCGATGGACATCATCCTCGTGCCTTCGGCGTTTACCGCGACCACCGGCGCTCCCCACTGGGAGATCCTGCTGCGCGCGCGGGCGATCGAGAACCTCGCCTACGTAGTCGCGCCGGCCCAGGGCGGCCGGCACGTGAACGGCCGCCACACGCACGGGCACAGCATGATCGTCGATCCCTGGGGCAAGGTGCTCGGCTGTCTGCCCGACGGTCCGGGCGTGGTGGTGGCCGAGATCGATCCGGCCTACCGGGCGACGCGGCGCGCGAGCCTGCCGGCCCTGGAACACCGAGTCCTATAGAATCCGGCCCATGAACGCCACAGACAAACTGTTTCACACCGCACGCTCCTTCCTGCTTGCGCCGCACGACCTGGAGGCCGCGAACCTGTCGGGCGTGTTCGGGACCATGCTCACGCACCGGCTGGATTACGCCGACCTGTACTTCCAGTACTCGCGCAGCGAGGGCTGGAGCCTGGAGGAGGGCATCGTCAAGTCGGGCAGCTTCAATATCGACCAGGGCGTCGGGGTGCGCGCGATCAGCGGCGAGAAGACCGCGTTCGCCTACTCCGACGAGATCAGCCTGCCGGCGCTGCGCGACGCGGCGCAGACCACGCGCGCCATAGCACAAAGCGGCGCCCAGACCGCGGTTCGCGTGCGCGGAAAGCCGGTGCGGCGCGCGGCCGCTCAGGATCTCTACCGGGCCGAGGACCCGCTTGCCTCGCTGCCGGACGCGGCAAAGGTGAAGCTGCTCGAACGGCTGGAGCAGATGTGCCGCGCGATGGATACGCGCGTGGTGCAGGTGATGGCCAGCCTCGCGGGCGAGTACGAGGTGGTCATGGTGGCGCGGTCCGACGGCGTGATCGCCGCCGACGTGCGGCCTCTGGTGCGCATGTCCGTGCAGGTCATCGCCGAGCACAAGGGCAGGCGCGAGCAGGGGTCGGCGGGCGGAGGCGGGCGCACCGACTACGCCCACTTCACCGACGAGCGGCTGCGCGACTACGCGACGCGCGCGGTGTCGCAGGCGCTGGTGAACCTGGAGTCGCGGCCGGCGCCGGCGGGAACCATGACCGTGGTGCTGGGGCCGGGCTGGCCCGGGGTGCTGCTGCACGAGGCGATCGGCCACGGCCTGGAGGGCGACTTCAACCGC
>MEQZ01000019.1:498-6863 GCA_001770425.1 Betaproteobacteria bacterium RIFCSPLOWO2_02_FULL_65_20 | reverse complement strand
CAACCGCAAGGGCAGCTCGGCGTTTTCCGGACGCATCGGCGAGCGCGTGGCCTCAGCAGGCGTGACCGTGGTCGACGACGGCACGCTGCCGTCTCGCCGCGGTTCGCTCAATATCGACGACGAGGGCAATGCGACGCAGTGTACGACCCTGATCGAGAACGGCATCCTGCGCGGCTACATGCAGGACAGCCTGAACGCGCGGCTGACCGGCGTGCCGACCACCGGCAACGGCCGGCGCGAATCCTTCGCGCACACGGTGCTGCCGCGCATGACCAACACCTACATGCTGGCCGGCGAGCGCACCCCGGAGGAGATCATCCGCTCGGTCAAGCGCGGCGTCTATGCGGTGAATTTCGGCGGCGGGCAGGTCGACATCACCAACGGCAAGTTCGTGTTCGCGGCCACCGAGGCCTATCTGATCGAGAAGGGGCGCGTCACCACTGCGCTAAAGGGCGCGACGCTGATCGGCAACGGGCCCGACTGCCTGACGCGCGTCGCGATGGTCGGCAACGACCTCGCGCTCGACCCGGGCGTGGGCACCTGCGGCAAGGACGGCCAGAGCGTGCCCGTCGGCGTGGGCCAGCCGACGCTGCGCATCGACGGCCTGACGGTCGGCGGAACGGGCTGAGCGGTTTCTTATGACGCGCGCATTGACAGATCCGGCGAAAGGTTTGGTTTTATTTCAGTCTCCCGATTTTTCGCCGTTGCGCGAGCGCAACGGCGAAAAATCGGGAGATCATGAAAAGCAAGACCGAGCCAGCCCGTTTGGTCCCGGCCGTGCCGGCTTAGGACTTACTGCGATCCGTTCTTCCTCATCCAACCAATGACATCTTCGCCCTCGCCCATCCTGGTCACCGGCGGCGCCGGGTTCATCGGCGCGAACTTCGTGCTGCAGTGGATCGCCGAGACGGGGACGCCGCTCGTCAACCTGGACAAGCTGACCTATGCGGGCAACCTGGCGAACCTCGCATCCGTTGCGGGAGATGCCAGGCACGTTTTCGTGCAGGGCGATATCGGCGATGCGGCACTCGTGGCAAAGCTGCTCGCGGAGCATCGCCCGTGCGCGGTCGTCAACTTCGCCGCCGAGAGCCACGTGGACCGCTCCATCCACGGCGCGGGCGAGTTCATCCAGACCAACGTGCTCGGAACCTTCCGGTTGCTGGAGTCGGTGCGGCACTATTGGCAGGCGCTTCCCGCCGGCGAGAAGGACGCCTTTCGCTTCCTGCATGTGTCCACCGACGAAGTCTACGGTTCGCTCGGCCCGGCGGACCCGGCATTCACCGAGCGGCACAATTACCGGCCCAACAGCCCGTATTCGGCATCGAAGGCCGGCTCGGATCACCTGGTGCGCGCATGGCACCACACCTACGGCCTGCCGGTGCTCACCACCAACTGCTCGAACAATTACGGGCCGTTCCAGTTTCCGGAAAAGCTGATCCCGCTGGTGATCCTCAACGCCATGCAGGGCAAGCCGCTGCCGGTGTACGGCGACGGGCAGAACGTGCGCGACTGGCTGTTCGTGACCGATCATTGCGCCGCGATCCGCACCGTGCTGGCGCGAGGCTCGCCCGGGGAGGTCTACAACATCGGCGGTGATTGCGAGCGCGCCAACCTGGACGTGGTCCGGGCCATCTGCCGCGCGCTGGACGAGTTCCTGCCGGGCTCGGCGCATCGCCCGCACGAGCGGCTCATCGCCTTCGTGCCGGACCGGCCCGGCCATGACCGGCGTTATGCCATCGATACGTCGAAGGTCAAGCGCGAACTGGGCTGGCAGCCGGCGGTCACGTTCGAGCAGGGGCTCAAGCAGACTGTGCGCTGGTACCTGGACCACGAACAGTGGGTGCGCGGCGTGCAAAGCGGCGAGTACCGGAACTGGATCGCCGCCAACTATACGCAAAGGCAGAAGGCATCATGAAAGGCATCATTCTCGCCGGCGGTTCCGGAACCCGGCTCTATCCGGTCACCCAGGCCGTATCCAAGCAGCTGCTGCCGATCTACGACAAGCCGATGATCTACTATCCCTTGAGCACGCTGATGCTGGCGGGGATCCGCGACATCCTGGTCATTTCGACCCCGCAGGACACGCCGCGCTTCGAGCAACTGCTCGGCGACGGGGCGCGGTGGGGCCTGCACCTCAGCTATGCGGTGCAGCCGGAGCCGGGCGGGCTGGCGCAGGCGTTCATCATCGGGCGCGATTTCGTCGGCACGGATAGCTCATGTCTCATCCTGGGCGACAATATCTTTTACGGCCACGACCTCGCGCAGCAGGTGCAGCGCGCGGCAGGGCAGACCGAAGCGCCTGCTTCGGGCGCGACCGTGTTCGCCTACCCGGTGCACGACCCGGAACGCTACGGCGTGGTCGAATTCGACGCCGGCGGCCGCGCGATCAGCCTCGAGGAGAAACCGAAGCGCCCCAAGTCGCGCTATGCGGTGACCGGGCTGTATTTCTACGACAACCAGGTGCTCGACATCGCGGCATCGCTGAAGCCCTCGGCGCGCGGCGAGCTCGAGATCACCGATGTCAACAAGCGCTACCTGGAAATGGGCCGGCTCGAGGTCGTGACCATGGGCCGGGGCTACGCGTGGCTCGATACGGGCACGCACGAGTCGCTGCTGGAAGCCTCGCAGTTCATCGAGGTCATCGAGCGCCGCCAGGGCCTCAAGATCGCGTGCCCCGAGGAAATCGCCTATCGCATGGGTTACATCAGCGCAGAGGAACTGGAGGCGCTCGCCCAGCCGCTGGCCAAGAACGGCTACGGGCAGTACCTGCTGCGGCTGCTCTCGGACAAGATCTACACGTGAACGTCATCCGCACCGCGATCGCCGGCGTGCTCGTCGTCGAGCCCAGGGTATTCGGCGACGAACGCGGCTTCTTCTTCGAGAGCTACAACCGGCGCGCGCTCGAGCCGCACGGCATACCGGGCGAGTTCGTGCAGGACAACCATTCGCGCTCCGCAAAGAACGTGCTGCGCGGCCTGCACTACCAGATCAGGCAGCCGCAGGGCAAGCTGGTGCGGGTCGTCTCCGGAGAGGTGTACGACGTGGCGGTGGACATCCGCCGCTCGTCGCCCACGTTCGGCAAATGGGTGGGCGAGATCCTGTCGGCCGATAACAAGCGTATGATGTGGATACCGGAAGGCTTCGCCCACGGGTTCCTGGTGCTGTCCGACTCGGCTGAGTTTCTCTACAAGACCACCGACTACTGGGCGCCGGAGCACGAGCGCTCGCTGCTGTGGAACGACCCGGACCTGGCCATCGCCTGGCCCTTGAGCGGTGCGCCGACGCTGGCGGCGAAAGATGCGGATGCGAAGCGGTTGAGCGAGGCGGAAGTCTTTCCCTGAAGCAGGGCCGCGGCTCACGACCGGCCGAGCACAGCGGCCGCTCTGCCGCAGACCGCCGTCTTCCGTAAAGGGTCCGCACAGCGGGCGCTGCGAATATCGCCGCGACTATTGAGCGCCGTCAACACGGACTGCCGGGCCGAATGGTGTGATGGACCAAACTTCTGGGGGAGCATCGATCATGTTGACCTTCATTCGCGTCTTGTGCCTGCTGCTGCTCGCCGCGGTTTCCGGATCGGCATGGCCCGCACAGGTATTCTCCGGCCAGTTGAGCGGCAGCTTCAGCGGCGCGGCCAGCGACGGCAGCGGCAACTACTCGGGCAGCATCGAGGGCGCGTGGAATGCCTCCGGCACGAGCGATGCGTCCGGCGTATTTGTCGAGACTGTCGGCGGCAGCGGCAGCTTCGGCGGCTCGGGGTTCGCCGGCAACTGGCGCGTGGCCGGTTACAACCCGCAGACCAAGTCCATTTCCATCACCTGGGACGCGGCCGGCGGCCGTGGTCCGGCGAGCGGGACGGGCACCGCCGACGGCACCACGACGCTCGTCGTCGATACCGCCACCGGCGTGGCGACAGGCGGCTTCCAGGGCCAGGTGTACACGGCCCAGGGCGTCAAGACCCTCAGCGGTACCTGGACCGTGCGCTTCCAGGGCGCGGCGGACACCGTGGTGACCGGAAAGGTGCAGGGATCCTTCAGCGGCACGGCGAGCGACGTGGGCGCAGTCAATGGCACGGTCAGCGGCGACTGGACCGTGCGCTTCATGCCCGACGGTTCCGTGGCGGGCACCGCCAGCGGCAGCTACGACGGCGGCAACATTTCGGTCGCCGGTTACGGGGCGATCTGCATCTGCGGCAACTGGCTCGCCAACATCGTCAGGGGAAGCGACGGCCAGTTCCGCCTCGAAGGTTCGTGGACCCATCCGGTGGTGTCGGGTACCCTCGATGGGCGCGGCGGCGGCCCGATCGTCTGGTATATCGACACCAGTACGGCGCCGATGCAGGCCAGCGGTAATTTCGACGGCTCGGTCGGCTTTTCGGTCACGATACCGATTCTGGGGACCGCGACCATTCCGGTCAGCGTGAGCGGCAGCTGGAACGCGGTGCTGCCGATCAATCCTTAGGCGGATCGGACTATCGTCACTCGGGGCGCGCGGCGGCAACGATCTGCGCTACCGTCCGATGGAAAGCTGACGGACTGCAATCGCGATCGATGGCTGCCCAGGCTGCCTCGCGCCGGGCCTGCCAGCGGGCCTCATCGTCGTGCAAGGCGATGCAGCGTTCTGCAAACGCGCCGCCCTCGTCGGCGATCTCGATTTCGCTGTCCCAGCCGAGTTGTGCGGCGATCAGCGAGGTGACGACCATCGGCACCCCATGCGCCGCCGCCTCATGCGCCTTGTGCGGTATGCCGGCGGCAAAACGGGTGGGGACGATGAAAACGCGGGCCGCGTCGTAGAAAGGTTCGACCGACTCGACCTGTCCGTGCAGGCGAATGCCCGATGTCGCCAGGCGCCGGACCTCCGGCGCTTCGCACAGGCCCACGACATCGAGACGGGTATCGCCGCGCGCCCGGATGCGCGGCCAGGCTTCGCGCAGAAACCAGATCAGGCTGTCTCCGTTGGGCGTATCGTCCTCCTGAATGGCGCCGACAAAGAGATAGCCGCGACGCGCGCCGAAATCGGGGCCGTCGCGGCGGGCGTTCAGCGTGTGGCCGAGAACGTGCACCTGCGCGTGCCCGTGTCTGCGGTAGTGCGCCGCCTCGGCCGGACAAACGGTGACGATGCGATGGGCGATGCGGGCGATGTCGAGTTCGGCACGGATCATTCTCTCCTGTGCTGCCGGCGGCACCTGTTCGCCGCGAACCGCAGCCTTGGCGATATCGCGCAGCGAAAACAGGGCTTCGGCGTCGAACACCAGCGTGGTTCCGGCAAACCACTCCGGGTGGTCGGCGTGCAGGGCATTGACGACCTGCATGTTGTGCGGCCGGCTGACGATGATGCAAGCGTAATAATTCCGGCGTTCCTCGAGAAATCCGGGCAGTCCGGCAACGCCGTAGCCCTGCATGATTTCGACTGTGTCCGGCAGCGCCGCGCGCGCCTTGTCCCAGGGATCATGCGGGAACTGCAAGGGATAATGGGTGACGAAATGCCCCTCGGCCACCATGGCCACGACGAAGTCGCGGGCGCGCGGAAAACCGCCCCCCAGATCCCGGCGCGGCGCCCTGTCGTCGATGAGCAGGATGCGCTGCCTGCCGGAGGCGAGCCGCTGGCGGGCAAACAGCACCGCCGCCTGCGAGGGTTCGCGCTGCCGGGCGAGGAATTCCGGATGCTTGGCGGCAAAGCGCGCGCGGTTGCGGACCTGCAGCGCGATCGCCTGCTCCGATTGAGCACCTGCGCTGGCAAACTCGAAGTGACGAATGCGTACCGCGGGATCGTATACGACCCGGTGTCCTCGCTCCCAGAGGCGCGCGCAGAAATCGCTTTCCTCGTAATAGGCCGGCGCGTAATCGGTGTCGAACCCTCCCAGCGCCTCGAACAATGCGCGGCGCACCAGCAGAAAGGCGCCCGAGCAGTAATCCACGTCACGTACGAAGTCATAGACAGGCGCGGCGGGATCGTCGCCGCGGCCGTAGCCCAGGCAACTGCCGTCGCGCCAGATGATGCTGCCGGCTTCCTGCAGGCTTCCGTCCCAGAGCAGAATGGCGCCGCCGACGGCGCCTGCCTCGGGCGTGCTGTCCATCCGCCTGACCGCCGCCTGCAAGGCCCCCGGCAGCACCACCGCATCGTTGTTGAACACCAGCAGAAATTCTCCGCGCGCCGCGCGCGCCGCCCGATTGACCGCCAGCAGGAAGCCTTCGTTGTCGGCATTGCGAATCACGACCGCCCCGGTCAGGCGATCCAGAAGCTCGGAGGTTCTATCGGTCGACGCGTTATCGACGATGATCGTCTCGAACGCAAGTTCGCGCTCCTGAGCCAGCGCGTCGAGGCAGCCGTAGGTCAAGCCGGCCTGATTGAACAGGACCAGCAGCACC
>MEQZ01000019.1:0-472 GCA_001770425.1 Betaproteobacteria bacterium RIFCSPLOWO2_02_FULL_65_20 | reverse complement strand
CAGGGCCAAGGGGATGCCCGCGGCGAGAAACGCCGCCAGTTCGGCTTCGGCGCCGGCGCGCACGGCTTCCTTGCCCGGAGGCGGTGCGTGCGGTTTTGCCTCGGGTACGGTTTGCTCGGTTTGGAATTCGCCGAAAAAACGCCGCAGTGGCGTCTGCAGCAAGCGGTAACGCCAGCGCCAGCGAAGTTCCTCGCTGACCGGGAGTGCGCGAAACAGTGCTCGACAGACGTGAATCACCCCGTTGAGCATCGCGCGCCGATTCAATACTGCACGCAGATCACGCAAGGGCGCCGTGACACGCCAGGACGCAGAGCCGAGCACATTGAAGTAACTCTGCTCAAGGGAGCGATAGGCGGTCTCGAGGCCGGCGAAGGCGGCCTCGCGCGCCTGCTTCTCGGCCTCGAGCTTGCGGAAATCGGCCTCGAGCGCCCGATGATCGGATTCCAGCGTGCGGTAACCGGCCTGGAGCGCC
>MEQZ01000018.1 GCA_001770425.1 Betaproteobacteria bacterium RIFCSPLOWO2_02_FULL_65_20 | reverse complement strand
CATCATCATTTTCATGCCGATTTTCATCCCGCTGCTGCCGCACTTCAACATCGACCCGCTGTTCTTCGGCCTGCTGGTGGCGCTCAACCTGCAGACCGCGTTCCTTTCGCCACCGGTGGCGATGGCGGCGTTCTACCTGAAAGGCGTTGCCCCGCCGCACGTGACGCTGAACCAGATCTTCGTCGGCATGATGCCGTTCATGGGCTTCGTGTTGATCGCACTGGTCCTGCTTTACGTGTTTCCCGGCATCGGCCTGTGGCTGCCGCACATTCTTTATAAGTAGGCGAACGTGCAGTCGGGTCTGCGCGCAGCTGCGGCCGGCTTCGGCGACGATCCGTTCTTAGTTACTTATGAGTTTACTGTTGACGATTCTTGAGAAGAATTTGGCTTTGTATACGTCTCTCGATTTCGGACCGTTGCGCAGTTGCAACGGTCCGAAATCGAGAGAGCAGGGGCGCCAAAGCAAAGCAGCCCGTTTGGTTCCGGCTCGTCCGGCTTAGGTGCCTGTACTGCGGCGTCAACAGGTTGCAAAGTACTTTCGAATCGAGTAGGGTATTTTTATGAACTCGAATCTTTACGACGAGATCGTCAAGCTCGACGCCGCGACGCGGCTTCAGTTGGCTCGCGACATCCTCGACAGCGTTGCCAGCGAAGCATTTTCACCGCCTGTCACGGACGAGCAACGCGCCGAGTTACAGGCGCGCCTCGCGCATCATCGCGCACACCCTGAGGAAGAAACCGTCTCGCTCGCCGACATCAAAGCGAAGCTCGGCGCTTCTTAGTGCCCTATTCCGTCCGCTACAAGCGCGCGGCGGCCGCTGAGGTCGAGACCGCCGTTTCCCGGTATGCGCAGCCCGAGATCAATAAGGCGCCCGAATTCGTCAAGGATCTCGAACGGACCGAGTCGTATCTGCGAACTCAGCCCGCGCTCTACCAGCGGATCGACAAGGATATCCACCGGGCGGTCCTGCGCCGCTTCCCGTACTCGCTTTTCTATGTGATTGAACAGGACCAGGTTATCGTACTGGCATTCATGCACCAGCATCAGAAAGCGCTCAGGCGCGAAGAACTGATCAAGCACTGAAGTCGACGGTGCTGTTCAGTCGCGTCCCAACCGTTATCTGAGACGCCTGCGCTGTCGGGATCAGGTACTGCCGGGGGCCCGCGCTGGCGGGGGCGCGTGCTGGCGGGACTCTAGCGTTTCCGCTACCATCCGCCCCGTGAAAAAGACTTCGTTTCCGACACCGCAGGACTGCGAAGCCGCCTTCTACGAGGCGCTGGAGGCGGCCAATCTCGAGGCCATGATGGAAGTGTGGGCCGACGACGAGGAGGTCGTCTGCGTGCACCCGGGCTGGCCGCGCCTTTGCGGGTATGAGCAGATCAGGGAGAACTGGGCGCAGATCTTCCGCTCGGGCGAACGCCTCAAGGTTCATCTGTCCGCGCAGGTCTGCGTGCAGGGCATGATGCTCGCGGTGCACAGCCTGCACGAGAACATCCTGGTTGCGGGCGAACCCAAGGCGCAAGCGCCGGTGGTGACCACCAACGTGTATCTGCGCTCCGCCAGCGGCTGGCGCATGGTGGTGCATCACGGATCCATCGCGCCGCAGGCGGCGCCCGCCGATCCCGAGCCGCCCTCCAAGAGCCTGCACTGACGTGGGAAGCGGGCGCGACGCCCCGTTGCGGCCCTACCGCGCTCCGTGGTGGCTGCCCGGGGGCAATCTGCAGACCCTCTATGCGCCGCTGCTCGGGCGCCGCGAGCGTGTGCGCCTCGAGCGCGAGCGCTGGACCACGCCGGACGGGGATTTCGTCGACATCGATCGGCTCGCCGGGGACGCGCGTGCGCCGCTGGTGGTGCTGTTTCACGGGCTCGAAGGCAGTTCCCGCAGCCACTATGCGCTTGCGCTCATGCGCTCTCTCGCGCGCCGCGGCTGGCGCGGCGCCGTGGCGCATTTCCGCGGCTGCTCGGGGGAACCGAACCGGCTGCCGCGCGCCTATCATTCCGGCGACTCGGCTGAAATCGACTGGATGCTGCGGCGGTTCCGGGCCGAGGCGGGTGCTGCACCATTGTTTGCGGCGGGGGTGTCGCTGGGCGGCAACGCGCTGCTCAAGTGGCTCGGCGAGCAGGGCGGGGTGGCGCGTACCGTGGTCGCGGCCGCGGCGGCGGTATCGGCGCCGCTGGATCTCATGGCGTCGGGCGACGCGCTCGGCCGCGGCTTCAATCTCGTGTACACCCGGGCGTTTCTTGCCACGCTGAGGAGCAAGAGCGCGGCCAAGCTCGCGCAGCATCCCGGTATTTACGACCGCGCAGCGCTCGCTCGCACGCGCACGCTGCGCGAGTTCGACGACGTCGTCACTGCGCCGCTGCACGGATTCCGCGATACCGACGATTACTGGACGCGCTCGAGCAGCAAGCCGTGGCTCTCCCGGGTCGGCGTGCGGACTCTGCTCATCAACGCGCGCAACGATCCGTTCCTGCCGGAACGCGCGTTGCCGTCGGCTGCGCAGGTCTCGGCCGCAGTGCAATGCGACTTTCCGGCACAGGGCGGGCATGCGGGTTTCGTCACCGGTGCTTTTCCGGGGCGTATCGACTGGCCGGCGCGACGTATAATTTCATTCTTTCAAGAACGGCTCTGACCTGTACCGGTTCGAGCGCACGCCTCCGACGGCGGTGCGCATCGGGTGCGTCGCGTGCGGCGCTCAACCACGTGGGGCATCATGACATCGCTTCCGGCCGAAATATTCAAGGCTTACGATATCCGCGGCATCGTCGGTGAGACGCTCACCGCAGAGGGCGTGCGGCTGATCGGGCGCTCGGTCGGCAGCGAGGCACGCGAACAGGGGCAGACGGCTGTCGCGGTCGGACGCGACGGACGGCTTTCCGGTCCGGAACTCGCCGGCGCGCTCATGGACGGCATTTGTGCGGCCGGCATCGACGTTTTCGACATCGGCATGGTCGCCACGCCGATGACCTATTTTGCCGCGCACCACCTGGGCTGCGGCAGTGCCGTGTCGGTGACCGGCAGCCATAACCCGCCCGACTACAACGGGCTGAAAATGGTGATCGCGGGCACCACGCTTTCCGGAGCGGCCATCCAGGGCCTGCGCGCGCGCATCGAGGCGGGGCGGTTTGCGCAGGGCGCGGGCGCGCGGCGCAAGGCCGACATCGCCGGTGATTATCTGGACCGCATTGCCGCCGACGTGCGCCTTGCGCGGCCGATGAAGATCGCGATCGACTGCGGCAACGGCGTCGCGGGCGCCACCGCGGCGACACTCTACCGGCGGCTCGGATGCGAAGTGACCGAGCTGTACTGCGAGGTCGACGGCTTGTTTCCGAATCACCATCCCGACCCGTCGCAGCCGAAGAACCTCGCCGACCTCATCGCCGCGGTGCGCGGCGGCGGCGCGGAACTGGGCCTGGCCTTCGACGGTGACGGCGACCGGCTGGGCGTGGTCACCAAGGGCGGCGGCATCGTCTATCCGGACCGCCAGCTGATGCTGTTGGCCAAAGACGTGCTCTCGCGCTGTCCCGGCGCGCAGATCGTGTTCGACGTCAAGTGCACGCGCAATCTCGCGCCGTGGATCCGGCGCCACGGCGGCGTTCCGGACATGTGGATGACGGGGCACTCGCTCATCAAGTCGCGCATGAAGGAGCGGGGCGCGCCGTTTGCCGGCGAGATGAGCGGGCACATGTTCTTCGGTGAGCGCTGGTATGGTTTCGACGATGCGCAGTACGCCGGCGCCCGGCTGCTGGAGATCCTGTCCCGGGACCCGAATCCCTCCGCAGTGCTGGACGCGCTGCCCGATTCCCTCAGCACGCCCGAGCTCAACTGGAAACTCACCGAAGGCGAGCCGCATCGGCTCATCGCCGAACTCCAGCAGAGCGCGCGGTTCCCCGATGCGACGCAGATCATCCGCATCGACGGCCTGCGCGTGGAATACCAGGACGGGTTCGGCCTTGCCCGCGCATCGAACACCACCCCGGTGATCGTGCTTCGCTTCGAAGGGGACGACACCGCGGCGCTTGCGCGCATACAGGCGGAATTCCGGCGCGTGCTGAACGAAGCGAAACCCGGCGTGCCGCTCCCGTTCTAGCGCGCATCGTTTCGGCCGGCGTGCTCGCGAGGGTCGCCAAGTTCGTCTCTGCTTCAATCGATCTTGCCGGCCCGGTCGGCGATTCGGGTCAGTTCCACGAGGTTGCGCGCTCCGAGCTTTTCCATGACTCTCGCCTTGTGCACTTCGACCGTGCGCGGGCTGATGGACAGCGACTGCGCAATCGCGACATTGGATGCGCCGGTGGCCAGATGAGCCATGACTTCGCGCTCCCGCTGAGTAAGAGTCGCCAGCCCCGACTGATCAGTCGAGCGTTCCCGGTCCGAATTCAGTCTTTCCAAATCCTTCCGGAACCCGGTATCGATCGCGGCGGTAAGCTCCTCTTCGCGGAAGGGCTTCTGCAGGAAGTCGATCGCCTTTTCCCGCAGCGCCTGCCTTGCCGAGCTGACGTCCCCGTGCGCGGTCAGCAGCACCAGGGGCAGCTTGATTCCCTTTGAAGCGAGCTCCTTCTGGAGTTCCAGCCCGCTCATGCCAGGCATTCTGAGGTCGGCGATGACGCAGCCGGCAAAGCCGGGACGCCAAGCGGCGAGGAAATCCTCGGCACAGGCGAAAAGCGCCGTCCTGTAGCCCCGCAGCCCGAGCAGCAAGCCGAGCGAATCCCGGATATCGGGGTCGTCGTCGACGATGAATACCGTAAGGTTCTCAAAGGACGCGTCTATGGGATGATGGGTCATAGGGGTAGGGAGAATTTCAAGGTGCCGTGATCGCCGGGTTCTGCCCAGAGCCTGCCGCCGTGGCTTTCGACGATGGCGCGGCTGAGCGCGAGTCCGAGCCCCAGGCCCGACGGGGTCTCGGAGAAAAAGGGTTCGAATACGCGCTCTGCGCAGGTTGCCGGAATCCCTCTCCCCGAATCGGTAATGGTCGCCACCGCGTAGGACGAAGCATCGCAATTTATCTTCACGGAGACCAGCCTGGACTGTGTAGCGGTGCGCTCGACTGATTCCAACGCATTGCCGATAAGGTTGCGGAAAACGATTTCGATGCGCGCCGGATCGAGGCGCACGAGCGGGATATCGGCCGGCGCGTCCAGAACCAGGCGTATGCCGGCAATGTCCGCCCGCTCTTTGCATGAACATATCGCATTCCAGGCGGGCCCGGACAACGCCGCGGGCAGCAGATTCGGCTCGCCGGTGGCGAGCAGGCCTCTGAAACGGGAGACGACATCGGCTGAACGGAGCGCTGTGCGCCTGATCTTGTCGGCCGTATCCAGCAGCGTCTGGTTCTGGATGCCTGCTGATTCCATCAGCGCGCGGACCGAACTGGCATAGGTGGAAAGGGCGGTCAGTGGCTGGTTGAGTTCGTGCGCCACGGCGGTCGCCATTTCGCCCGCTGCGGACAGGCGCTCGGACCGCGCGAGCCTGTCCGCGGCTTGCCGGCGCTCGTCCACCGAGATCCCGAGGGAGTACCCGGTGATGCAAAGTGCTATGAGGAGGGCCTGCAGTTCGTACACCTCGATCGCCCGGTAGCCGCCGACTACGACCCCGACCAGGATACTCGCCTGAAACACCGCCACCGCGCCGACGGCGCCGGCCAGTCCATGCCGGGTCGAGATCCACACCAGCGGAAGGAAAAGCAGATAGAAGAACTTGAACTGTTCCGGATGCCCGCGCGCGAAAATGATCCAGAGGGTCACGGCGACCAGACTCAGCTGCAAGAGCGTAATCGGGGACCCTGCGATCATTCTCAACTGCCTGCGGCGGCCCGAGTCCGAAAGCATGAGCAGCAGCGGCAGCGTCACCAGCATGCCTACGGAATCGCCTATCCAGTAACGCAGGTAGACCGCCAGGAACCGCGTCGAGGGAACGAGCTCTTGCGCGGTGAGCACGCCGACATAGAGCAGGCCCATGACAGCGGCGCCGGCCACGATGGTCAGGGTGACGCGCAACACGTCCTCGCTGCTCTGCAGCGCGGGCTTGATCCTCAGGCGATGGCCCAGCAAATGAGCGATGGCGCTATAGCCAGCGGCATGAGTTGCCGCAAGCACAAGCGAACTGGCGAAGGGAATCGTGACGCTGCGAAGCAGGAAATCGGCGATCAGAGCGGCCAGGAATATCAGCGGAACCCAGCGCTGCCCGTAAAGAACGAGCAATGCCACCGCCAGCGCAGGCTCCGGATTCCAGGGCGTGATGTTGAGCGCCTGCATCGGTCCGATGAAACTGATCCAGTCGAGCAGCAGGTAACCGGCGACGAACGCCGCCGCAAATCCGGCTCGTCCCCAGCCGCGGGGCGGCGCCAGCGCGCTGGGACGAGGTGCGGAGATTTCCTGTGTGAAAAGCAGCGGGGTCATGACCATGGATGCTCGCTTGCGTGATGCGGCGTGACACCCTCCTTTAAGGGTTCTTGGTGCGCCTTGCGCGCTGGACTACATTTCCGAAAGGGGAGTCAGGCGTCCCCTCGGATCGTTGATTTTCATTGCGCCTATCAGCTTGCCCAGATGCCGGCGCAGCGCATCAAGGCTGGCTTCGGGAATATCCGACAGAGCCTGCTGCAGTACGCCGATCAATGGGCGGGGCGCGCGCTTTACGGCGCGCACGCCTTTGGCCGTCAGGACCAGTTTGACAGATCGCTGGTCGTGCTGCACGCGGCTGCGCGTGACCAGTCCCAGCGATTCGAGCCGCCCGACCAGGTTGCTCGCAGTCGACTGATGAATGGCAAGCGCCCGCGCAAGCTCCCCGACCTTGGATCCGGGGTTCCCGGCGATATGGGCAAGCGCCCAGAGCTGGGCGCCGCTGACGCCCGAGCGGTCCTCGACCTGTCGATAGTGGCCGCGGATGGACTTGATCAGCATCCGGAATTGCTGGAGCACTTCCAGCATCTTCGCCGGCCTGGCAGCCGCAACCGTCTGCCTTCCATGATCACCGAGTTTCGTTTTCTTCTTGCGGGTGACGGGGGCCATTTCGTGTCTTCCAATCTGGGGTTGAAGCCGCAAATCAGCGCGGGGCTGATCCCGGTCGTTGTCAAGGAGCATTTCCCGTCTGCACGCGCCGTGACCGCAGCGCCGCCGCCGTCCAGCTTCGAGACGGGCCGGAGCCGGGACAGCGCAATGACCGACCTGCTTGACGGGCAGTTGACACCACAACCAAGCCCCATTATATTGACACAAATGTATTTTGTCGCATAGTAGTGGGGCGGGGTGGAGCGTCGCGAATCCGGCGTACCTCGGTGACGGCGAGACGGCTCTGCACAGGGTGAGGACAGGGAAATGCGACGAATGGCCAGGGCGGTTCTTTCCGTAATGCTGACGGCGATCGTCGCCGCGTGCGCAGGCGAACAGGCCAAGGAGGCCGCGGCGCCGGTGCCCGTGGCCGCTGCTGCGGCACCGAAACCGGCGCCGGCATCGGCGCCGACGGTCATGCGCGTTGCGCCGAAACCCGTGCCGGTAAATCCCTTGCGGGACCCGAAGAACATCCTTGCGAAGCGCAGCGTCTACTATGACTACGACTCCTATGCCGTGAAACCCGAGTTTCGCCCGATGGTCGAGGCCCATGCCGGCTACGTGAAGCAGCATCCCGGTTCGAGCGTGGTGATCGAGGGCAACGCCGACGAGCGCGGCAGCCGGGAGTACAACCTTGCACTGGGGCAGCGGCGGGCCGACGGCGTGAAGAACCTGATGGTTCTGCTCGGCGGTTCGGAGCGGCAGATCGAAACCGTGAGCTTCGGCGAGGAAAAGCCCATGGCAGCCGGTCACGACGAGACCTCCCGGGCGCAGAACCGGCGCAGCGATATCGTCTACAAGAAGGAATAGGAGAAGGAAGGAAGATGGAGGAGAGAGAGACGGAATATCGGGCGAAACCCGGGCCGGTCGGACACGAGCTTGGTGCGAATCGCCTCGAATTTCCGGTGTAGAGAGAGCTCGTCTCACGGACGAGATTGAGGCGGGTAAGACCGCCTTTTTTTTATGCGTTCCGCTCATCACGTAGAGCCTTTCGCGGGGCTGCCGATGCCAGGGCCTGCCGCGCCGCGGCGGGCGGAAGTACAATGCAGTGTGTTCCCCCTCACAGGCCAGCATATCCCGTATGCGCCTTTCGCTTCGCTTCATTCTTCCGCTGCTGATCGTCCTTGCAGCGATCGCCTACGGGGTGCTTCCGCTCGTGGACACGCTGATGCTGCGCTGGTTCGAGCGCGATCTCGATATCCGCTCGACCCTGGTCACCAACAGCATTCAGGAACCGCTGGCGGATCTGGTGCGCGCGGGATCCAGGAGCAAGACGATCGCGTATTTCAACCGCATCACGCAGGATGAGCGCCTTTATGCGATCGGCTATTGCGATGCGTCCCATTCCTCGCTGATCGCCACCAAGACTTTTCCCAGGAACATTCCGTGCAAGGACCTGACGGCGCTTGCGGGGGGAGAGACCCGGCTGGTTTCGAAGGAAAAGGGGTCAGTGCGTGTTTCGGTGCGGCCGCTGGTCGTCGATGGCAGCGTCATCGGTCATCTGGTGCTCGTGTACGACATGAGCTTCATCCAGCGGCGCAGCGAGGAGACCAGGAAGTACGTCTTCTATTTCTTTGTCGCGCTGGGCGCGGTGGTGTCGCTGGTCACGGTCATCATCGCGCAGCTGAGCTGGCGCGGCTGGGTCCATGGCATGCGCGCGCTGCTGCGCGGCGAAGGCCTGCTGCGGCCCGCCGAACGGATCACCGTGCCCGAACTGCAGCCGCTTGCCCGGGATCTGCGCTCGCTGATCCGGGAGCTCGGTTCCGATTACCGCCCGCGGGATGAAAGCCAGCTTTCATGGACGCCGCAGACGCTGCGCGCGATATTGCGCAGCGACTTGAATGGTGAGGACATCCTGGTCGTTTCGAACAGAGAACCGTACATTCACGTTCGCGGCGCGGACGGGGCGGTGGACATCCAGCGGCCGGCGAGCGGGCTGGTGACCGCGCTGGAGCCCATCATGCGGGCCTGCTCGGGCACCTGGATTGCCCACGGAAGCGGTTCCGGGGACCGGGACGTGGTAGACAAGGAGGACCGGGTCAAGGTGCCGCCGCACAACCCTTCGTACTCGATACGCAGGATCTGGCTTTCGCATGAAGAGGAGGCCGGCTACTACAATGGCTTCTCCAACGAGGGACTGTGGCCGCTGTGTCACATTGCCCATGTGCGCCCCACGTTTCGCGCCGGGGATTGGGCGCAGTACGTTGGCGTCAACCGGAAGTTCGCGCGCGCCGTGATCGAGGAGGCGAGGTCGGAGGATCCCATTGTCCTGGTTCAGGACTACCATCTCGCCCTGCTGCCGAGGATGGTGCGAGAAAAGCTGCCGAACGCCACCATCATCACCTTCTGGCATATTCCCTGGCCCAACCCGGAAGCGTTTGCGATCTGCCCCTGGCGTGCGGAACTGCTCGACGGACTCCTGGGCAGCAGCATACTGGGCTTCCACACCCAGTTTCACCGCAACAATTTCGTCGACACGGTCGACCGCCTGCTGGAAGCGCGGGTGGACCGCGAGACCTTTTCGATCTTCTACGGGGGCA
>MEQZ01000017.1 GCA_001770425.1 Betaproteobacteria bacterium RIFCSPLOWO2_02_FULL_65_20 | reverse complement strand
TCAAGCTGGTCCGTCCGCTGCGGTAGGGCGGCGGTTCACCGCGCCGATCGTATCCAACCTTAATCCGCCTTGGCGCCGGTTTGCCGGATCACCTTGCCCCAGCGCTCCACTTCGTCGCGCATCAGCGTGGCCAGGCCCGCTGGCGTGGTGCCGATCGCCTGGAAGTAGATGCGGGCCATGCGGCCGCGAATTTCGTCCGAACGGATGATGCGCACCAGTTCCGCCGAAATCCGCTCGACGATCGGCTCGGGCGTCCTGGCCGGGGCGACCATGCCGAGCCAGGCGGTGGACTGGAAGCCCGGGAAGCCCGCCTCGGCCACGGTCGGAAGCTCGGGCAGCACCGCGCTCCTCGCGCTCGAGGTGACCGCGAGCGCCTTCATGCGCCCGCCCTGAACCAGCGGCATCGCCGTGGCCGGCACGACGAACCCGGCGGCGATCTGGCCGCCGGCGATGGCGGTGTTCACCTGCGGGCTGCCCGGATAGGGCACGTGGACGATGTCGATGCCGGCTTCGGCTTTCAGCAGCTCCATGGTCAGGTGCGACGCGCTGCCGTTGCCGACCGAGCCGTAGTTGAGCTTGCCCGGCTGCGATTTGGCGAGCGCGACGAATTCCTTCACCGAGCCGACGCCGAGTTTCGGATCGACCACCAGCACGTTGGGGCTGGCCGCGACCAGCGTGATCGGCGCCAGGTCCGTGAACGGGTCGTATGGAAGTTTCGAATACAGGACCGTGTTCACCGCCAGCGGTCCGCCTATCGACAGCCCGATGGTGTAGCCGTCGGGGGCCGCGCGGGCGACGAGCGCAGTGCCCAGATTGCCGCCCGCGCCGGGGCGATTTTCGACGATCACCGGCTGGCCGAGCGCAGTGCCGAGCTTCTCGCCGAGCATGCGGGCGATCAGGTCCGGCGAGCTGCCCGGCGGGAACGGCACGATCATGTGCATCGCTTTCGCGGGCCAGTCTCCGGTCCCCGTCGCGCGCGATGGGGCCGTGGACGCGGTCTGGGCAAGCGCGTTCCCGGTCAGCCCAGCCAGGATCGCGAGTGCAGCGTACAGTTTGTTCATTCAGGACTCCTGGTCGAATTGCGCGTATCGGCAATCGGCTGCCGACATCAGCGTCTATATTACCGTACCGAGGCAGGCGCCATCGCGCTCCAGCCGCGCCTGCAGCGCACCGACATCGACATCGGCGGGCGCCGAGCCGGCGCTCAGGGCGAGGTGCGCCGCGGTGCCCGCTGCCTGTCCCATGACGAAGCAGGCGCCCGAAACGCGCGCGGCCGACTGCGCCTCGGAGGTCATCGAGGCGCAGCGTCCGGCGACCAGCAGGTTACCGATGCGCTGCGCCACCAGCATACGATAAGGCAGGTGATTGAATCCGCGCGCGTCGGGCGGCGGCCAGCTCCACTCGACGTCACCGGCGATATGGCGTTCCAGCGGCCAGGCATTCACCCCGATGGTATCGGGAAAGCTCGCGCAGCCGAGCACGTCCGCAGCCGTCAGCATCGTTTGCCCGACCACGCGGCGCGTCTCCCGGATGCCCAGTTGAGGCGCGATGTCGAGCAGATAGCTGGCCTCGAAGCCTGGCACGCGAGCGCGCAGGAAGGCCATGTAGTCGCGAATCTGCCTGCGTCCCTCGATTTCGCCCGCGGAGAGCTGCAGCGCGTCGGTGCCGTCGACCGCGCTGCCGTCGGCGTTGCGAAGCTGGGTGACGTTGGCGCGCCATTCGTTCGGATGCTTCTGCGGGCGAACGATCGCGCCCTTGCGCGGGAAGCGATGTTCGCCGCGCGCCTGGGCCTCCTGCATCAGGCGATTGATGTCGGTAACCGCGTCGCGGGCGCGCCCGGCGTCGACGTTGTTCACGCGGAACATCAGCGTCGGATACAGCAACCGGCCGGCCGCGTCGCCTTTTTCCCAGGGCGCGCCCGCCCAGCAGGCGAGCTCGCCGTCCCCGGAGGCGTCCACGAACACGCGGCCGCGCACGGCGCGGCGGCCGGATTTCGTCTCCACGATCAGCGCGTCGACGGTGTGCTCGTCGCGCATCGCCACGCCGGCGGCAAGCGCGTGAAACAGCAGTTTCGCGCCCGCGCCCAGCAGCAGGTCGTCGGCAGCGCACTTGTAGGCCGACATGTCGTAGGCCTGGGCGTGGGTCTTGCCGAAAATCAGGTGCGGCGGGTTCAGCCCGCCGAGGTGCTCGATGCGATCCAGCAGCTCGTCGGCGACGCCGCGCACCACGCGGCGGATCGCACCGTGGACATTGGCGTGCAGTCCGCAGAAGTTTGTGACCCCGGCTGCCGTGCCCATGCCGCCGAGGAAACCGTAGCGCTCGACGAGCACGGTCGAACTGCCCTGGCGCGCCGCCGCCCAGGCTGCGGCAATGCCCGCCGGTCCGCCGCCGAGCACCACGACGTCCGCCTCGCAGAGGATTTCGGTATTTCGTTCGGGCTCGGTGACGTAGTTCATCGGTGGCGGCAGATTGTCAGGGGCGAAAGCCTGCGTGTGGCGTGGGGTCTTTTCCATTCCTGCGCGGTGCACGTCCTGCACATTGTCGCGCCGACGGGTACCGGCGTGGCGCGCTAACTGAGATAATCCCTACCCGAGCGCACCGCCCGATCGTGCGCGGCAGGTCCGAAAGCCCATAATATAGGCGGAACAGGGGAGGTAGGTATTGAAATGCGTGGATGATTTCCGTCTGCGATTCGGCAAGAAGGAACTGGTGCCGATCGTGATCGGCGGGATGGGCGTCGATATCTCGGCGACCGGGCTCGCGCTCGAGGGCGCGCGGCTGGGCGGCATCGGCCATATCTCGGACGCCATGATTCACACCGTGTCCGACCGTCGCTACGAGACGAAGTTCGTCAGCCAGAAGGCGAAGCTGTACAAGTACAACGCCGCCAACTCCGACAAGTCCAAGGTGCTGTTCGATCTCGGGCGGCTGGTCGAGGCGACGCACAATCACGTGCGCGGGACCATGGAGGCCAAGCGCGGCGAGGGCCTGATTTTCATCAACTGCATGGAAAAGCTGACCATGAACTCGCCGCGCGAAACCCTGCGCGTGCGGCTGCGCTCGGCGCTGGATGCGGGCATCGACGGCATCACGCTTTCCGCGGGGCTGCATCTGGGCTCGTTCGCGCTGATGGAGGACCACCCGCGTTTTCGTGATGCGAAGCTCGGCATCATCGTCTCGTCGTTGCGCGCCCTGCAGTTGTTCCTGCGCAAGAGCGCCCGGCTCAACCGGCTGCCGGACTATGTCGTCGTCGAGGGGCCGCTGGCCGGGGGGCACCTGGGCTTCGGCATGGACTGGGCGCAGTACGACCTGCGCACCATCGTCACGGAAATCCAGCGATATCTGCAGGCCGAGGCGCTGGACATCCCGGTGATCCCGGCCGGCGGTATCTTCACCGGCAGCGATGCGGTGTCCTACCTCGAAACCGGCTCGGCGGCCGTGCAGGTGGCGACGCGCTTCACCGCGACGCACGAGTGCGGTTTGCCGGACAAGATCAAGCAGGAATACCTCAAGGCGAGCGAGGACGACATCGAAGTCAACCTGATCTCCCCGACCGGCTACCCGATGCGCATGCTCAAAGGCAGCCCCGCGATCGGCGCCGGCGTGCGGCCCAACTGCGAGGCCTACGGCTATCTGCTGGACGGCGCGGGCAACTGCGCCTACATCACCGCCTACAACCGCCAGGTGGCGGCGCACCCCAAGGCGAAGAAGATCTCGGTGATGGACAAGACCTGCCTGTGCACGGCCATGCGCAACTTCGACTGCTGGACCTGCGGGCATTACACCTACCGGCTGAAGGACACGACGCGGCGCCTGCCGGACGGCAGCTACCAGATCCTCGCCGCCGAGCACGTGTTCCGCGACTACCAGTTCAGCACCGATAACCGGATCGCGCTGCCGGCACTGACCGGGTAGCAAAGCAACCCGATATGGGGAAGAATCGGGAGATTATGAAAGGCAAAACGAGCCAAGCTGGTTGATGCCGGCTTCGCTGGCTTAGCGCGCAGTAGACAAGAACGGGAGGGGTTGAGAATGGCAAGAAAGGATCTGCCGATCCTGGTGGTCGGCGGCGGCATAGGCGGGCTGGCTGCGGCGCTGGCGCTATCGAAAAAGGGCCGCGCGGTCCAGGTGCTGGAGCAGGCCCCGACGTTCGCCGAGATCGGCGCCGGCATTCAGCTGGGGCCGAACGTGTTCAAGATGTTCGACTATCTGGGCCTGACCGAGGCGATCGACCGGACCGCCGTCTACCCGGGCAATCTGATCATGCGCGATGCGCTCACCGGCGAAGAACTCATCCGCGTTCCGGTGGGTTCCGAGGCCTTCCGCGCCAAGTACAAGTTTCCCTACGGCGTGATCCATCGCGCCGATATCCACACCGCGTTCCTGGAGGCGTGCCGGAAGTCGCCGCTGGTGACGCTGTCGGCTTCGCAGAAGGTCGCGGGCTACGAAGACAAGGGCGACCGCGTGGCGGTCAGCACCGAGGGCGGCGCGAGCTTCGAGGGCGAGCTGCTGATCGGCGCCGACGGCCTGTGGTCCAAAGTCCGGGAGCAGCTCGTGGGCGACGCCAAGCCGCGGGTTTCCGGGCATATCGCTTATCGCGCGGTCATTCCCACGCCCAAGGTGCCCTCGCATCTGCAGCAGAACGACGTCGTGCTGTGGGGCGGGCCGAAGACGCACCTGGTGCACTATCCGCTGCGGCGGGGCGAGGTCTACAACCTGGTCGTGGTGTTCCACAGCAGCCGCTACGAAGAAGGCTGGGACACCTACGGCGACCCCGATGAACTGCGCGAGCGCTTCAGGGGCGAGCGCCCCGAGGTGCTGGAGTTCCTGGCGATGGTGGACGCGTGGAAAATGTGGGTGCTGTGCGACCGCGAGCCGATCAAGGGATGGAGCAAGGGGCGCATCGTGCTGCTCGGGGATGCCGCGCACCCGATGCTGCAGTATCTCGCGCAGGGCGCCTGCATGGCGACCGAGGACGCCGTGGTGCTCGCCAACAAGCTCGAAACGTCAAAGGGCGATCATGCGTCCGCGTTCGCGGCCTACGAGCAGGACCGCTATCTGCGCACCGCGCGCGTGCAACTCACCGCGCGCTTCTACGGCGAGATCTATCACGCCACCGACGTGAGGCGCGACCTGCGCAATTCGCTGCTGAAGGCCACCTCGCCGGAAGCGGCGATCAACGGTCCGGCCTGGCTCTACGGGGGCATCGAGGTCTGACCAGGAGATGACATGGAAGAATCCTCGCTGACGGGGAACGCGCCGTCGACCGGCATCGCGGCGGACCCCGCGCAAGACGCAGCGGAACACACGCGGCGGGGCGCACGCGATGTGCGCGAGTGGATAGCCAGGGTCGAGGCCGCGGGCGAGTTGAAGCGCATCGACGCCCGGGTCGATCTGGACCAGGAACTGTCGGCGATCGCCTGCATGGCCGCGCAGCGCGAGGATGCGCCCGCGCTGCTGTTCTCGCAGTTCACCGAACCCGCGGAGGGGCGGGTGCTGATCAACATGCTCGGCGCGAGCGCGCGGCGCTACGCGCTGGCGGTGGGACTCGATCCCGACCTGCCGGTGCCGCGGCTGATCACGGAAACGCGGCGCATCATGCGTCGGCGGATCGCGCCCGAGCGGATAGCGCCGGCGCAGGCGCCGGTGAACGAGATCGTGCTCACCGGCGACGACATCGACCTGACCCGGCTTCCGGTGCCCAGGTTCTGGCCGGGCGACGGCGGCCGCTACATCGGCACGGGCGACATCACGTTCACGCGCGATCCGGAGACCGGGCGCATCAACGTCGGGGTCTACCGGCAGATGCTGCACGGACCGCGCCGGGTCGGGATGTACACCTCGCCCGGCAAGCACGGCGGAATGGATCGCGACGCCTGGTGGGCGCGCGGGGAGCCCTGCCCGGTGGTGGTGGCCTACGGCATCGATCCGATCATGTTCATGGTGGGCGCGCAGGTATTCGGCTCGCGGGAATCGGAACTCGAGGTGGCCGGCGGGCTGCTCGGGGAGCCGGTGCAGCTCACCGAGGGCGTGGTCGTGGATCTGCCCATTCCCGCACGCGCCGAGATCGTGATCGAGGGTTATCTCCACCCGGACGATCGCGAACCCGAGGGGCCGCTGGGCGAATTCACCGGCTACTACGGCAACCCGCGTGCGCCGCAGCCGGTGATCGAGGTGAAGGCGCTGCACATGCGCCGCGATCCGATCATCACCGCGGCGCTGATGGCACGCTACCCCGCCTGCGAGATCGGCGCCTACTACGCGGTCATGCGCTCGGCCCGCATCTGGGACAATCTCGACGCGCTGGGCGTGCCGGGCATACGCGGCGTGTACGCCCATCCTGCGGCCGCCTCGGGTTGGGGCATGGTGGTGGTGTCGCTCGAGCAGCGATTCGCCGGCCACGTGGCGCAGGTGCTGTCTCTAGTCGCGCAGTGTCCCGCCGCGGCCTATTACACCAAGTGGATCATCGCAGTCGACGAGGACGTCGACCCGACCGACCTCAACCAGGTGCTGTGGGCGCTCTCCACGCGCTGCAATCCGGCGGACCATATCGACATCCAGCGCAACACCTGGTCCACGGGCCTCGATCCCAGCCAGGGCGAGCGCGAGCTGCGGCCCTACGGCTCCAAGGCGCTGATCGATGCCTGCAAGCCGCATCGCCACCTCGCGGATTTTCCGAAGACCACGCTGCTGCGCCGGGACATCTACGAGCGCGTCGCGGGCCGCTGGACCGAACTCGGGATGCCGGGTGCGGCCCCCGCGATGAGCGCGTTCGACGACGGGGAGCGGACCCTGGCGAAGGGTCATGTCAATTGAATAGCCACGGGAACTCGCGCCCAGCGCGGCACGCCGTGCCGGGCGAATTCGGACACTGGCCGGGAGCGTCAGACCACCCTAATCATCGTGCTCGCGGTCATCGTCATCCAAGAGTTGGTCGTAATCTGGCGTTGTCGGAGTTGTGCTCGCCAAATGAACCTTTGTCCCTGTGGGAACCACCGGGCTTGCTGGTGTAACTGGCGCGGCCGGTTCCGGCGCCGGTCTCTGGATCCCCCGATCCGCCGTAGTGGAAACTTTCTTCGTTTTGGGCCTTGCCACGCTCGCCGTCCTCTTGCCAGTGAGGCTGGCTCTTGCCGGTTTCGTCCTGGTGGTTTTCGATTTCGCAGGTTTCTTCAGCGGCTTGGCTTGAGCCTCAATATTGGGGATCTTCTTCCTTTTGGGTTTTGCTGCGGTTTTCGTTTTCGCAGGCTTCGCCAACGACTCGGCTCTTGATTTCGGTTTTGGAGCGGTGCGCGCCTTCCTGCTTGCCTGCTTCGCCGCCTTCGTCTCGGCTTTTCTCGCTTTCTTCTCCGCCCGCTTTGCCTCTTTTGCGGCTTTCTTTTCGGCCTTTCTCGCCTTCTTCTCCGCTTTCTCGTTCGCCCTTGTCTTCTTTCCCATAGCTATCCTCCTCAAGAATCCAGAAAATGACCCGCACGGCAGGTCCGTGCTTGAACAGGTGGCCGCTTGCGTTGCCAAGGATATTACGCCGATCCGGTAATCCCATACAAAGATGGGGCTGAGTCCGGGCCCATTTTGGTACTGGAGTGCCTCCCTGGCCGTCGCTCAGACAATCCGTCCGATCAAGCTCGGCGCAAATGACCGCTTCCGATCCACCTGAGGTCGCGTCCCGGCAGGTGGTGTGCGAGGGGACGGGGGTGACCCGGTCGCCTACTCGATACGATACGTGAATCGCGAGACCCAGGTTGGCCCCGGCGCTATTTGGTGAATCAGATCACCTTCGTGAGAGTCAGAATCGTACCCTGCGGAACGAAACATGCGTTGCCGACACGGATTG
The DNA here is from genome assembly GCA_001770425.1 of Betaproteobacteria bacterium RIFCSPLOWO2_02_FULL_65_20. Taxonomy (GTDB): domain Bacteria; phylum Pseudomonadota; class Gammaproteobacteria; order Burkholderiales; family SG8-39; genus JACQTO01. Next base: position 1,824 of record MEQZ01000017.1, on the reverse strand, counting down.
GACTGCCAATAACGTCCGTCTCGGGAACCGTGCCGGCGGTTTGACTGGCAGTCAAAGGCTGGATGCCGCCTCCATTCGTAATGCAAAGCACTCCGGTGATCGTGGCCTGTTGTGCGGACGCGAAATCGATTCGCCAGCTGTTGATGGCTTGCGTTGTCAGCGTAGTCACAGTGGCGCTGTTGCCGTCCAGCGTCGTTACGAAAGCCTGCCAGTCGTAACTTCCCAGCCGAATGATCACCAGGAGTCCGGTTGCAGCAGCTCGAATCGAGAAGTAGGATACAGCCTGCTGTTGCTGCAAGGATGCATTTTGAATCGCCCAAATACCATCCATGTCGGCTTGCGCCAGTACTGTCGAGGCCGTGGCAGCAGGGCTTGTCTGCGCAACGACATACAAAGGGACGAAAACGGATAGCGCAACGGCCAGAATAAGTGTTCTGATCTTCATGTCCGCACTCCTTTCAGGATGACGATTGGGTTGATTCCCCTTGTCGGCTCTCTCCGACTTCATCTTGGTCTTGGATCCAGTGTATTCCGAATCGGTTTCGTGAATGATTCCGGCAATTGACGTTGGGCGGGACCAGGTGCTCAGTGACCAATTTCGCTATCAGCAAGTGCCAGTCGCACGCGTGCTCGTTCCTGCCGCTTGGTACGCAGTTCCATCAGCAGTCTAAGGAACGCCGGAACAAGTACGACCAGCCCTCCAGGCACGAGGATGGCGAACAGGACAAGCGCAGCGGTACGGAAATAGGTCATGCAGGCATTGTTTCATACGCATGGCTACGGGTTCTGTGACTGGAAACACACGGAAGATGTGACCACAAACACACGGATAGCTGGATTAGGGTCATATCGGCTGAAGGATGGGGGAACGAATATTGGCGGTCGCTCTCGGGCCAAGAGCCACCTGCGGCTTGCGATCCGCTGCACGCTCGGGCGTGTACCGGTGTGCCGCCTCGAACATGGCTCTTACGTTTTCCGTTCTCGCCTCGTCCGGTAGGCCGTTTGCACCGTCGAGGATAAGGCCACCGTCCTTGCGGACCTTTTCGATCAGGTTGCGGCAAAGCGCGTCCACCTACCCGGGAGTTCCGGTGGTCATCATGGATGACGGGACATTGCCGCGCAGGCACGTGATCCGGCCGAGCGAGGTATTCATCGCCATGCTGTGCGATCCGAAGTACCGCGCGCAGATGACCGCGCGCGGCGACGATCCGGACAAGCTTGGTCCGCTCTACGGCGACCTCATCAGCACGGCGATGTCGGACATTCCCTCCGACATGACGGTCACCATGCATCTGTGCCGCGGCAACTACAAATCGACCTTCATGGGATCGGGCGGCTACGAGGCCGAGGCCGAAGTCTTGTTCAACCGCATCAACGTGCGCGGCTACTTCATGGAGTACGACACGGAGCGCGCCGGCGGTTTCGAGCCGCTGCGACTGGTGCCGAAGGGCAAGACCGTGGTGCTTGGGCTTGTCACCACAAAGACCGGCGCGCTGGAGTCCAAGGACCTGCTCAAGCGCCGTATCGACGAGGCGGCAAAGTTCATCGACCTGGACCAGCTCGCGCTCTCGGGGCAATGCGGCTTTGCTTCCACCGAGGAGGGCAACACGCTCACCGAGGACGAGCAATGGGCCAAGCTGCGGCGGATCGTGGAAGTGGCCGGGGAAGTCTGGGGGCGATAGCTCATCTGTCGCCTCCGGCTAGAGCGGGGGCCGTCCGCTATGGCCAGACGGTCGATAGCGTGATCGGATCGATGGTGGTCAAAGTTGATTCCTCCCTGATGGGCGTTTGCGGGCGGATCGGCGCAGAACAGGCGAGCGCTTT
>MEQZ01000016.1:9818-10227 GCA_001770425.1 Betaproteobacteria bacterium RIFCSPLOWO2_02_FULL_65_20 | reverse complement strand
TCGCCTTCCTTGGCCATGATTTCCTGGCCCTCGCGCGAAATGAAGAAATCCTCGAACAGCCTGGCGGCGTTGGGATGCGGCGCCTTGGCCTGGATGCCTATCTGGTGCGAATCGGCGAGCATCTTGGGCAGCCGGACGTAGTCGAGCGGCGCGCCTTCCTTGCCCATGATGTACACGTACTTGAGGTAGGTGATCCCCGCCAGCGCCTCGCCCGAAGTGACCTTCTGCGCGGCGGGAATGAACGATTCCACCAGGATCGGCTTCGCGTCCGCCAGTTTCTTGGCGAAGGCCATCCAGTCCTTGCCGTAGAACTGCTCCAGATTGCGCACCCATACGCCGGTGGTGAAGTGCCGGGAGGGATCAGGCATCACCCACTTGCCCTTCCAGCGCGGCGTCAGCAGGTCCTCAA
>MEQZ01000016.1:0-9769 GCA_001770425.1 Betaproteobacteria bacterium RIFCSPLOWO2_02_FULL_65_20 | reverse complement strand
TCTTGTTGGACGAGGCGCGGAAATAGTCGATCGGTATGCCGTACTTCTTCGTGAAGGCCTTCTCGATGGCTTCCATGATGCCGGATTCGAGCGATCCGTAGATGACGACCTTGCCCTCCTTTTTCGCCGCCTCGACCAGCGACTGTGCCCCGGCCGTTGCGGCCCAGGTCAGGGCGGCGAAGGCGACCCACAGCCCCGGCACCGCGACACGCCTCAAGAACGAATGCAATAACGTTTTCATGCTGTTTCTCCTCTCTCCTCTGCCTGCAACAAACGGGCGGCCCGCCTGCGGCCGCCCGGCTCAATTCTGCGCCTGTTCCCCGCGAATTGCGGAGCAGCGCCCTGCACTCAGCTCAAGGTAGACCTGCTCCCCCTTCTCCAGCTCCAGCCCCGGGTGCACGCGTATCCGGAGGCTCTGCTCGCTCACCCTGACGGTGGCGTCCTGGTACTCACCGAGGAATGTCACCCCTTCCACGGCGGCCTGCCAGACATTCTGGCGCGAATCCGGCCGCGCGCGAGACACCACCATGTTCTCCGGGCGAATCAGCACATCGACCGGATCGCCCGGCCGGATTCCGCCCTCGAAGCGGCAATGCACTGTGCCGAACGGGACTTCGACCCGGCCGCTGCCGTCGGATCCCGCCCCCGCGACGGCGTTGCCGCGCACGATGTTGGTCATGCCGATGAAGTCGGCCACGAACCGGCTGCCGGGGGCGCCATAAATTTCCCGCGGCGTGCCCACGGCGAGAATCTTTCCGCCCTCCATGACTGCGATCGCATCCGAGATGGCGAGTGCTTCGGCCTGGTCGTGGGTCACGTAGACCGTCGTGATCTCCAGCCGCTGCTGCAATTCGCGGATCTCGATGCGCATGCGCTCCCTCAGCTTCGCGTCCAGATTGCTCAGCGGTTCGTCGAACAGCAGCAGGCTCGGCCGTCCGACAATGGCCCTCGCCAGCGCCACGCGCTGCTGCTGGCCACCGCTCAGCTTCGGCGCGGACCGGTTGGCGAACGCTGCCAGGCCCACCAGTTCCAGAGCCTCCATCACGCGCGGCCGGATCTCGCTGTGCGGGGTCTTCTTGACCTCCAGCGCATAGGCGACGTTCTGATACACGGTCATGTGGGGCCAGATGGCGTAGGACTGGAACACCATGCCGATGCCGCGCTTGTCGGGCGGAACGAATATGTTCGCAGCACAATCCACGTAAGTGCGGCCGTTGACGCCGACAAATCCGCCCTCCGGCTTCTCCAGGCCCGCGATGCAACGCAGCGTGGTGCTCTTGCCGCATCCGCTCGGCCCGAGCAGCGTGAACAGTTTGCCCCTGGGAACGGAAAAGGATATGCCGCTCACCGCCGCCAATTCATGCGCGTCGCCCGGGAACCGCTTCGCGAGCGCCTCCACACGCAGATACGGCGTGCCTGCAAGGATGCCGGTCGGTGTCATGGCTTGTGCAAATCCCTCATTGACGCTGGTCCGGTGATCATCCTAGCATGCGCGCTGGACGCTTGCGCCGCGCCGGAGCAATGCGGCGCGTGCGCCTGCATACTTCGCGCCGGATCCGCGCCGATGTAAATTCGAAACAGGAAGGGACAATGGAACATTTTCGAGTAGGTGAGCCGGTGCGCAGGGAGGAAGACCCCCGGCTGCTCAAGGGGGCAGGCCGGTACGTGGACGACGTTGCGCTGCTCGGCCAGGCGTTCGCTTACGTTCTGCGATCGCCGCATGCTCACGCGGCGATCCGCACCATCGACGCGGGCAGTGCGAAGGCCGCACCCGGCGTGCTGCTGGTGCTCACGGGCGAGGACGCGCCGGTTCGGAGCCTGGGCCTGCAGAGCCCGCGCATGCCGCGCAAGCGCCGCGACGGATCCGCGGCGTTCGTCTGCCCGCAGCCGCACCTGGTGCGTGAGCGCGTGCGCTACGTCGGGGACCCGGTGGCTTTCGTGGTGGCCGAAACCCTGCTCCAGGCGAAGGATGCGGCCGAACTGATCGAGGTGGACTACGAGCCGCTGCCCGCGGTGACCGGCGCCGCCGACGCGGTCGCGCCGGGCGCGCCGCCGGTCTGGGACGCCTGCCCCGACAACCAGGCTTTTTTTCACGAACTCGGGAACAGGACGGCGGTGGACGCGGCGTTCGCGCACGCCGCCCATGTGGTGCGCCACAGGCTGGTGATCACCCGCGTTGCCCCGAACAGCATGGAGACGCGCGGATGTCTGGCCGAGTACGACAGCGCCGAGGATCGCTACACCATCCACTGCACGGTGCAGGCGCCGCACCGGATCCGCGCGCTGCTGGCGAACCAGGTTCTCCATATACCCGAGACGAAGCTGCGCGTCATATCGGAGAACATGGGAGGGGGGTTCGGAATGAAGGGCGGGTGCTATCCCGAGTACCCGCTCTCCCTGGTCGCGGCGAAGCTGCTCGGCCGCCCGGTCAAGTGGATCGGCGAGCGCAGCGAAAGCCTGCTCGCCGACGAGCACGGGCGCGACAACGTCAGCGACGCGGAACTCGCGCTGGATCGCGACGGGCGCTTCCTCGCGCTGCGCGTGCGCACGCTCGCCAATTGCGGCGCCTACTATACATCGGACCGCAACGCCGGTCCGGCGGTGCAGAACCTCGGCGTCCTGGCGGGCGTCTATACGACGCCGGCCATCCACGTCGAGGTCTCGGGCGTGCTGACGCACACCATGCTGACGGGCTACTACCGCGGCGCGGGCCGGCCCGAAGCGGCCTACGTGATCGAGACGCTCGTGGACAAGGCGGCGCGGGAACTCGCCATCGATCCCGCCGAGCTGAGGCGGCGCAATACCATTCCCGCCGACGCGATGCCGTTCAAGACGGGACTGGTCTACACCTACGACTCCGGGGATTTCCTCAGGAACATGGAGGACTGCCTGCAGGCAGCCGACTACGCGGGGTTCCCCGCGCGCAGGCAGGAGGCCAGGGCGCGCGGCAAGCTGCGCGGCATCGGCATCTCCAGCACCATCGAGGCGTCCAACAGCGGGATGGTGGAAGCCGCGGAAGTCCGGTTCGATCCGTCCGGGACGGTCACGTTGCTCGTCGGAACGCACGATCACGGCCAGGGACATGGGACCACGTTCAAGCAGATCCTGTGCGAGACGCTCGGAATCGAGGCGGGCCGCATCCGCTTCAGGTGCGGCGATACCGACCAGGTCGTCATCGGCTCGGGGAGTTTCGGCTCGAGGTCCGTCGCGATGGGCGGATCGGCGGTTCACGCCGCGGCGCAGAAAATCATCGCCAAGGCGAAGAAAATCGCCTCCCACCTGCTGGAGGCGGGCGAAGGCGACCTGGTCTTCGAAGCCGGGAAATTCACCGTCACCGGGACCGACAGGTCGGTGGACATCATCGAAGTCGCGAAATGCGCCTTCACGCCGGGCCGCCTGCCGCGGGGATTCGAGCCGGGGCTCTATGAAACGGCGACTTTCAACGACGGAGGACGGCCGACGTTTCCCAATGGCTGCCACGTCTGCGAGCTGGAGGTCGACGAGACCACCGGCGTGGTAGAGCTCGTGCGCTACACGGTGTTCGACGACGTGGGCCGCGCGATCAATCCGCTGCTCGTGAAAGGACAGATACACGGCGGCATCGTCCAGGGCGCCGGACAGGCCCTGATGGAGGACTTCGTCGCCGACCGCGATACCGGGCAGGTGCTGACGGGCTCGTTCGCGGACTACTGCATGCCGCGGGCCGATGATTTCTGTTCTTTCGACGTGCACGGCAACGAGTTCCCGACGGCGGTCAATCCGCTGGGCGCGAAGGGGGCGGGCGAGTCCGGAACCGTCGGTGCGCTGCCGGCGGTGATGAGCGCGGTCAACGATGCGCTCGCGCAGGCCGGCTGCGATTACCTGCAGATGCCGGCGACGCCGGACAGGGTGTGGCACGCCCTGCGGGCCGCGCGCGCGCGCGCCTGAGCGCTCGAGAGGATAGGACGATCCACCGATCAATGAGCGCCTCGCCGCCGCGCCGGAGCGACGCCGCGCTCAACGTCGCCCTGGTCGTCTTCTGCCAGGGCTTCAACATGCTGTCGCTGGGCGGCATCGCGCTGTTTCTGCCGCTCATCCGCGAGGACCTGCACATCAGCTTCGCGCAGGCCGGGATGCTTTCGGCCGCTGCAACCTTCACCTATGCGCTCGGCCAGATCCCGGGCGGCTACCTCTCCGACCGCTTCGGCCCGAAGCGTATTTTCTTCATCGGCATCCTCGGCTCGACGCTGCTCTCGATCAATTTCGGCATGATCCAGTCCTACCCCGGCGCGCTGGCAAACCAGGTGATCTCGGGCGTGTTTCGCGCGATGATTTTCGCTCCGGGCCTCACGCTCGTCGCGTCCTGGTTTCCGCCGCATCGCAAGGCGACCGCGATGGGCGTATTCGTGATCGGCGGCGTCTCGGGGAACATCTTCTTGTCGCTCGTCGGGCCGTTCCTGGTTGGCCACTACGGCTGGCGCCCGCCATTCGTCGCCTTTGCCGCGCTGGGCGTGTGCTCCGCGTTCGTGTATATGGCGTTCGGCAAGGAGAAACCCGCCCAGGGCCAAAAGCACCCGGTGCACATGCTCGATGCCTTTCAGCTCTTCCGCTACCCGGTCATGTGGGTCTGCGCCGGCCTCCAGTTCATCCGCTACGGCGTCGTTACTTCGTTCGCTTTCTGGCTGCCTTCGCTGCTGGTGGCCGACCGGGGCTTGACGCTGCAGGCCGCCGGTCTCATCGCGGCGATGGGCTTCGCCCTGACGGGACCTTCCAACGCGATCGGCGGCTACGTCTCGGACCGCCTGAGGAACCCGCCGCTGGTGATCACCGGATCGCTCGCGGTGCTCGCCCTGACTTCAGCGCTGCTGGTCTACGTGGACTCGATTCCGGTGCTGGTGCTCGTGGTCGCGGTCAACGCGGTCTTCCTGCAGTTCTATTTCGGGCCGCTCTTCCACGTGCCGGTCGAGATGCTCGGGCAGCGCGTCGCCGGCATGTCAGTCGGCTTCGGCAACATGTTCGCCAATCTCGGCGCGCTCATCTTCGCCTACGCGCTCGGCGTGGTGAAGGATACGGCGGGCGCCTTCAAGTGGGGCTTTGTCGCAACGAGCGCCTTCTGCGTCATCGGCGTCGTGCTGGGCGTGGTGCTCGGGCGCATGCGGACCAAGGCGCGGGCCGCCGTCACATCGACGTCATCCTGAGCCTGTCGACTTCGTGCGTGCGGTCGGAGCCAAAGTGGACTGGGCGCGAGGCGTTCAGTCCTGATTCGCTTGACCGAAGATACCCATCCGCGGTTCGCGAGCATGGATTGAAATACAAGAGCGTTCAATACCCCGGCCTCCGGGCACGGGACAAAAATTCATATGAATATCGCTACGGTACCGGAACGGTGAAGACGGTCCGGAAGCGTGCGTTGCGAAGCATTTCGTCCGGATCGGTGCCGTAGCCGACGATAATTGAGGCGCCGACCAGTTGTGACAGGTCCGCGTTCTGCAGGATCTGCGCCGTCACCACCACGCCGCTGTCCAGCGCGACGCTGCGCATGAATTCGGCCATGGGCCATTGCAACGGGCTCCAGCTGTTGCTCGAATCAAGCTGGAATAAGAGGGGCGCACCACCTGACGGAACGCTCGCTGCGACATAGACGTTGTAGCCGGCAGCAAACCGACCCGGCAGGGTTGACGAAGCCAGTGTTCCGCTGGTTCCGCTTGGCGACCCGCCACTGACGTCGACAGACAGCGAAATCCTGCTCAGGTCCCCCGCTCGCAAGGCGGTAACGAAGAACGGCGGGATCTTCGCCGCTGGAATGTCGTTGACAACCTGGGGAAGCAGATCCAGTGGACCGTTCACCGCCTGATTCACGGCCAGCGCCAACTGGTCCCGCGCAGCAAAGGTTCCGTCGCCGACCTGACCTTCGAAGTTCCGCCCCCACGCCCAGACCGTGCCGTCGGTGCGCATGGCCACGCCGAATTGGCCGCCGCAACTGACAGCGCGAAAGCCGCCAAGGTCCGGGATTGTGCCGACGAAGGGCGACCAGCTATCCGGCGTGCCGTCGCCAAGCTGGCCTGACTCGTTACCGCCCCAGGTCCACAAGCGCCCGTCGGCCGTGATCGCGCAGCTGAAGTTTCCACCGGCGGAAATGGCGACCACGTCGGAGAGTTCCTGAACTTGCACCGGCGCAAGCTGGTTCTGATCCGTACCATTGCCAAGCTGACCGAACCAGTTGTAACCCCAAGCCCACACGTTCCCACTACCATCCAGCGCGAGGCTGTGAAAGTCCCCCGCGGACACTGCGGTGATGTTCGCCAGGCCGGAAACGCGCGTCGGCGTGTTGCGATCTGTAGTGCTGCCGTCTCCAAGCTCACCATGACGGTTCAGGCCCCATGCCCATACCGAACCGTCTCCCGCGACGGCGAGTGCATGTTGATAGCGCGTGGAAATCCCCCTCACGTCGGAGAGCGTCGCGAGCGCCCGCGGCACCTGGACGCCGGAACTGGCGCCATTGCCCAGCCTTCCCGCCGTGGCCAGGCCCCATGACCAGACCTTGCCATCTCGGTCGAGCGCAAACGACGTCGCGTCGCCGGCTGCGATGGCTGCGATGGAGGACAGCCCGGCCACCTGCTTCGGCGTGAGGGCGCTGCGCCGGCCCGTATCGCCGAGCTGGTAGTTGTCGTTCGCGCCCCAAGCCCACATGCTGCCATCCGCAAGCAGCGCCAGGCCGTGACCTTGCCCGGTGGCGACGGCGTCGACGCCGCTCAGTCCGGGGATCGCCGCCGGCACGTTGCTGACAGCCACCGTGCTGTCGGCAAGCTCCCCACTGCCGTTGGTTCCCCAGGCCCACACGGTGCCGTCGACGGAGAGGGCCACGCTATGGGTCAGTCCGGCCGACAGTTGAACAATCTGAGGAGGCCCCGATACGGCACTGGGACTCGCGCGGTCGTTCGTGTCCCCCAGGCCCAGTTGCCCGTGTTCGTTGCGGCCCCAGCTCCGGATCGAGCCGCCCGCGTGGGCGAGCACGTAACTCTGACCGATGGCAAAGTCATCGAGACCGCTCAGAGCGGTCACCAAGGTAGGCGAAAGCCGGCTTGTGTACTGGCTGTCGCCGAACTGGCCGGCGAGATTGTCGCCCCAGACCCACACCGACCCATCGACCGCAACCGCCACGCTGATGGTGTTCCCCGCCTTGATGGCGCGAATCTCGGGCAGGCCCGGCACCACGAACGGCGTCGAGCGATCGCTGTATGTGCCGTCGCCCAGCGAACCCCATACGCCGTAACCCCAGGCCCAGACCCGGCCAGACGAATCCAAAGCCAGGTTCGACTTGTACAGGGCGCTGATCGCGACGATGTTCGACAGCGCGCTCACGCGAACCGGCGCGAGCGACGTGGTCGTGGTCCCGTTGCCGAGCTGGCCGGCCGCATTCTCGCCCCATGCCCAGACGCTTCCGTCGCTCGCGAGCGCCAGCGTGTGAAAACTCCCGCTCGCCACGGCTCGAACTTGCACGCCCGACAGCCCCGCCACCCTGACCGGGGTGGTTTGATTTCCGCGGTCGCCGGTCCCGAGCGCACCGCTGCCCCCGTAGCCCCACGCCCAGACGCTGCCATCGGTCGTCACCGCAAACGCGTGGTCCGACCCGGCTGCGATGGAAGCGACGCTGCCGCTGATTCCGGAAACAGGTACCGGGTAGGATCTCGACTGCGTGGTGCCGTCGCCGAGTTCACCGTCTGCGTTGAATCCCCAGCTCCAGAGCAGTCCGTCGCTGCGCAGGGCCAGGGTATATCCAAAGCCCGCCGCGACGGCGCTGACCTGATCGATGCCGGCAACCTTCCCCGGCGAAGCGCGCATCGCCGCCTGGCCATTGCCCAACTGTCCGATTTCGTTCCGACCCCACGCGGCAGCCGTGCCATCCGCCTTGATCGCGTAGGCGTAGCCTTTGCCGGCTGCAAGCATCGGCGCAGCGGCAGAGGCTGACCATGGCAGGAAACACAGCCAGACGAACAGATGCCAGCGATTCCTTGCGGCAGTCACCCGTCTCTCCCTGAAGCGGTGTGCGACCGCTCCAGACTGACGGCCGGCACGCATGAGAGCACCCGGCCTCCCGCCCTAATGGAATACCAGGGGTATCGGCACCTGAATGGAAATCGGCGTCGTCACTGAAGTCGGTACGGTCGGCGGCAGGTACCCTGCCGGCACACCCGATACGACCACGGGCGAGGTCGCGGCGCCGCGGATCGCCAGCTGAGCCGTCGACGGCACCGACCCGGTAACCGGATCGAGCGGAATGGCCATTTCCATGGTTCCGCCTGCAGCGGTGCCGTCGCTGGCAACCGAGGACCACTCGCCGATGAAGCGCAGATTGTTCTGCGCGGTGTTGCCCGACAGCGCGCCAGAAAAGCGCCCGGTCGTATCGATGGCAATCGGAATGTTGACGGAAATTCCCGGAAAAGGTGTATAGGCCACAGTGAACTGGAGCGGCGGATCCATGCGAAACGCGCCTTCGATGTTGCCGGTCAGGCTCAGGCCCTGCGCCCCCGGCACCAGCGACGCGATGAACGATCCGTCGGTAATGACGCTGGTGGACTCCGTCCTGTTGACGCCAAGCTCTGGAATGCTGATCGGTATGCTGACCGGGTGGGTGCCCGCGAGATCGACGGTAAAGCGTCCGCCGGGCGGGAACTGCTCTGCTGCGTAGATGGCCTCGGCGGGAAGCAGGATGTCGAAGGACATGTCGTAGGTGATTGGCGCGCCGGTCGCGCTGTGGCCGGCCGTCGCCTGAACGCGGCCCTGCCATGCGAGGCCACCCTTGTTGGTGAACGTGATCGCGCGCGGCGTCCTGTTGTTGTTGTCTGCGACGGTACCGGTAAGGTTTTGCGTGGCCGTGTCGTAATCTACCTCGAAACGGTACGCGACGCCCTCCGCTGCGCCGCTGCCCGATATGTGGGCGATGAGTTCGCCTGCCTCGTTGAAGGCGAAGCTCAGGTCGCCGGCAATGGCGGCATTGCCGGCGTTGAGCGTCGTCGATTGCCCGCCTGCCCCGCTGGAGGCAAAGCCGCCAGTGATGGCGGCATTGACAGCGTTGAGCGTTGTCGATTGACCCGTGGCCTGGTCGAACTGCGAGCCGCTGAGGTTCGATCCGGTGACCGAACCGACGCCTCTGCTGGTTGCGGGGTTCTGCGGTCTGCCCGGTCCGGTTTCAATTGACATCGCGGTGAGGGTGTGTGGCAGATCGAAGGAACGCACGACTATGCTCACCGGCCCGACGTAGGCATAACGCTGCTCGCGCACCTTGCTGCCGTTGTAGAAGAATTGCAGCAGATCATTGGTCCATTCGATCCGGAAATCCCCGCAGTAACTGCTGCCGGAGAGGCTGGCCGAAGCCACCCGCCGGATGTCGTAGTTGCCGACATTGACCACGGCGGTATTCAGGCCGGCGAAGTCCCAGCGCGCGGTGATCCCGAACTCCTGGGTGATGAGGTACTGCCTGCTGTTCGCCGCCCCCTCGAATGCAGCGTTCTTGCGGCCCAGAAAAATATTGTTGTATCCGTAGCTGGTGGCGGGAAAGCAACCCGTCCAGGAGAGCTTGAACGGCGGCGCGAACTCTTCGACCGTCAGCGCCTCGTCGTAATCGACCCCCTGCTGCGCGGTCACACCGCCGGCGTACCAGACGCTGTAGGGATTCCCGTCGTGGTCGGCGTCGCTAGGATCATAGCCGATGCTGTCGCCGATGGTGAGCGTGCTGCCCTGCAGGCTTGCCGTTCCGTAGATCGTCCATTTTGAGAGATCGAGCAGGTTG
>MEQZ01000015.1:6603-9813 GCA_001770425.1 Betaproteobacteria bacterium RIFCSPLOWO2_02_FULL_65_20 | reverse complement strand
CTCGGTGCTGTATCCTCGCGACCGCTGGTGACCAAGGTGGGTAACCTGCTGGTCGGCGGGAAGCTCACCGATGACGTCATCGCCGAGGCTGGAGACAAGTGTACATCGGCCGCGAAGCCGATGGACAATACCGATCTCGACCTGTACTGGCGCAGGGACGTGGTGGCCGCGTTCGTCGGCTACGCACTGCGCGAGATCCGCGGCGACGACATGCGGGCCACCCGGGAAAGGATTTCGCGCCAGACTTTCGCGATTCCCCTCCAACCGGCCTGAGTCACGGGTTGAGCAGGACAGCCGCCGCGCCTATCGGCGGCTGTATTCCGTCGGTGATCGCCAGGTACATGACCTGCAGGTCAAGGCTTCCGGTCGGCGCGAGGAAGTGAAAATCGTCGATGTAACCTTCGGCGCTGGCGCTGAGCTGCTCGCCGTTCGGCCAGACGAAGACGACGTTCCTGCCGGAGGATGTCGACTCCCAATCCTCGAAATCGACGTTGGTCCGTGAACCCGTCCCGCGCCCGCCGGCATAGATGAGCTTCTTGGGACCCAGGAAGGGAAGCGTGGAACTGCCCTTGCCGGTGGTGATCGACGGGTCGCCAAAATAGATCTTGTAGCGCGCCTCGCCCAGGTGCATGGGAAATGCCGCTTGCGCGCTCTTGAAGAGCTTGGGGCAGCCGTTGGCCTCATATTGCACGTTCCAATTGGTTCCGTCCCATACCGCGTAACCGTGATTCATGTTGAAGTCACTGCAGCCCGTTACCTTGTCGGTGGTGAACACCATGAAGGTGCCGGCCGCGCCGTCCCAGCGCCAGTCGTCTAATACGGGGAAGCCCAGTTTGAACTGGCGGGCGTTGCTGATCTTGCTGTTGGCATTGGTGCTGTCGCCCTCGACACCGATGACGACAGTCGGGGCGCAGCCGCCGCCCGGTTGGTAGTCGGCGGTGGTGGAGCATGTTGTGCTGGATGTTCCGGATTTGAAATCTCGGCCCGTGTAACCATCTTGGCTGTCCAGATAGAGGATGCGGGTCTTGTTGTCGCTTCCGGCGGCTTCAAAGAAAAGTCTCACCTTGCCGCCGCCCATTGCCGCGGAAAGCGGCACACCCTGCCCGGTGGCGACCTGCTTCACGAGAGTCGTTGCCGTCGACGGAGAAATCAGTCCGGTCGTTCCGGCCATGCTGGTGAAGTTCAGGTAGCTTGCCGAAACCCCGGCATCCGTTGCCTGCGAGGTTACGGCCGTGGCGAGTTGTGCGGTGGTCGAGCCTCGGGCCGGGCTCGGCCCGTAATAGAGTTGGATTCGCGAGGCATTGACCGTTCCCGCCTCGGGACCGAATCGGGTCGCGCTGATGCGGGCGTTGCCGTCGCTGACAATCTTCGTCAACTCGCTGACCGTGTTGCCGCTTCCCTGCAGTTGCCAGTATTCCTCGGAAGTCGTTCCGCTGGCCGCAGACGACACGCCCGACTGCGAGCATGCGCTGTCGCTGCATGCCTTTACCGTCACGGTGTAGGGTGTCGCCGCCTTGAGCCCGGTCAGTATCTTGCTGGTTCCGGAGGCGGTAGCCGCCGCGACAGTACTCGCGCCGTATATGGATTCGGCAGCCGTAATCTCGTAGTGGTCCACCGCGTAATCCCTCGGCGCCGACCAAGCCGCCAAGAGTTTGCTCGATGAAGAAATCGCGCTGCCGCCGACCGTCTGTTGACCTGAATTGGTCACCGTCACGCCCGTCGGAGCGGCAAGGGACCCCGGCGCCGGGATTTCTCCGACGGACTCGATGTCGAGAGTGAAGCTGCTGAGATCGATCGTCGTGAGTGTTGCCGAATAGTAACGCGTCGTTCCGCCGCTGGCGAAACTGATGCGGGGCAGCGCGAACCGATATCCAGAATTGAGTGCTGCGACCGTCGGATTATCTATTTCCGATGCGCGCACGGACTGGACAGATGCGCCATCCAGGACGAACGTGTGGAGATCGCTCGAGACCAGTGAAGCGGAGAAGGCGACCTTCGATGCGCCGCTGCCGTACTCGAGATAGGGAACCGTGAGGACGAAACCCTGGCCGCCGGCGGTCAGCGAGGGCGCGGTCTGGGCAGCGCATAAACCTGAAACGGTGGCGAGCGTGACGGTGACGAACAGGGAATGGTGCATACAGGTCTCCTCGCTTGGTTACTGCCGGAAAACTCTGCGCCCTGGGCTTGCGGTCGCCCGGTCCCGGGACGCCATGTTCCGATCCGTACCGAAAAATCCGCGAGACGAAATCATCCCTCGGTCTTCCTTAGACGCGACGGCTTATCGGCGGAATCCGGCCGGATCTGGTGGATAATAGGCGATAGCCCGCGACGAGGGCAACCGTGCACATCCCGTCCCGCCCGTTCGCATGAACGGGAATGCCGTGGCGGAGGGATCGTTTCAAGACGTAGATCGGATGACTCGATGACGGTTATGAACGCAATAGACATTCATTCCCATATCGTTCCGGAGAAGTTTCCTGCGTACACCGGCGTGGGCAGGAACGTCCCCTGGCCGTCGATGGCGCCGGCGCACGCCTGCCACGCGCACGTGATGATCGAAGGCAAGGTCTATCGCACCGTGCACCGGAGCTGCTGGCTGTCCGAAGAGCGGATCAGCGATATGGACAAGGGCGCGATTGGCGTGCAGTGCCTCTCGCCCATGCCGGAGCTGCTGTCGTACTGGTTGCCTTACGCCGATGCGCAGGTGCTGATCCGCTACCTCAACGACCAGATCGCCGAGATGGTCACGCGGCGTCCGGCCCGCTTCATGGGGCTGGGCGCGGTGCCCCTGCAGGACATGGACCTCGCGTTGCGCGAATTGGACTACGTCGTCAATGAGCTGAAGTTTCCGGGTGTCGAGATCGCCAGCCACGTCAACGGCGTGTCCATCGGCGACGCACGCTTCGAGCCGTTCTTCGCGGCGGTGGAGAAAATGGGCGCGGCGATTTTCGTGCACCCGCTGAGGCCGGCGGGGCAGGACCGGGTCGTCGGCGGCGTCGCCGAGCAGGTGATCTGTTTCCCCGGAGATATCGGCCTGGCCGCGGCGTCGATGATCCCCGGCGGAATCGCGGAGCGGCACCCGGACCTGCGCATCGCGTTCAGCCACGGCGGCGGGGTGTTCTCGTTCCTGGTGCCGCGCATGACGCGCGCGTGGGAAGTGACGCCGAAGATGAAAGAAGCGATACCGCGATCACCCGGGGTTTACGCAAA
>MEQZ01000015.1:0-6579 GCA_001770425.1 Betaproteobacteria bacterium RIFCSPLOWO2_02_FULL_65_20 | reverse complement strand
GTTCGACCCGGCGGCGCTCGCGCATATCATCCACAGCTTCGGCGCATCGCAGATCGTAGTCGGCAGCGACTACCCCTTCAACCTGGGGGATCCCGATCCGATCGGCACCATCGGCCGCGCCGGGCTCGATGCAGGGACGACGCGCGCCATCGTTCGAGACAACGCCGAGCGCTTTCTGGGATGCACGCCGCAATAGCGGTCCACCGCGACCAAGTAGTATCCGATATAGCAACACCCTGATTCAGGAGGAAGCAAGGCATGAAGCTGTCTAATTACGTTAGCGGTCGCTGGACCGAAGGGCGCGGAACGGGCACCGCGCTGCACGATCCGGTATTGGGCACGGAGATCGCGCGCGCATCCACTGACGGCGTCGATTTCGCAGCCGCGCTAGGCCATGCGCGCGGCACCGGCGGGCCCGGGCTGCGCGCGCTCGGGTACGCCGAGCGCGCAGCGCTGCTCACAAGAATCGCGGATGTGCTGTCGGCGAACCGCGCAGCCTATTTCGAAATCGCGCTGGTGAACTCCGGTTCGCCCGAATCCGACGCTTCGATCGATATCGACGGCGCGATTTTCACGCTCAAGTACTACGCGCGCGCGGGCGCAGCACTGGGCGGCGCGCGCTATCTGAAGGACGGGGAGCTCGTGCGTCTGGCCAAGGACGAAGCGTTCCAGTCGCTGCACATATCCCAGCCCCTGCGGGGCGCGGCGATCCTGATCAACGCATTCAACTTTCCGGCCTGGGGACTGTGGGAAAAGGCCGCGCCCGCGCTCTTGTCCGGGGTGCCCGTGTTCGCCAAACCGGCGACGGCCACGGCGTGGCTGACCCAGCGCATGGTTGAGGATGTGGTCAAGGCCGGCGTGCTGCCCGAGGGCGCGCTGTCCATCGTCTGCGGCAGCGCAGGCGACCTGCTCGATCACGTGACCGGCGCCGATGTGGTCTCGTTCACCGGCTCGGCCGAGACCGCGCTGCGCATCCGCGGCCATGCGGCGGTGCTGCGCCATTCCACGCGGGTGAACGTGGAGGCCGACAGCCTGAACGCGGCGCTGCTCGGACCGGAGGCCAAGCCCGGCACGCCGGAATTCGATCTGCTGGTGCGCGAGGTGGTGCGCGAGATGACCGTCAAGGCCGGTCAGAAATGCACCGCGATCCGCCGCATTCTCGTGCCGGCCGCGCAGCGATCCGCGGTGGAGGAGGCGATCCGCGCCAAGCTTGCCAAGACGGTCGTCGGCAATCCCCGGAACAAGGATGTGCGCATGGGCCCGCTGGTGAGCAAAGCCCAGCAGCAGGCCGCGGCCGAGGGCATCGCAGCGCTGAAACGGGAAGCCTCGGTGGTCTACGACGGCGGCCCGGATTTCAAGCCGCTCGACGCCGACGCCGCGATCGCGGCATTCGTGCCGTCGACCTTGCTCGGCTGCAGCGATGCGCCGGGCGCGCGCGCGGTCCACGACATCGAGGTGTTCGGTCCGGTGGCGACCGTGGTGCCGTATGCGAGCGCCGAGCAGGCGTTCGCGATTGCGCGGCTCGGCCAGGGTTCGCTGGTCGCCTCCGTTTTCAGCGCCGATGCGCAGTTTCTGGCTCAGGCGGCGGTGGAACTCGCCGAAAGCCACGGCCGGGTGCTGGCCGTGAACGCGGCCATCGGCTCGATGCACACCGGGCACGGCAACGTCATGCCCCAGTGCCTGCACGGCGGGCCCGGACGTGCCGGCGGCGGAGAGGAACTCGGGGGCTTGAGGGCACTCGCGTTCTATCACCGGCGCAGCGCGATCCAGGGTCCGCTCGATTGCCTCAACACCGTCGCGGCGCAGGCGGTCGAACTGCGCTATTGAGTTCTGGCTGAGCCGGGCGAGCGGGCGCTCGTTTTGCCGTTATCCATCTCCCGATTTTGCGCGGTTGCGCGAGCGCAACGGCGAAAAATCGGGAGACCAAAATAAACCCAAATTCTCCGCCAACGCCGGACACACCTGAGTTAAAAGAGTCTATCGTGCCCGCGGCGGCTTATGCTGCCGCACCTTTCCGGCCTTGCGCTCGACATGATCGCGCAGCCGCAGCAGCTTGGTCTGCCTCTTGGTGACCAGCGGCCAGTGCCGCAGCGCGTCCAGCCGGTAGCCGACTTCCCAGCAACTCTTCTCGTTCGTGACCCACAACTTCGGGTCCATGCGCCGCAGGTCGAAGGGACCCGCCCAGCTGCGCAGCGTCTTCTGATGGCGCTTGTTGGCGTATTCGTGAAAGTAGGACATCGCCAGCTCGCGCAGCGTTCGGTACACCGGGTCGCGGTAGCGCAGCACCGAGGGATTGGTCTTGGAAATCGCGCCCCAGTGGCCGCCGCGACGGAATACCGCGACCACGTGGTCGTAGTCCCTCGAGGCCTTGAGGTCGAGCAGCAGGGGCGGTTCCCCTTGCACCCAGAGCGCGAGCGCCGCCACCATGGCCGCCTCGATGCAATGCGCGCGGCGCTGGCGCAGCACCTCGCGCACCGAAAGGCAGGTCTGGCCGCCGGGCTCGAAGTTCTGCGGCCACGCGGAGAGGAAGTCCTGGATCTTCTGCGGCGAGGACAGGCGCTTGAGGGTGGCGAATTCGCCCTTGGTGAGACCGAGGTCCTCCCTGCGCGCGTAGCGTTTCATGATGTCTACCACCGTGTATTCTTCGTACCGCCGAAAGTGCTTTGGTCCAACAGCGTCCCGGCATTCTAGTCTCGTCGCCAGACTCAGGCGGGGTAAACTCTGGTTCAGGGGATGAATGATGAACGGCGTGACCGAGGAAGACCGGCGGATTGCCGACTGGCTGCGGGGGTGAAAACGTGAAACCGGGCACCTTTCCGCTCGTTGCGCGTGACGCTGTGCGCGCGCTGCGCGCCTGGAGCAGGGCGTGGAGCGGCTGGAGCGGTTTCTCGAGAACTTGTCCACTTCCAAGGCAAAAGAGGTCCCATATGCCTGAGCGAGCACTCATGGCCCTTATCCGTGCTTTCGTTATCGTCTGTTCCCTGTGCCTGATCGTTGCATCGCGCGCAGTTGCCGACGAGGCGGCCCACCTCGCAAATCCCATCCAGCTGCTCCTCGGCGATCCGCCGCGGGCGCCCACTGACGTCAGCGGTCTTCCCAAGGGTGAGGGCAGGTTCGCGGCGTCCGGGCTGACAGTCAGCACCAGCGACCGGGCCGCGGTGGCCCGGTTCTACCGGCTTTACAAGGCGGCGAATCTGGTGCCCAGCGACTGGAGCGGAAGCGTGGCCGGTTGCCAGGCAGGCTCCATCGGCGCCGATTACCGCGAAGCGACCCGTCAGCAGATCAATTTCTTCCGCGCCCTGGCCGGCCTGCCGGCGGCCGTTTCCATGGATTCAGGTTTTTCTGCCGATGACCAGCAGGCCGCGCTGATGTTCAGTGCCAACGGCCAGCTCAGTCATTTTCCTCCGAGCAGCTGGCGCTGCTACACGGCCAACGGTTACGAAGCCGCGGGCAAGTCCAATCTCGCGCTCGGCAACACCGGCCCGGACGCGGTCAAGGGCTACATGGATGACGATGGAACCAATAACGCGATTGTCGGCCACCGCCGCTGGTTGCTCTATCCCCAGACCCAGCTGATGGGAACCGGCGACGTGACCGACGCGCCGAATGGCGGCTACAACACCAATGCGCTGTGGGTGCAGGACGGCAACTTCGGCGGCGTGCGTCCGGCCGTGCGCGACGACTTTGTCGCCTGGCCGCCCCAGGGCCATGTGCCCTACGACCTGGTGCCTGCCCGCTGGTCGTTCTCCTATCCGGACGCGGATTTCTCTGCGGCTACGGTTACCGTGACGCGCGACGGGCAACCCGTGTCCGTGCGGTTCGAGATCAACGCCAGCGACGCCAACGGGTACGGCGAGAATGCGCTGGTCTGGGTGGTCGACAATCGCGATACCTCTGCCGCCACGGTTCTTCCGAAGCCCTTGTCAGACACGTCCTACCGGGTCGTCATCAACGGCGCACGAATCGGCGGACAGCCGCGGAATTTCGACTACACGGTGATCGTGTTCGACCCAGATCCGGCTGTTCCCCCCATGTCGTTTCTACCCGCTCAGCCCAATCTGACGGTCGGCCGCAGCATAACCCTGACGATGTCCGGGAACAGCGGATCCATTGTTAGCGCCGGCTGGAGCGGCAGCCGCGCGTTCGACCTGCAGTTCGCCAGTGCCACGTCGATCAAACTCACCGGCATTGCCCCGGGTTCGGCGACCGTCACCGTCACGGACGCAGGCGGCAACAGCGCGTTGCTGCTGGTCACCGTGTCCGCACCGGGTTCAGGCGCGGACTGGCAGATCGGCGGCCGCGGCGACGGCACTGCCGAGGCCATGACCTTGGTGGCAGACGTGCTGCCCGCGAGCCTGGACGATTCCAGGGCAGGGGCCTATTTCGTCGCTGCGCAGCTACCCGACGGATCGCTGTATTTGAACAATGGCCAGGGATGGGTGAGTTTCACCGGCGGTGCCATACCGTCGCGCATGACCGGAACGCTCACCCAGCGGTCGTTCCCGGTGTTCGTCGGACTCGACACCCGCGGCCTGTCGGGTACGCAGATCCTGGTGGGTTATGGCACCGATGCGAACGACATGTTGAACAACGGCAAGTACCGTGCGATCTATACGATTCCGTAATGCCCAAGCCGGGGTTTCGCACCAATGGTGCTCACGCTGCCGGTGCTCGGAATGGCTTCACGTCTGATCTGCGGCATCGGTGGAATCGTCAGCGGGGTGATCTCGTCGGCCATCCTCGCGGCGATCTGGGTGACGTCGCTGCGCTGATCCCTTGCCTGATCGAGCATTGCCGCTTCCCGTTTTCGCGGGCATCGCGCGACGCTCGCCGGATGATGGCCGGGCAGGCTAGGGCCGCCGCTGCGCCCGGCGGTCGGAGGATGCGCGCGGCACCGAAAGATTGCGTGCGGTGTTGATCAGCGCGACATGCGTCATCGCCTGGGGAAAGTTGCCGACCAGGCGCCGCTGCTCAGTGTCATACGCCTCGGAGATGAGGCCGACGTCGTTGCGCAGGGACAGCAGCCGTTCGAACAGCGCTTTAGCTTCGTCGTGCCGGCCAGCCATCGCCAGATTGTCGGCGAGCCAGAACGAACAGGGCAGGAACGCGCCTTCGCCGGGCGGCAGCCCGTCTATGGCTTCGGTGGTCGAGTACCGCCGGATCAGGCCGTCGACCGCGAGTTCGGACCTGATGGCCTCGACGGTTCCGCGCATGCGCGGGTCCTGGGCCGGCAGGAATCCCACCATGGGAATCATAAGCAGGCTCGCGTCCAGATTCTTCGAACCGTAGTGCTGGACGAAGGTATTGCGCTGCGCGTCGAAGCCCTCGCGGCAGACCTGCTCGTGAACTTTCTCGCGTAGCGCGCGCCAGCGTTCGAGTTCGCCGCTCAGTCCGAAGCGTTCGACCGCTTTCACAGCTCTGTCGAATGCGACCCAGGCCATCACCTTGGAATGGGTGAAGTGGCGCCGCGGACCGCGCACTTCCCAGATGCCTTCGTCGGGCCGCTCCCAGTTCGACTCGAGGAAGTCCAGCACGACTTTATGCACGTCCCAGGCGCGGGTTTGCGTTGCCACGCCGGCTGCGCGCGTCAGGTGAAACGTATCCAGCACCTCGCCGTAGACATCGAGCTGGTACTGGTTGCTGGCAGCATTGCCGATGCGCACCGGCGTCGAGTCTTCGTAACCAGGGAGCCAGGGGATTTCCGCTTCGGGCAGCCGCCGCTCCCCGGATATGCCGTAGAGGATCTGCAGATCCTGCGGCCGTCCTGCCACCGCACGCAGCAGCCACGCGCGCCAGGCTTTCGCTTCATCGCGATAGCCGGCGTACAGCAGCGCGACCAGCGTGAAATTGGCATCGCGCAGCCAGCAGTAGCGGTAGTCCCAGTTGCGCACCCCGCCGAGCTGCTCTGGCAGCGAGGTGGTGGGCGCAGCGACGATGCCGCCGGTGGGCTGGTAGGTGAGAGCCTTGAGCGTGATGAGGGAGCGCAGCACCGGCTCGCGCCAGGACCCGGCGTAGGTGCAGCGCGCCGACCAGCCGCGCCACCATTTCTGCGTTGCGTCGAGCGCCGCCTCGGCAACGATAGCCGCGCGGGCGCGCAGGTGCGAGGCGCGGTGGCTGAGCACGAACGGAACGCGCTCGCCCTGCCGCACGACAAATGCGGCGCGCGTAGTCAAGTCTTCGCCATGGATGCGCACAGGCGTGCGCAGTTCCAGCGTGTCCGGACCTGCTGTCGCAATCAATTTTTGTCCCGATCGCCGCACCCAGGGAACCACTGATCCGTATTCAAACCGGATGATCAGCTCCATGCGCATCGCGACCTCTCCGGCAAGGCCCTCGACGATGCGCAGTACCCGCGCATACTGGTCCTTGCCGATAGGCATGCAGTCGGTTATGCGCACCGCGCCGGTCCGGGTTTCGAATTCGGTTTCCAGGATCAGGGTCGCCTCACGGTAGCGACGCCGCGTGCGTTGCACCGGGTCGGACGGCGCCAGCAGCCAGCGACCATGGCTTGGTTCGCCCAACAGCGCGGCGAAGCACGCCGGCGAATCGAAGCGGGGCAGGCAAAGCCAGTCGATCGAG
>MEQZ01000014.1:5299-38426 GCA_001770425.1 Betaproteobacteria bacterium RIFCSPLOWO2_02_FULL_65_20 | reverse complement strand
TACCCGCGCGGACTGCGCGGCGACGCGATCGCTCTATCAGGCTTGATCGCGGGGATCGTCGATGCATACGACACGCTCACGGCGCCGCCCCCGTTCGGGGAGAACATATCGCCTGCAAATGCGCTGAGCATCATCTACAAGGGGCGCGGCAAGCAGTTCCACCCGGCACTGGTCGAGCAGTTCATACAGTGCATAGGCGTTTTCCCGGTGGGAAGCGTGGTCGAACTCAACAGCGGCGAGGTCGCGGTCGTGATCGCCCAGAACATGGTGCGCCGGTTGCAGCCGCGCATCATGGTCGTCAAGGACGCCAAGGGCAACCCGCTCATTCCGTACAAGATGCTCGACCTGATGAAGGAGCCGAAAGTCGGACCCGACGAGCCGTACCGGATCCAGCGCACACTGGAGTACGACAGCGTGAAGATCGATCCGCGCGAGCTCTTCCTGTGAGCGAGGCGGACTCTGCCGAGCCGGCGGCACGCGGCTCGCCGGCCGCCGAAATCCCGTTTCTGGAGGCGCTGCGCGGCCGCGTCGCGGAACGGCGCGCCGACGGCCGGAATCTGGCCGTGCTGCTGATGAAGTGCGGGGTGATGGGGCAGATCAACGCCCTGTGGGGATACCAGGTCGGCGACGCCGTGCGTGCCCGGATCGCCGCGTCGCTGCGCGCAGACGTGCTCCGCCCGGATGATCTGGTCGGCGACATGGGTCCGGACGACATCGCCTGCGTACTGTCGACCGTCGAGGGTCCAGCCGTGGCGCTGCTTGCGGCGGAGAAGATCCTGCGCGTGGTTGCCGCGCCGCTTTGGATGGGCGAGGAAGAGATCTACACGCGCCCCGCGATCGGGATCGCCATGTATCCGGACCACGGCGATGAGGCCGAGTCCCTGGTGCAGCGGGCCAAGAGCGCGTGCGTTGCCGCGCGGGACATTGCGGGCCGGATCGCGGTGTACGCGGGAGACCGGGAGAATCCGGGGCAGGCGCGGTTCATGTACGAGAACCGGCTGCGCACGGCGGTTGCGGAGGACGCGCTCGAACTGCTGTTCCAGCCGCAGTACGATCTGCGCCTCGGACAGATCATGGGGGCCGATAGCCTGCTGCGCGGGCGCGACGCCAAACTGGGCGTGGTCCCGGCGGAGGACGCTTTTGCGGCGGCCGAATCGGCAGGCGTGGTCACCGAACTGGTTTCTTCGATACTGAATCGGGCGCTGCGAAACGTTTCGGAGTTCCGCTACAGCGCCGGGCTGGATTTGCGCATCGGCGTCAACATTCCAGGGCGTGTGCTGCTGCACACGGAGCTTCCCGAAGTCGTCGAACGCGCGCTGCGCACCTGGAGTCTGAGGCCGGGCAGGCTCGTCATCGAGATCGGGGAGACTTCGGTGTTGCGCGCAGATGCCGCGGCGCGGGAAACACTGGTGCGGCTGAAGGCGCTCGGCGTGAAGCTGTCGATCGACGACGCGGGCCAGGCGCTTTCGTCTCTGTTTTGGCTTGCGACCCTGCCGTTTCAGGAAATCAAGATCGACGTCGCTGCCGCGAGCGATCTGGCAGACGTTCAGAAGTCCGAGCGCATCCTGCAGTCGCTGATCGAGCTTGCCCACCACCTGAGACTGGACGTTGTTGCCGTCGGCGTTGCGGACGACGCGGCCGCGGGCCGGCTCAAGGAACTCGGCTGCGACTACATGCAGGCCGATTACAGGGGCCCGGCGCTCGACCCCAAAGGGTTCGTCGAGCGGTACGGATTAAACGAGGATTGAGACCGCCTGACGATATGAGTGGGGCACGGCCCCCTCATTTCCCCAAGTCAGGCCGCGGACGTTCACGCTGTCGGCGGCTCCAAGGACGGTCAGATGTTCGTCACCGTCCAGACGCCATCCCAGCTATCCGACGGCGGCGTCTCGACGTATTGCAGGCAACGTTCCCAGAAAACGCGCGAAGGCCTGTCGTCCGGATTGGCCAGGGACGCGGTGCGGAAGCAACTCGCCGCGCGCGCCCAGTCGCGCATCCGGTACAGCCGCAGACCCTCGGCGTACGCCGCCAGAACCTCGGCGCGATGCACGAAGCTCTCTTCAGTGTGGTGATCCAGCGCTTCGTAGACCGCAAGCGGCCGCATCAAGCCGCGCACGCGTATGAAATCGATCTCCCGCAGCGTAACGGGTCGCCGCAGCTTGGCCGCCGTATGCTCGCATATCAGGACGCCGGTGCCGTAATACTTGTTGGCCGCCTCGAGACGCTCGGCCAGGTTCACGCGGTCCCCAATCACCGTGTATTCGAGGCGTTTGGGCGAGCCGATGTTGCCTACCACCACGTGCCCGGTACTGATTCCCACCCCGATGCGGATAGCTTCGCGGTCGGTCTTCAGCCTGCGCGCGTTCAGCTCGCGCAGGCCCACCATCATCGTATTGCCGACCGTCACCGAATCGTCGGCGTCGTGATCGCGCGCCATCACCGACCCGAACACGGCCATGATCATGTCGCCGATGTATTTGTCCAGGATGCCGTTGTGGGCGAATACGATGTCGACCATGTCGGTGAAGTATTCGTTGAGCAGCGCGACCGTCTCGCGGGCGCCCAGGCGCTCGGAGATGGTGGTGAAGCCCCGGATATCGGAGAACAGCACGCTGACCTCGCGGCCCGAGGCCTCCAGCACCTTCTCTCCGCCTTCGATCAACTGGTCGACCACGGCCTTGCTCATGTAGCGCGACATGGTGTTGCGCAGCCGTTTTTCCCTGCTGATGTCCTCCATCACCAGCATGTAGCCGACCGGCTGGTCCTGGGCGGTGACCAGCGGCACGGTGCTCATGTTGATCGAAACCGCCTCGCGATTGTCCAGCAGCAAGTCGGTGTCCACCGTGATGTCGGTCTTGCCCGATGAGCGGACTTTTTCCAGGCTCTTGAGGATCCAGGCGTTGCGCTCGCCGAGGACTGCGTGCGGCGTTTTCCCCTGCAGGTCCTCCTCGGCCCGGCGCAGGATACGGACCGCCGCCTGGTTCACCTTGGTGATCGTCCACGAAGCGTCCATCGTGACCACGCCGTTGCTCATGCTGCGCAGGATGCCTTCGTTGTAGTTGCGGGCCGCGTTCACCTGCTCGAACAGCTGGGCATTCTCTATCGATACCGCAGCCTGCGCGCACAGCGCGACCAGGCGTTTCTCGTCGCCGGGGTCGAAGGATCCGGCCCTCTTGTTGAGGATCTGCATCACGCCGACCCTGGTGCCGTGATGGGTGGTGATGGGCATGCACAGCATGTTGTTGGTCTCGTACCCGGTGCGCCTGTCGACCTCCGGATTGAATCGCGAGTCGGCGTAGGCGTCGGGTATGTTGACCGGCGCGCCTGCGGTGAAGCATTCGCCGGCGATCCCGGCGTTGCTGGGGAACCGGATTTCCTTGATCGTCGCGCCGCCGGCGACGCGGGAATACAGCTCGCCCCGCGCCGGGTCGTACAGAAACAGCGAACCGCGGTCGGCTTCCAGAAGCAGCGTCGCCGCGTCGATGATCTTCTGCAGCAGCGGCTCAAGGAAGATTTCGGAGGCGATGGAGCTCACCACTTCGAGCAGCAGCAACTCCTCGCGCTGCGCGCGCTCCACTTTCTCGAATATCCGGGCGTTCTCGAGCGCCGAGGCCGCCTGATGCGACAGCGCCTCGAGCAGCTGCATATCCTCGGCGTCGAAATCGCCCCCGCGCTTGTTGAGCGCCTGGGTGATGCCGATCACCTCTTGCTTCCTGTTGCGGATGGGAACGCACAGGATGTTGCGCGTACGGTACCCGGTGCGCCGGTCCATATCGCGGTTGAAGCGGGAATCGGCATAGGCGTCGGCGATGATCTCCCCGCTTCCGCTCGCAAACACCGAGCCGGCGATGCCGAGCGTGGCCCCAAAGCGCACCTCGCCCATAACGCTGCCTTGCATCACGCGGGAAAACAACTCGCCGGTCTCCGGGTCATGGAGAAACAGGGAGCTGCGGTCCGCGTCGAGCATTTCGGTCACCACTTCCATCAGGCGGGGGAACAGGACGTCCAGTGACAGGCTGTCGGAAACCCTGTTGGCGATGTCCACGAACAGCGTCTTGCGACGCGCGTCCTCGGCAAGCTGAAGGACGAGATCCGCCTTTTCGGCCTCCGACAGGCGCTGCAGAAGCTGCTCGACTTCGGCACGCGACGTGCTCTGGTCTAGAATCCTGCGGACTGCCTCGGGGCTGGTTTGGGTGCTCACGGCGCCTGGACTCGACGGAGAGAGGCCATTCTAGCCTTCGCCGATGAACCGTGAAAGGCGGTCTGGCTGAGCGGGGCCGGATCCGTCGACACGAGCGACCCCCGTGCCCGACGACGTGCTGACGCCCCGGCAACGCAATGGCCCTACCGCCGTCGCGGTAGATCCGTCGCGCCGCGGCGAGGGATAATCGCCCCCACTCTTCCCCCTCGGTGGTGCTTCCGATGTCCAACCGACTTGCCGGCGAGACCTCGCCGTATCTGCAGCAGCACAAGGACAACCCCGTCGACTGGTATCCGTGGGGCGAAGAAGCGCTCGCGCGCGCGAAGAACGAAGACAGGCCTGTCCTGCTGTCGATCGGCTACTCGGCCTGCCACTGGTGCCATGTCATGGCGCACGAGTCCTTCGAGGACCCCGACGTGGCGGCGCTGATGAACCGGCTGTTCGTCAACATCAAGGTGGACCGCGAGGAGCGTCCCGATCTGGACCAGATCTATCAACTGGCGCATCAGATGCTGGCGCAGCGCCCCGGAGGCTGGCCGCTTACGGTGTTCCTGACGCCGGATCAGCTGCCCTTTTTCGCCGGCACCTATTTTCCGAAGGAGCCGCGTTACGGAATGACCAGTTTCCCCGAGTTGCTCGGGAACGTCGTCTCGATCTACCGCGAACGCCAGGCGGAAATCGGGCGCCAGAACGAAGCCCTGCTGGAGGCGTTTGCGCGCATCGAACCCAAGGGTGGCGGACAACGCGCCGGGTTCTCCGCGGCGCCTATCGAAGACGCGCTTGCCTCGAGCAAGTCGAGCTTCGATCCGCGCTATGGCGGCTTCGGCGGCGCACCGAAATTCCCGCATCCGGCCGAACTGCAGTTGTGTTTGCGGCGCTACGCGGCCGGCGGTGATGGAGAGGCGCTGCACATCGCCGCACACACCCTCGAGCAAATGGCGCTGGGCGGCATCTACGACCAGTTGGGCGGCGGCTTCTGCCGCTACTCGGTCGACGCCGAGTGGATGATTCCGCACTTCGAAAAAATGCTCTACGACAACGGCCCGCTGCTTGCGTTGCTTGCCGATGCCTGGACTGCGACCCGCTCGCCACTGTATGCGCGCGTCGCGGCGCAGACCGCGGGGTGGGTGATGCGCGAGATGCAGGATCAGCGGGGCGGGGACGGGGCCGGCGGCTACTACTCGAGCCTCGATGCTGACTCCGAGCACGAGGAGGGCAAGTTCTACGTCTGGACGGCCGGGGAGGTGCAGGCACTGCTGTCGGCCGACGAGTTCGCGGCGGCGGGGCTGCACTGGGGCCTCGACGGGCCGGCCAATTTCGAAGGCACCCACTGGCACCTGCGCGTGACCTGTCCTCTGGCCATCGTGGCGCAACGCCTCGGCCACGGCGAAGAGCGCTGTGCGGCATTGCTCGAATCGGCCCGCTCGAAGCTGGTCGCGGCGCGCGCGGGACGCGTGCGCCCCGGGCGCGACGAAAAGATCCTCACCAGCTGGAACGCCCTCATGATCAGCGGCATGGCGCGTGCAGGCGCCGCGTTCGGCCGCACGGAATGGATCGAATCGGCGCGACGCGCGCTCGGATTCATTCGCGCCACCCTCTGGCGGGATGGCCGGCTGCTCGCCACCTTCAAGGACGGGCGCGCGCACCTCAACGCCTACCTCGACGACCACGCCTTCCTGCTCGCCGCGGCGATCGAACTGCTGCAGGCGGATTTCCGGCCCGACATCCTGGAATTCGCGGGGCAGCTTGCGGATGCGCTGCTCGAGCACTTCGAGGACAGGCAGAACGGGGCGTTCTATTTCACCAGCCACGACCACGAGCGCCTGATCCATCGCAGCAAGCTCGGCCACGACAACGCCACGCCCTCGGGAAACGGCGTGGCCGCGCTCGCGCTGCAGCGGCTGTCCTGTCTCACTGGCGAGCCGCGCTACGCGCAGGCCGCCGAGCGCGCGCTGGCGTTCTTCTATCCCGCGATGTCCAGCCAGCCGGGTGCTCACGCGAGTCTGCTCATGGCGCTGGAGGAAAACCTGGCGCCCACGCGCACCGTCATTTTGCGTGGCGCGCAACCGGAGCTCGAGCGCTGGCGGCGTGCGCTTGGCGCGCGCTATCTGCCCGCCACCATGGTGGTCGCGATTGCGCCCGGGGTGTCGCCCGTGCCGCCCGCGCTGGCGAAGCCTGTCACCGACCGCGTGCAAGCCTGGGTATGCGAAGGCGCCACGTGCCGCGCGCCGGTTCCAGATCTGGAGGTGCTGCTGGCAGAGCTGTAAGACTGTGATTCGGCTAAGAAAATACAGGTTGTGCAAATTGACATTCTGGAGTGCGAAACGGATAATCAGCCGTCCTTACTAGGGAGGGAGTCTTCCATGAACCGCTCACACGTCGTTTCGTGCACGCTCGCTGCGCTGGCTGCATTCGGGCTTTCAGGCTGCGGCAAGGAAGCACCACCGCCCCCGGCGCCGCAAAAAGCCGCGCCGCCGCCCGAACTGGCGATCAAGATCGGCCATGTCGCGCCGCTGACCGGCAACATCGCCCACCTGGGCAAGGACAACGAGAACGGCGCGCGGCTCGCCGTGGAGGAACTCAACGCCAAGGGCGTCATGATCGAAGGCAAGAAGCTCAAGATCGAACTCATCGGCGAAGACGACCAGGCCGATCCGAAGACCGGCACGGTGGTGGCGCAAAAACTGGTCGATGCAAAGGTGAATGGCGTCGTCGGGCACCTGAATTCCGGAACCACCATCCCGGCCTCGAAAATCTACGCCGACGCCGGCATTCCCCAGATCTCGCCTTCAGCCACCAATCCGACTTATACGCAGCAGGGTTTCAAGACCGCGATGCGGGTGATGGCGAACGACATCCAGCAGGGCAAGGTGGTGGGTGAGTTCGCGGTGCACAAACTCGGCGCCAAGACCGTCGCGATCATCGACGATCGCACCGCCTACGGGCAGGGACTGGCCGACGAAGTCGAAAAGGCCGCGAAGGCGGGCGGCGTCAAGATAGTCGCGAGAGAGTTCACCAAGAACGACGCAACCGACTTCAGAGCCATCTTGACCAAGATCAAGGGCAGGCGGCCCGATGCCGTGTTCTACGGCGGCATGGACGCGCAAGCCGGTCCTATGGCCAAGCAGATGAAGCAACTCGGGCTCAAGGCCAAGTTCATGTCCGGCGACGGCGCCTGCACGCCGGAGTTCATCAAGCTTGCCGGCGATGCGGCTGAAGGTTTCTACTGCACTCAGGCCGGTCTTCCGCTCGAGCGGATGACTGACAAGACCTTTTCGGAACGCTACAAGAAGCGCTTCAACAGCGAGGTACAGATCTACTCGCCCTACAGTTACGACGCGGTCGCCGTGATCGTCGACGCGATGAAGCGCGCCAAGTCGGCCGATCCGGCCGTCTACATCACCGAACTGCCCAAGACGTCGTATCTGGGGGTTACCGGCAGGATCGAATTCGACGACAAGGGCGACGTCAAGAACGGCGCCATCACCATGTACGAGACCAGGGAAGGCAAGCTGAATGTGCTGGAGGTGGTCGGTGGCGCGGCGCCCGCGGCCGCCGAAGCGCCCAAGGCCGAAGCGCCCAAGGCCGACGCCGCGAAGAAATAGCTGCGACACGCTGCGCGACGGCACCCAATACTTCGGGTGCCGTTTTTCATTTGTGGTTCAATGAGCGCCGTGGACTTCGAAATCCTGCTTCAGCAGATCCTCAACGGGCTGGTGCTCGGCAGCGTTTACGCATTGGTGGCGCTCGGCTACACCATGGTCTACGGCGTGCTGGGCCTCATCAATTTCGCCCACGGCGAGGTGGTCATGATCGGCGCGCTGAGCACGCTCAGCGCAGCGCGCCTGCTGCAGAGCGTGCTGCCGGGGCTTCCAGGGCCGATCGTGCTGCTGCTGTCTACGCTCGCGGCGATTCCCGTGTGCATGGCGCTGGGCTATACGATCGAGCGAGTGGCCTACCGGCCGCTGCGCTTTGCGCCGCGCCTGGCGCCGCTCATCACGGCGATCGGCGTGTCCATCCTGCTGCAGAACATCGCCATGGTCGTGTGGGGACGCAGTTACCATAGCTTTCCGGCCTACGTGTCGACCGAGCCGTTCCAGGTGTTCGGCGCGACCATGACGCCGGTGCAGGTGGTGATCATCGTCGTCGCGATGGCGATCATGGCGGGGCTGATGTTTCTGGTACACCGCACCAAGCTCGGGCGCGCGATGCGCGCCACCGCCGAGAACCAGTCGGTAGCCGGGCTGATGGGCGTCAACATCAATGCCATCATTTCGATCACGTTCGTCATCGGGTCCGCACTGGCCGCGGTGGCGGGGGTCATGGTGGCCGCCAACTACTCGATCGCGCATTACTACATGGGGTTTGTGCTGGGGCTGAAGGCTTTCACCGCGGCGGTACTCGGCGGCATCGGCAACCTCGGCGGCGCGGTGGCGGGCGGATTGCTGCTCGGACTCATCGAAAGCCTAGGGGCGGGCTACATCGGCGATCTCACCGGCGGGTTCATGGGCAGCAACTACCAGGACGTGTTTGCGTTCTTCGTGTTGATCATGGTGCTCGTATTCCGGCCCTCGGGCCTGATGGGCGAGCGGGTGGCGGAGCGGGCGTGAGCTGGGCCGCGAAGGATCTGGGCGACTGGGTGGAGACCGCGAAGCGGGATCCGCGCGCCAGGTGGCTGGGGGTGGCGCTCATCGCGGTCGCGCTCGCAGTGCTGCCGTTCGTGGCCGGCGCCGTGGGCGGCCGCGGCTGGGTGCGCATCATCGATTTCGCGCTGCTGTACGTGATGCTCGCGCTCGGCCTGAACATCGTGGTCGGGTTCGCGGGCCTGCTCGATCTGGGCTACATCGCCTTCTACGCCGTCGGTGCCTACACCTACGCGCTGCTCGCCTCACCGCATTTCGGAATTCACCTGCCGGTGTGGCTGGTGTTGCCGATGGGGGCCGGTGTGGCCGGTGTCTTCGGGGTGCTGCTCGGTGCGCCGACGCTCAAGCTGCGCGGCGACTACCTCGCCATCGTCACACTGGGCTTCGGGGAGATCATCCGGATCTTTCTCAACAATCTCAACGCGCCGGTGAACATCACCAACGGCCCGCAGGGCGTGAACAGGATCGATCCGATTTCATTCAGCAATTTTTCGCTGGCCAGGCCTGTCGAGGTCCTCGGCATCGACGTTCCGTCGGTGCACCTTTATTACTATCTCTTTCTCGCGCTCGCGCTGCTGGTGATTTTCGTCAGTCTGCGGCTGGAAAATTCGCGCATCGGCAGGGCGTGGGTGGCGATCCGGGAGGACGAGGTCGCGGCCAGGGCGATGGGCATCAACACCCGCAACATCAAGCTGCTCGCTTTCGCGATGGGAGCGAGCTTCGGCGGCATCGCGGGAGGCCTGTTCGCCGGGTTTCAGGGTTTCGTCAGCCCGGAGAGCTTCATCCTGATGGAATCGGTGGTCGTGCTGTGCATGGTGGTCCTGGGCGGCATGGGGCACATCCCCGGTGTGATTCTGGGCGCGGTGCTGCTCGCGGCGATGCCGGAAGTGTTCCGCAACACCATCGTGCCGGTGCAGCAGCAGCTGTTCGGAAAGATCGTGTTCGATCCGGAGGTTGTGCGCATGCTGCTGTTCGGCCTCGCGCTGGTGCTGGTGATGCTGTTCCGGCCCGCCGGCATCTGGCCGTCGACCACACGCAAGCGCGAGCTTGCGTCGTGAAATCGGTCAAGCGGGAGCTTGCGGCGTGAAATCGGTCAAGCGGGAGCTTGCGTCGTGAAATCGGTCAAGCGGGAGCTTGCGGCGTGAGTCTGATCGGGGCCGCGCGATGAGCGCACTGCTGGAGGCGCGTAGCGTAGGCAAGCGCTTCGGCGGGCTGGACGCGCTCATGCAGGTATCGCTGGGGATCGAGCGCGGCGAGATCTACGGCCTGATCGGCCCCAATGGCGCCGGCAAGACCACGCTCTTCAATGTGCTCACGGGGCTGTACCGGCCCGATGAGGGCGAATTTCTGTTCGACGGGGCACCGCTGCCCGTAGGCGAACCGCACCGCGTGGCGGCAGCGGGCATCGCGCGCACGTTCCAGAATATCCGCCTGTTCGCCAACATGAGCGCCGTTGAAAACGTCATGGTCGGGCGCCATGTGCGCACGCGAACCGGTGTGATCGGCGCGGTGCTGCGCGATTCGGGCTCGCGCGCAGAGGAGCGCGCGATTCACGCTCGCTCGCTCGAATTGCTCGAATACGTGGGGCTTGCGGGGCGCAGGGACGAGTCAGCCAGGAACCTCTCCTATGGCGATCAACGCCGGCTGGAGATCGCGCGTGCGCTCGCCACCGAGCCCAGGCTGCTCGCGCTGGACGAGCCAGCGGCCGGCATGAACGCGACCGAGACCGCGAGCTTGCGCGGGTTGCTCGAAGCGATCCGCGCCGATGGCGTCACCGTTCTCCTGATCGAGCACGACGTAAAGCTGGTGATGGGCCTGTGCGACCGGGTCGCCGTGCTCGACTACGGCAGGAAGATTGCCGAGGGGCCGCCCGCCCGGGTGCAGCGGGATCCGACGGTGATCGAGGCCTACCTGGGAGGCGCGCTGCATGCTTGAGGTTCGCGGCCTCGAGGTTCACTACGGCGGTATTGCAGCCGTGAAGGGCATCGATCTCCAGGTGTCCAAGGGGGAATTGGTGTGCCTGATCGGGGCCAACGGCGCCGGCAAGACGACGACCCTGAAGGCGATCGCGGCGTTGGTGCCCCGCTCCCGAGGGGACATCAGGCTGGGCGGCGACAGCACCGCCGGACTGGCGTCTTTCGAGCTGGTGCGCCGGGGTCTTGCACTGGTGCCGGAGGGGCGCGGCGTGTTCGGGCGTCTCACGGTGCGCGAGAACCTCGAGATGGGGGCTTACCACCGCAGCGACGGCGAGGTCGGACAGGACCTGGAAAAGGTTTTTGCCCTCATGCCGAGGCTGCACGAGAGGCGCAATCAGACCGGCGGCACGCTTTCCGGCGGCGAGCAGCAGATGCTCGCCATCGGCCGCTCGCTGATGAGCCGGCCCAAGCTGTTGCTCCTGGATGAGCCGAGCATGGGACTCGCGCCGCTCATGGTGCAGAAGGTGTTCGAAACTATTCAGGCGATCGCGCGCGGGGGCGTGACCATCCTGCTGGTGGAACAGAATGCGAAACTCGCGCTCGAGCTGGCAGGGCGCGCCTACGTGATGGAGAGCGGCTGCATCACCCTTGCAGGGGACGCCGGGGCGCTGCTAACCGACCAACGCGTGCGCGAAGCCTATCTCGGAGAGTAGGGCGGCGTTGCCATGCCGCCGTTAGCGCAGGCGCCGGCTTATCAGCTTGGCGATGCGAAGCACCAGCTTGAAGCCGAGCAGCGGATGCTCCTCGGACAGGCGCAGCCCGCGTGCTATCGTTAGCGCCTCTTGAACGAAGCATGGGAGACCTCGACGTGGCGCAGATCATGCCTTCCGAGGAACGGGTGTGCGAGGCACTGCGTTCTGTGGACGATCCGGAGGTCGGCATCAACATCGTCGATCTGGGACTGGTCTACGGCATCGACGTCGGACCGGAACGCATCCGTGTCGAAATGACCATGACCTCCCAGGCCTGCCCGATGGGTGATTTGATCACCGACAACGCGCGCAGGGCGGTCGCCGCGCTGGCGCCGGATGGCGTGGGCGTCGAAATCGAACTCGTCTGGGAGCCGTTTTGGACGCCCGACCGGATGTCGGAGTCCGCAAAGCAGACCTTCGGCTGGCCCACTTGAGACCGGCGGGAATGTCCGGCGACATCGGACCACCCTTGCGGGTGCCACTGCTGCTGCTCGCTTTCGCGTCGTTGTTCGTCGGCATCGATGCGGGCCTCGCGCGGCTCGGCTGGTCGTCGCCCGGCGCAGGGCTTGCCGCCATGCACGGGCCGCTCATGGTGTCGGGTTTTTTCGGCACCGTGATCAGCCTGGAGCGCGCGGTCGCATTGGGCCGGCGCTGGGCGTACCTCGCACCGCTCACATCGGGCCTGGGTGCGCTGGCCGCGATGTTCGCGGCTCCGCCGGCCGTGGCGCCTTTGCTTTGTACCGCGGGGAGCGCGCTGATGCTCGCCGCGTCCTGGGTCATCGCCCTGCGCCAACGCGAGTTGTTCACGCTTACGCTCGCGCTCGGCGCGGCCTGCTGGACCGTCGGCAACCTGCTGTGGCTGGGCGGACACCCGGTGTATGAGTTGGTGCCGTGGTGGATCGCGTTCCTCGTGCTGACCATCGCCGGCGAGCGCCTGGAGTTGTCGCGCTTGCTGCCGCCCTCGCCGACGGCGAAGAAGGTCTTTGCCTTGCTGCTCGCCGGGCTGCTCCTTGGAGTCACGGTGTCGCTCTTCGACTGGTCCGCCGGAACGCGGGTGCTCGGGTTCGGACTCGCGGGCCTCGCGTTGTGGCTGATGCGCCAGGACGTTGCGAGGCGCACGGTGAAGGCGAACGGCCTGGTGCGCTTCATCGCCGTGTGCCTGCTCTCGGGCTATGTCTGGCTCGCGGTGGGCGCAATGTCGATCCTCGCCTCGGGCGGGCTCGACGTTGGCGGTGCGGCGTACGATGCGGCGCTGCACGCGGTGCTGCTCGGTTTCGTGTTCTCGATGGTATTCGGCCACGCGCCCATCATTTTCCCCGCGGTACTGCGCGTCGCCGTGCCGTACCACCCTTACTTCTATGCGCCGCTCGCACTGCTGCATGCCTCGCTGTTCGTCCGGCTTGCGGGCGATTGGATGCTTTCGCCCGAGTGGCGCGGCTGGGGCGGGATGCTGAACGGGGTCGCGCTCGTGGTTTTCGTGCTCGGCACGATTGCCGCGGTGATCCGCGGAAAGAGGAATCGATAGGCTGGGCTTTGTTCCGCCCGGCGTATCCTCCCTAGGAGGATTTCGGCGCGGCCGCGGCGGCCGTCTTCGCCTTCCTCAGTTTCTTCGCCCGCTTGGTTTCTACCGCGAGGATCTTCCTCGCCCTGTGCTTCCTGCGCCTGGTCTGCACCGTCTTTGAGTGGCTCATCGCACCTCCCGTGATTGGATCTCCCGCCAGTTTGATCCGTTTTCGCGCGCGGGCCAACCCGTGCCCTGGAAAACGTGGTCTGTCCCCGTTTCTTTATTCTGGCTAGAATGCCGCCTTTCACGAGAGGAGGGACCATGATCGGAACCCAGGAGGCGCAGCAACCCGAACTGACGCAGGCGGAAATAGACCAGCGTGTGTTCGATCTGTACGACGAGTATTGCCACGGGCGCATCACGCGGCGCGAGTTCTTCGCGCGCTCGAGCGTCATCACGGTCGCGGGCGTGTCGGGCCTGGCGATGGCCGAGGCGATGCTGCCGCGCTACGCGCGCGCGCAGACGATAGCGTCCACCGACGCGCGCATCAAGGCGCAATACGTGACCTACCCCTCGCCGGGGGGGAACTCGGGCACCATGCGCGGCTACCTCGTGCACCCGGCCGGCGCGGGGCCCTGGCCGGCGGTGATCGCCGTCCACGAGAACCGGGGGATGAACCCCTACATCGAGGATATCGCGCGCCGCTTTGCGGTCGAAGGATTCCTCGCGCTCGCGCCCGACGGCCTAGCGCCGGTGGGCGGCTATCCGGGCAACGACGACGAGGGCCGCGACATGCAGACGAAGCTGGACCAGGCGAAGCTGCGCACCGACATGGCGAACAGCGCGCGCTTCCTCAAGGCGCACAAACTCTCGAGCGGCAAGCTCGGCGCGACCGGCTTCTGCGTGGGCGGCAGCATCGTCAACTGGATGGCGGCCGAACTCGGCGCGGACCTGCAGGCGGGCGCACCGTTCTACGGCGCCGCGACCGAGACCGCGAGCGTGCCCAAGATCAAGGCGGCGCTGCTGATCCATTACGCGGAAAAAGACGAGCGCGTCAATTCGATGTGGCCGGCCTTCGAGGCGGGGCTCAAGGCCGCGGGCGTGCGCCACGAGATGCACACGTATCCCGGCACCCAGCACGGCTTCCACAACAACTCCACGCCGCGCTACGTCGAGGCGGCGGCCAAGCTCGCCTGGGAGCGCACGGTCGCGTTCTTCCGCAAGCATCTCGCCTGAGCGAGCGCGTGGAACTCGCGCTGCGACGACCGACACGCGGCGCGGGTCGGATCATCGGGCC
The DNA here is from genome assembly GCA_001770425.1 of Betaproteobacteria bacterium RIFCSPLOWO2_02_FULL_65_20. GTDB lineage: Bacteria > Pseudomonadota > Gammaproteobacteria > Burkholderiales > SG8-39 > JACQTO01. The sequence continues at coordinate 24,113 of MEQZ01000014.1, read as the reverse complement.
ATGCGCGTGATGTGGTGGCTCGCCCTTGCCGCGCCGCTGTTGCTGGTCGCGGCGCAGGCAGGCGCGGAGACGATCGCCGCAGCGCGTTACGAAGCGCCGGTCGCGCGCTACGGCCACTACGCGCTGGGGCCCCCGCACGAATACGCGCGCGTGACCGCCACCACCGACGGCGGGCGCACGATTGCGCTCGAGTTGCCCGAGAACGAGGTATTCGAGGATCTGGCGCCGCGGCTGGTGCGCCTGGCGCCGGGCGGCGCGGCGGAGCTGCTGGTGATCGTGAGCCGGCGCGATGCCGGTTCGAGGCTCGCACTGGTGGGATTGCGCGGAGGCGTGCTGGCGATCGGCGCGCAGTCGGCCGCGATCGGCACGGCCAATCGCTGGCTCAATCCGGTGGGCGTGGCCGACCTCGACGGCGACGGGCGCGCCGAGATCGCCGCCGTGATCACACCGCACATCGGCGGCACGCTCAAGGTCTATCGCCGGCGCGGGCGCGATCTGGTCGAGGTAGCCGCGCTCGCGGGCTTCTCGAATCACGTCTACGGCACGATCGAGCTCGCGCTGTCCTCGCCGGTGGCAGTCGCAGGCGGCATGCGGCTGCTGGTGCCGGATGCCTCGCGCCTTGCGCTGCGCATGGTCGCGCTCCAAAAAGGGCGCCTGGTGGAGACCGGCCGCTGCGCGCTCGGCTCGCCGGTCACGGGCCCGGTCAAGGTGATTTCGCCGCGCGAGGTGTCGGTCGGCCTCGCCTCGGGCCCGCGGGTGATCGCACCGGGCGACTGCCGCCGCTAGCGCGCTGCGCGACCTCGTTCGCGTATTCGCCCCAGGGCGCTTGCCACTGGCTGCAGCATCCTTCATCCTTATCCGGTCCGCAACAGCATTCAATGCAGGAGGTTTTGTCATGCAAGCCGTCACTCCCTTCAAGGCCCCGGTGGTCGACTCGCTGTCGGTGCGCGTGGTGGTCGATTCGCACTACGAGCGCTTCCTGCCCAAGGCCACGCATCCGCACGTGGCTATCGAGCACGTGGGGCGGGTGCCGGGGCGCCAGATGACGACCATCGCCGCCGAGTGGGGGCTGTCGCTGCACCTTTCCTCGGTACAGGCGGGCGCAACAACGCAGTACCTGCTCGACTTCGGCTACACGCCGGAGATCCTCAACCGCAACTTCGACCTGCTCGACATCGATCCGGTGGCGATCAACGGGCTGATCCTCAGCCACGGCCACCGCGATCACTTCGGCGGCATGGACGGCTTCGTCATGCAGCACCGCAGCAAGATGCGCGACGACCTGGCGCTCTATGTCGGCGGCGAGACCGTATTCCGCGAGAAGTGGCTCAATGAAAAGGACAGCGAGCCGCTGCCCTGGGGCGCGGCCAACCGGGCCTCGCTGCGGGCGCAGAACGTCGCCACCGTTTGCTGCCCGGCGCCGCGTGCGCTGGATGGCGCCTTCACCTCGGGCTACATCGAGCGCAAGTCGTTCGAGGAGGTCACCGGCGGCACGATGGTGGAGGACGACGGCGGCCACTACAGCGAAGCCGAGCGTCGAGGCGACCTGGTGCGCGACCTGCACCCCGACGAGCACGCGACCTGCTACATCGTGAAGGGACGCGGGCTGGTGGTGATCTCCTCCTGCGGCCACGCGGGCATCATCAACAGCGTGAAGAGCGCGATGGCCGCGGCCAACGTGGACAAGGTGCACGCGGTGATCGGCGGCTTCCACCTGGGCATGGCGAAGCCGGAGTACCTGCAGCACAGCCTGCGCGAACTCGAAGCGCTCGATCCGGACGTGATCATCCCGATGCACTGCACCGGCGCGCCGTTCATCGAGATGATGCGCGAGCGCATGCCCGGCAAGCTGGTCTATTCCAACGTCGCCAGCCGCTTCAGCTTCGGCGTCTGACCCGGTTTCGCCTGCGAAACCCGCGGCCGGCAGGCCTCGCATAATGGATGTTCCGGCGCGCAGCAACGGGAGAAGATGATGGGAGAGTTCGCAATTGGCCAGTCGGTGCCGCGCACCGAAGATCCGCGCCTGCTGACCGGCCGGGGAAAATTCGTCGACGACTTCTTCGTCCCCGGCCAGTGCCACGCCTGCGTGCTGCGCTCGCCCCACGCGCATGCGCGCATCGTGTCGGTGGAGGCGCGCGCCGCGCGCGCGATGCCCGGCGTGCTGGCGGTGCTGACCGGCGAGGACTGGGCGGCGGAAGGCTTCGGCCACATCGAGCCGAGCATTCCGCGCCGCCGGCGTGACGGCAAGCCGATATTCGTGCCGCCGCGCCCCGCGCTGGCGCACGGGCGCGTCATGCTGGTGGGCGATCCGGTGGCGTTCGTGGTCGCCGAAACCGTCTCGCTGGCGAGGGACGCGGCCGAGCGCATCGAGGTCGAGTACGAGCCGCTGCCGGCGCTGACCGCGACCGAGCGCATCGGCGCACCCGGCGCGCCCGCGCTGTGGGAAGGCTGCCCCGACAACGAGACCTTCTTCTTCACGCAGGGCAATCGAGGCGCGGTGGAGGCCGCGTTCGCGCGCGCGCACCACGTGACCCGGCTGCGCATCGTGATCAACCGCGTCACCGCGGCGACCATGGAGCCGCGCGGCTGCATCGGCGAATACGACGAGCGCGACGAGCGCTACACGCTGTGGACCGGCACCCAGCGCCCGCACCGCACGCGCCACGACGTGGGCCACGCCGTGCTGAGGATTCCCGAGACGCAGCTGCGCGTCGTGGCGGGCGAAGTCGGCGGCAGTTTCGGCATGAAGGGCGGGCACTATCCGGAGTACGCGCTCGCGCTCTGGGCCTCGAAGAAGGTCGGGCGGGCGGTCAAGTGGATCTGCGAGCGCGGCGATGCGATGGCGAGCGACGACCACGACCGCGACCACATCAGCGAGGCGGCGCTGGCACTTGACCGCGAGGGCAGGTTTCTCGCGCTGCGCGTCTCCAACGTGTCCAACATCGGCGCCTACATGATGCCCGGCGGCCTGATCTCGCCCACCGCTCATCTGGGCGGGCTGGCCGGCACCTACACCACGCCCGCGATCTACGTCGAAGTCGCGGGCGTGTTCTCCAACACCTCCTGCAACGGGCCCTACCGCGGCTCGGGGCGGCCGGAGGCCGCGTACATCCTCGAGCGCGTGATCGACAATGCCGCGCGCGAGATGAAGATCGACCGCGCGGAGCTGCGCCGCAGGAACACCATCCCGGCGAGCGCGATGCCGTTTCGGACCGGGCTCGTGTTCACCTACGACTGCGGCGATTTTGCCGCCAACCTGGAGCGCGGGCTCGAACTCTCGGGCTACGCAACGTTCGAGGCGCGCCGCGCCGAGTCCGCGCGCCGCGGCAGGCTGCGCGGAATCGGCATCGGCAACGTGATCGAACAGACCTCGCAGAGCTTCGGCGAGACGGTGCAGGTGCGCTTCGATCCGGCGGGCGGGGTGACGGTGGTGCCCGGATCGATCTCGCACGGCCAGGGCCACGAGACCATGTACAAGATCCTGGTGAGTGCCCGCCTGGGGATCGACGCCGATTCGATCCGGGTGGCGCGCAACGACACCGATGTCGCCGCCGACGGCGGGGGCACGTTCGCCTCGCGCACCGCGGTGCTGGGGGGCAGCGCGGTGACGCTCGCCATGGACAAGATCATCGACAAGGGCAGGCGCATCGCGGCGCACATACTCGAGGTTGCCGCGGCCGACGTCGAGTTCAAGGAAGCGGCGTTTCGCGTGGCCGGCACCGACCGCAAGGTGAAGCTGCTCGAGGTCGTGCAGGCCGCCTTCCAGCGCTCGAAGATTCCCGCGGACATGGAGACCGGACTGGCGGAATCGGCGGCCTACTCGCCCGAGATTCCCAATTTCCCGACCGGCTGCCATATCTGCGAGGTGGAGATCGATCCTGAGACCGGCAAGTCCGAAGTGCTGAACTACACCGTGGTCGACGACGTCGGCACGGTGATCAACGCGCTCACGCTGGAAGGCCAGATCCACGGCGGCATCGGCCAGGGCGTGGGCCAGGCGTTCAGCGAGCACGTCGTCTACGACCCGGACTCGGGGCAGTTGCTCACCGGCTCGTTCATGGACTACGGCATGCCGCGCGCGGACGACATGTGCGCGTTCACCATGGAGAACCACCCGGTGCCGACCAAGACCAATCCGCTGGGCGCCAAAGGCGCGGGCGAAGCGGGCAACGTCGGGGCGCTCGCGGCGATCATGAACGCCGTGGTGGACGCGCTCTCGCCGCTGGGGATCACCCACATCGACATGCCTGCGACGCCGCAAAAGCTGTGGCGAGCGATCCGGGAGGCAAAGGGGTAAGCCGCGCTGCGTGCCATGACCCGCGCCGGGCCGGCCCGTGGAGCCGCCGGCGCTTCTGCCCCGTTCTCCCGCCCGGGGTAAGCTGCGGGCATGACCGAATTCAAAGGCGGCGCGCTGATCGCTCTGCGGGTGCGGGACTTCAGGCTGTACTGGAGCGGCCTGATCGCGCAGATCAGTGGCCAGCACATGTTCCAGTTCACGCTCGGGTGGCTGGCGTTCGAGATCACCGGCTCGCAGGCGCAGCTCGGTCTGATCCACTTGTGCGCGTTCGTGCCGCAGTTCGCGTTGACGATGATAGGCGGGGCGCTCGCCGACCGCATCGACCCGCGCAAGCTCATCCAGGCCGCCCAGTCGTTCGCGGCGGTCGGGGTCATCTGGGTGGGGATCATGACGTTCCTGGGCCGGGCGGAGCTCTGGCACCTCGCCCTCGGGTCGCTTCTGCTCGGCTTGTCCAACGCCATCGACGAGCCGAGCCGCACGGCGTTCTTTCCGCGGCTGCTCCCCAAGTCGCACCTGGGCTCGGGTGTCCCGCTCATCTCCATGGCCTTCGGCGGCTCGCGCATCGTCGCGCCTTCGCTCGCCGGTTTTCTGATCGCGGCGGCCGGCGCGTCCGTCACCTTCCTGCTCTCGGCGATCGGGATCAGCTCGATGATCGCGATCCTGTTCCTGGTGCGGTCCAGCACCCGCGGCGCGCCCTCGTATGGCAGCCTGATCGACAACCTCGCCGACAGCGTGCGCTACATCCGTAAGAACGAAGTCTTCTCCAAGGTCATTGTCGCCTCGCTGTTGAACGCGGCCCTCGCCATGGGCTACATCTACACGCTGCCCGTGTTCGCCAAGGACGTGCTCGGGGTCGATTCGCGCGGGCTCGGCATACTCGCGTCGGCGCCCGGGATCGGAGCGCTGTGCGGGCTGCTTTTCTATTCGTGGCTGCACGCGCGCACGACGCCCAGGAACGCGATGGTGTATTCGCTGAGCGCGTATTGCTTCGCGCTTATCGGCGTTGCGCTGAGCAGCTGGTTCTGGGTTTCGTTCGTGTTGCTGCTCGTGGTCGGGCTCAACCACGCGGTTTTTGTGACCAGCTGCCAGGTGATCCTGCAGACGCTCGTGGATGACCAGTACCGCGGCAGGGTGATGGGCGTGTTCACGCTGGTGTGGAGCCTGATGTTCCTGAGCGGCTTCCTGCTGAACTTCGTCGGCTCGCTGACCGGGCCCCGCGCGGCGCTCGCGGGCGGAGCGGCCATCGTGCTGGGCTACGTGTGGCTGTCGCTGGCCAGGAGCGCCGCGATACGGCGTCTGGTGCTGACGCCGAAAATCTCCTAGCGGCGCCCCGGGGTGCCGCAGACGGGCGCCTACGCGCCGCCGCTTGCGGCCTCGGGCAGCGGAACGACGCCGGCTCCGCGTGCCGCGCGGCCCATCATGATCATTCCTGCGTGCGGCGTGTCCAGGCCGGCGCGGTAATAGAGAAAGTGGAACACCTCGTCGGCGCGCTCGTCCTCCACCAGCACGGTGAAGATCTGCTTTTCGTCGGAATAGATGCGGTGGCGCAGGCTGTGCGTGCCGATGCCGCGCGCATGGTGGGTGTAGGCGCTGATGACGCCGGTCTCGCTGCGCAGGGCTTGCAGCATCTCCGCGCCGCGGCCGGCGGGCATGATGCAGATGATCACGCGATACCGGACGCCTGCGGGCGGCGCCGCGGCAGCCTTGTCCGGCTTATCCACGGCGGCCGGCATGGTGACCGAAACGCGTCGCGACCTCGGGGGGAACGTAGGTCGCCATCTTCTCCAGCGGCATCATGTAGAGCATGCCCATTCCCGGTGTGTCGAGGTGGGCGGCGACGTAGATGCGCTCGAAAATGTGGTCCGCATGGTCGCTGGGGGCGACGATATAGAGCACTTCCTTCTCGGCATTGACCGTGATGCCGAGCACGCCAAGGTGCTTCTGGCGCACGCCGGTGCCGCGCGCGTAGAAAATAGTGGCGCCCTGCGCCCCGGCTTCCGTCGCGGCATCGACCACCGCGTCGGCCGAACCGCGCTGGACGATGCAGGTGATCAGCACCGCATCGGTCAGCACCACGATCTCGTCGCGTTTTTTCATTCGGGCTCCCTCCGTTGCTTCGCTTTCAATGCTCGGCGGCGCTGCGGCGGCGGATCCACAGCCCCACCGCCAGCACGCTGATGATCGGCCCGGCCGATGCCATGGCCAGGATGCCGAAACCTTCCGCGGCGCCCACCGCCTTGCCCAGACCCAGGCCGAGCGCCAGTACGAGCGGCACCGTCACCGGGCCCGTGGTGACCCCGGCGCTGTCCCATGCCAGGCTTACATACTCGTCGATCGACAGCACCGTGCACACCAGCGCCACGGCGTAGGCGCCCAGCAGCAGCGGCAGCATGGGCCACTGGAAAATGATTTTCGCGACCCCCAGCGCCGTGCCCATGGCCACGCCCGTGGCCACGGCCCGGATCAGCAGCTTGCGCGGAAAGGCGCCGTCGGTGAGATTCTCCACCGTGACGCCCATCGCATTGAGCGCCGGTTCGGCCACCGTGGCGCCATAGCCTATGGTGGCGGCAAACAGCAGCGTCAGGCCGACGCCGAAAGCATAGGGGTAGAGCGGCGTGCCGCCCTGCGCGGCGTGAAAGGCGGAGGGAACGACGTTGCCGGCCTGGTCGCCCAGCGGGATCAGGCCTATGCTCAGGCCGACGTTGAACAGGCTCATGCCGAGCACGGCGGTCACCACGCCGTAGGCGATGAGTTGGCGCTGCGCCAGCGTCTCGCCGAGCAGGAAGCGTTGCGCCAGCCACAGGAGCAGGACAAGCGGCGCGATGGCGCGCAGGGCGCCGATCATCTCGGCCACCGGCGTCTGGTCCCACCACGCCGCCGCGGTTCCAACCTCGGCAAGCGCCGGCAGCGCGCCGGGGTCGGGCACTTCGGCCACCAGGCCCACGGCGACCAGGATCACCGCCATGGCCGGAAACAGCGAGGCAAGGGTGACGATACCGAAGCCCGAGAGAGGGTTGTCCCGGTCGCCGGCAGCGGCCCCGACGCCGATTCCCAGCGCCAGCACCAGCGGCACCGTCACCGGCCCGGTGGTGACCGCGCCGCAGTCCCAGGCCAGGCCGAGGATGGGCGCCAGACGCGGATCGAGTCCGGCGTAGACCGAAGCGGCGAGGCAGGGCAGGAGCACGGCGATGACCAGCGTCTTCATGCGCCACGCGTAGATGAAGCGCAGCATGCCCAATACCACAGCGGCGCCGACGCCGGCGCCGACGGCGAATACCAGCCGGTCCGGATAGCGCGTGAGCAGCAGGTGCAGCCAGGGCGTGCGCGCCGGATCCAGTCCCGCGCCCGCGGCGCGCAGCGCGCCGATCGCCGGTTCGGCGAACGTGGCGATCCCGCCGAGCAGGAATGCGAATGCGAGCACGACCGCCGTGGGCGAGCGGCCGGGCAGCTTGAAGCCGATGTTTTCGGCGAACGGCATCAGCCCATACTTGACTCCGTCCATGAACAGCGTCAGCCCGAGCATCACCGCGAGCATGCCGAGGATGATTTCGTCGCCCTCCCGCACGGCAACGCGCAGCGCGGCGGTCTGGAACAGCGCAAGAAACAGCGCCAGCGGCACTACGGCGCGCGCCTGTTCCAGGAAACGCACGCTCACGTAAGGGGTGAGCAGGCGGTGCAGATCGACGAGGCGCAGCTGCGGCGCCCTGGCCTGGCTGCGCCCTTCTTCGTGCACGCGGTTGTAGCTCACCAGCCGCTGCCTGACGCGCACCGCGCTCAGGAACTCGCCGTAGCGCAGGCTGGGATCGGATGGTCCGGGATCGCGGGACATGGCGCGCGCCTCCGATGAGCGGGTCGTCTCGATGCGGGCCGCGGTGCGATCAGACGCAGGCGACGTCCAGCAGCGCCTGGCGGCGGTCCTCGCGCACCGCGCGGATCGCCCGGTCGAGCGCCGCGGGCAGCGCCTCGGCCTCGACGACGCGCTCGCCGTGTCCGCCGCAGGCGGCGATGGCCGCGTCGTAGCGCGGCAGCGGATCGAGCGACACCAACGGTATGCCCTGGCTGGCCGCGATCCCCTTCGGATACATCGCGCGCGTGGCGCGCTCGACGGCGCCGTAGCCGCCGTTGTTCAACACCAGCGTGAGCACCGGCGTGTCGTGCATCGCCGCGGCGTGATAGCAGGCCAGCGGATTGGCGAAGCTGTAGCTGCCGTCGCCGAGCGTCGCGATCACCAGCCGCTCGGGCGCGGCCAGCTTCGCCCCGAGCGCCGCGGGCAGGCCCCAGCCCAGTCCGCCGACCGGGCTGGATCCGAAATAGCTGCCCGGCAGGGTCAGGTTCGCCGCGGGCGCGAGCAGCGAATATTCGTTAACGATGATCGCGTCGCCGACTCCAGCGCGCGCGATGGCTTCCGCAAGGGCGCGGCTCACCCACGCCATGCCCATGGGCGATGCGCTGCGCGCCGAGCCGATTAGTTTCTCCAGGCCGGCGCGGCGCGCGGCGCCCGCGGCCTCGATGCGCGAGCGCCGTTGCGCGACCAGCGAGGGATCGACGCCGGCGCGCTCCAGCGCTGCCCCGAGCGCGGCCAGCGCGCGGCGCGAGGTGCTCGCTATGCTCAGCTCGCCGCGGAATCCCCGCGCCGGATAGCGCGCGAACAGCGGGTCGGTGCCGACCTGGATCACCGGCACGCCCGCCGCGGGCGATTTCGCCTCCGGTATCCAGGGCACGTCGCAATCGAGCACCAGGATCGCGTCTGCGGCATCGAGCCATGGCCCCGGCTCGTAGCCCGCGTGCATCGGATGCGCGCTGGAGATCGACAGGTAGCGCGGCCGGTACTCGACCACCGGCAGCGCGTAGCGCTCCGCGAGCGCCTCGAGCAGCGGCACGGCCTCGGGCTCGGACCCTGCGCGCGCGGTGATCACCAGCGGATTCTTCGCGCGGGCCAGGATGGACGCGGCGCGCTCGATCGACTCCGGGTCCGGCGAGGGCGGGGCGGGCGGGTTCTGCAACGCTGCCGCCGAACCGGGCGCGACCCCCGCTTCGGCGAGCACCTCGCGCGGCAGCGACAGATACACCGGCCCCTTGGGTTCGCTGCGGGCGATGGCCAGCGCGCGATCCACCACGCTTTCCATCTGCTCGCCGGCGCGAAGCTCGTAGTCCCACTTCACCACCTCGCGCAGCATCGCCGACTGGTCGAACATCTCCTGGGCCCAGTGGATGTTCTGCGAACGGGCTCCGTGCCTGCCGGATTCGTACAACGGCGTGCGCCCGGCGGCCATCAGCATGGGGATGTTCTCGCGCGAGGCATTGATCAGGCCGCAGATCGCGTTGGCGGTGCCCACGTTCACGTGCACCATCACCGCCTGCGCGCGGCCGGTCACCATGGTCACGCCGTAGGCCATGCCCACACCGATGTTCTCGTGCGGCACCAGCACCGCTCTGGGCACCGCGAAGCCTTCCTGCCGGGCGCGCGCGAGCGCCTCGCAGATCGACGCGAAGTCGGTGCCGGGATTGGCGAAGAAATAATCCACGCCGCGGCTGGCCAGCAGGCGCAGAAACACCTCGCCCGCGTTGCCGATGCCCGTGTTGTTCTGTGTCATTTGTCTACTCCATGCTGTTTTGTGAATACGGTTGCCCCGATTGCTCGCAGCAGGTGAGGGCACGACCGGGCTCGTTGTCGATGGGGTCGCCGCGGCGTCCTGTTGTCGAGCGGACACAAGCTCTGACTGGAGGTTTTCAGGGGCTCCAGCCGCGCGGTCACCGATGCACTCATAGGCGCTCGACAATATGCAGACCCCGTATGCGGTCGATCAAGTAGATCAGCCCGCGATCGTCCATGAACACGTCGTTGCTGCTGACTTTGTTTGCGCCGGGCGCCGGGTCAGGCATGTATGAGGCCACCTCGCGCAGGGTATGCGGGTTGGATATGTCCACAATGCGCAGGCCCTTAGCGAACCATGCGCACGGCACTTCGGTGCCGCGAATGTTCTCCACCGGCTGATGGCATCCGGTCTGCGTTGGGTGTTCCCCGCCGTCTAGTCCTTCGACCTGGAAGCTACCCACCGGAATGGGCTTCGTTTCGTCCGTGATGTTGACCATCCAAAGGAACGCAGGCATGCGGGACGGGATGCACGCAGTGCGGGGCAGGACGTCCTCATCGGCGATCAGCATCCAGCGATGGCCATGGATCGGGAACGGTACAGGTACCAGCGAGTGCATCGGCCACGGGAAAGTCGAGCCCCAGTCTATCGATGAGAGCACCCTGGGTCGGGACAGGTCGGCGATGTCCAGAATGAATCCACCGCCGTGCCAGTAGCTTACGTAGAGCCTGTCCCGCATTCGGATGGGATGGTGGCAGCGCGGCGCGCGGGAACCCTCCTCCTTCCACGAAGGTTTCTCGCCGCCGGCGGTCCATTGTCCCGGCATCCACCAGCGTGCTGCTTCAACCGGCTTCGCCGGATCGGCGAGGTCCAGGATCACGACGATGTTGCCTCGGTAGCCTTCCATCTCCGGAGATATGTAGGCATAGCGGCCATCGAAGGTGAAGCGGTGCACGCCGGACCCGGCACATTTCCAAAACAGGATCTCGTGCGGATGGCGAGGGTCAGAGACGTCGTATATTACGAGGCCGCCCTGCGGAGCGTGTCCAGTCGTCGCTCTCGTGGCCGGGTCGACTTCGCGATTGATGAGCATGATGCCGTTTGCCACGCGTACCTTGTGCGAGTGCAAACCCGTTTCGATGCTCAATTCGGCGACGACCTTGGGATGTCCAGGATCACGCACGTCGACGATACTGGTTCCCTCCGGCCCGGTGATATGTCCGATGTAGGCGTAATTGCCTTCCACCATTATCTGGCCGCCGCCCGCGCAGTCCAGATAACCGACCTCGCGCACGCCCACACAGTGGCTCATCGCACTCCTTCAATCAAGGTTCATATTTGACCGGATGCTACGCGCTCCGCCGGGTCGATTCGACGTACTCCGTAGGAAACGAGCCGCGCAGGTCCGGGCACGAGCCGATGCCTGCGATGGCACCCCAGTTTTGGATATTAGGATGTGGGGCTGATCCCAGCTTCTCGGATAACTTTCGTCCATCGCTGCAATTGGTCGCGTACCCAGGTACCGAACTCCTCCGGCGTCCCGCCGCCCGGGTCCGCGTTCCGCGTGACCAACAGCCTGCGAACTTCCGGAATATTGAGCGCACGCACGAACTCCGCGTTCAACCGCTCGATCGCCGGCCTGGGGGTGCCTGCTGGCGCGAACAGTCCGTTCCAGTTGACCACGACGTAGTTCGGTACGCCCGCTTCGGCGAATGTCGGCACATCGGGCAGGCTGGCCACGCGCGAGCTGCTGGTGACAGCTAGCGCGCGCAACTTGCCGGCGCGGACCATTGGCACCGCGGAGGCGAGCAGGTCGATCATGGCCTGCACTTGTCCGCCGACAACGTCGTTCAGCGCCGGAACGCTGCCCTTGTAGGGCACGTGCACACCCTCCAAGCCGGTGGCTAGGCGGAACATCTCCCAGGCGAGATGCTGGGCGCCGCCGGCGCCGGCCGAGGCCACCGTCAACACTCCGGGCCGGGCCTTCGCCCATGCGATCAGTTCCGAGACGGTAGCGACCGGCAGCGAGGGGTTCACCACGAGTACCATGGAGTAGGTGGAGAGCAGCGTGATCGGGGCGAAATCGCGCACCGGATCGTAGCTCAGCTTGGGGTTCAGTGCCGGATTGATCGAATGAGTACCGGTACCGCCTACCAACACGGTGTAGCCATCCGCGGCGGCCCTGGCGACGTACTCGGTGCCGACCTTGCCCGATGCGCCCGGTCGATTCTCAACCAATACCGGCTGGCCGATACTTTCTGTAACCCGGACGGCGAGCGCGCGCGCGACGATGTCGTTCACTCCGGAAGGCGGATAAGGCACCACGATCCGGATCGGTTTGTCGGGATAGGTCTGTGCGAACGCCGCGCCCTGAGCAAGCAGGGCAGCGGCAAGGAACAGCGACCTCACCACTCCTGTTCGAAGGCGCGTCACGATAAGTGCTCCTTCGATGCGGGTGGTCAACGGCAGGACGCGCGTCTTGGCGCCGCAATTGGATATCTGAGCATGTGCCGGACGACACTTAATTGACCATGAGTTCATTATCGAGTCCTCTTCACTTGAATACACATTCGATTCTACTTTACTTAACTGCATAAAGTGATCGGAAGCTTCAATCCGATCACATACAAACGCGAATGCGCGCGGGCGCTCCTTAATCCGGTTCGAATTCGTCCCGGACAGCGCCTCCCCTGGAGGCGTGAACGCCGAAGCTGGTGTCGACTGGTGCAAGGGCTTCCGGACCCGGATTGGGCGCAAATTCTTTGGCGGAAATTGCCGGGCCGCAGTGCACGGCACCCCCCGACTGCAACCGCGCAACCGTCCTGACGTTGCTGCAAGGCACCCAATTGGATGTATATTTCACCGATCGGCATTCCGATTGCGGCGTGCAGAAGCTCCATCGCAGATACCGACCTGCTTTGGCGAGAAGATCTGCATAGGCAGCGGTACGATACGGGAGCAAAATGACGCAGGAAGCTGAATCGTATGAGATGAAAGGAGCGCACATGTTTTCTTTCGCAATCCGAATTTCCGTATGGATTCTTTTCCTTTCGGCAGGACTTGTCGGCGCGCAGGGCTTCCCCCAGAAGCCGGTCCGGGTGGTAGTCCCGTATCCCCCTGGCGGGCCCGTTGATTTCACTACTAGACTGCTGCAACCGAAGCTCCAGGAACGGTGGGGTCAATCGGTCGTGGTCGATAACAAGCCTGGTGCGTCCGGAATGATAGGCGGGGATGCCGTGGCGAAGGCGCCAGCGGACGGTTATACGCTCGTGGTGGGCACGATCCAGTCCCACGCGATGAACGTGGGGAGCATCAAGAAGATGCTCTACGACCCCCTGAAGGATTTCACGCCGATTACCCAGGTCACGCGTGCAAATTGGGTACTAGCGGTGCACCCGTCGCTTGGTGTGAATACGTTTCGCGCGTTGAGGGACTACATAAAGGCCCGGCCGGGCAAGGTGTCCTACGGGTCCTCGGGTATCGGTGGCACGTCCCATCTTGCGTTTGAACTGCTGGGCTCGGCATTGGATTTGAAGATGTTGCATGTGCCTTACAAGGGCACCGCCCAGGCCCTGAACGACGTGATCCAGGGGCAGGTGCAGATGATCATCGGCGATCTGCCTACCGTCCTCCCGCAGATCAAGGCTGGCCGGGTCGTTGGCATCGCCGTCACAGGTTCGGTTCGCGCGCCGCTGGTCCCCGAGTTACCAACGGTTGCCGAGGGCGGCGTCCCAGGCTTCGACGTGCAGCCGTGGCAGGGCGTATTTGGTCCGGCTGGAATGCCCCCCGCACTGGTGCGCAAGATCAACGCGGATATTGTCGCTGTCCTGCGCATGCCCGAGGTGCACAACCGATTTGCCACCTCGGGTGTCGATACGGTCGGATCACAGCCCGAAGAATTCGCGGCGTTTCTGAAGCGCGAAGTCGACCGCTGGACCGAAGGGGCTCGCCTGGCGGGTATCCAGCCCGAATAGGCGCGTAGCCGCTGCTTAACGGGCGGCTCTCAGCGGTCTGCGATGAGGGGGAGCAGGAGGTAAGACGCCCGGCTTCCTCCTGCAAACACTGTATTTGTCGCGCAGTTGTAGTCTGCCGAATAGTGCGTGTAGGGTGCACTGCCGATGCCGTCCCGCGGCTGGATATCGAGGCGGATCCGGTGACCCTTGGCGAAGACCATGCACGTGGGCCATATTTCCACCTCGACTCTTACCGGTTCACCAGGCTTGAGCCAGAGTCGCTCGGTGTGGGCGTGATATGGCCTATAGGGCAGAGTGAGATTAGGGTCGAGCTTGCGGTGGGAGGCGCGTAGCCATCCCTTGGCAACCGGTACCGGTTGGCCTTGCTGCCCCTGTTCGAAGACGTCGTTTCCGTCTGCATCGATGTTGCGAATGGTCGCGTAGATATCCATGTCCTCTGTGCCGCTGGCGACCCAGAGCACAAGCGCTACCGGGCCGGTGATCTCGGTATTCCGATCGAGCGGTGCCGTTTCAAATGAAATGCCCGTGCGCGGACTGCTCTTTCCGATCATGCCGCTCATCCAAGTTGGCGTTCCGAGACCAGGTTGCGCCAGTCCGTTTGACCAGTAGGTGAGCGATGTTGCCTTGCGCGGCGCGAGAATCGTGAGCGTGCCGTCGGCATCTTGGCGGGCGGGTACCTTCACAGGGTTCAGGTAAAACCGGGTCCAGCGCGTGCGCTTGAGCGGCCAGTTCCTTTCATGGCGCCATTCGTAGTTGTCTTTGCCGCCCTTTCGAATGCGCAACTTTATTCGGGGTTCCTTGAGCAGCGCTGTCTCGACGCCCTTGAGCCAATAGTCGAAAAAGCGCAACTGGTCTTGTCGGCCCTCCTCGCTGTAGAAAGGGCCATAGTGGGTGCCTGTATCGATTCGCAGCCACTTGTGCCGCGACGCCGCGCGTGTGAAGGCCTCGCAATTTCCGCGCAGGTGCAGTCCCATGCCGCTCCAGTTGCCGGCCGAGAGGAACGGAATGTCGATTTCACTCCAGCGCGCCTGTCTCCCGAAATACCACTCGCTATCCAGGTTCTCCCGCAGGTATTCGAGCAGCCAGGGGCTGGAGAACCCATCCGGCGACGTCGACCTGGGCTTGCCGAGCCTGTGGTGGGCGACCTGTGCGTGATACCAGTTTACGGCGAACCCGAAACTGAACAGGCCGCCGTGGTACGCGAAATCGCGATACATGTCTGCCGCCCCTTCCCAGGGAATCATCGCTTTGAGGGAAGGCGGACGCAGATTCGCTACCAGCCATTGGTTCATTGCGTAGTAGGAGATACCCAGCGTGCCCACACGTCCGTTGCACCACGGCGCTCTGGCGACCCACTCAATGGCATCGTAGAAATCCCGTGCTTCGGAAGGGGACCAAGGATTGTTGAGTCCCGGGGACTTGCCCGAGCCACGTGAGTCGACTCGCACCAGCGCGTACCCTCTCGGTACCCACCAAAGTGGATTGGCCGTCTCCCAGTTCATGTGGGGATTGGCCCTTTCGTCGACCTCGTCCGGCGGCAGCCAGATCTTGTCCTTCTGGTAGGCGCCGAGATTCATGATCACCGGAGCGCGCTGTGCCGACTTCGGCCGAAACACATCGCCGCGCAGGACGGCGCCGTCGCGCATCGGGATCTCGACGTCTTTCTCGATGACTAGGTCGTACTTGGGTTTTGAACCGCGCGATGGCATTTTCATCGACCTCATATAGAATCCTCGTCAACAGTTTCGGAGGGCGCGGCACGGAAATGCTGGCCGATCGAAGACAAGAACCAGAACAGGAGCCTATTATGATCAAGAACGAAAGCGATGCAGGCGCTCTCTCCCTCGATTTCACGATTGACCGAAAAGATACCGCGCTCCTCGTCGTCGACATACAGAACGGCTTCTGCCACAAGGATAGCGCAATGGCCCGGGCCGGCATCGATACGACACGTCAGCAAGCCGTGGTCCCGAATATCGTACGAATTGTCCGACTGTGTCGCGCCGCGGGCCTGCGGATTCTCGCGTCGAGGCAGGTTCATTTCCAGAACGACGTAACGCGGCGGATTCACAAGATTCCTTCGCACATGGACAAGCGCAACTACTTCCCATGCCTGAGAGACACGTGGGATGCTGAACTCGTCAGCGAATTCCAGGCTGAACTCAGGCCCGAGGATCATGTATTCGAGAAGCACCGGCCGAGCTGCTTCTTCGACACTACCCTCGACACCAAAATGCGCATGTTGGGGATCCAGATGCTCATCGTCACAGGTGTCGCAACCAACTATTGTGTCGAGTCGACGATACGCGATGCCTACTTTCGCGATTATGACATCATCGTGCCGGCTGATTGCGTCGCTTCGACCTTTCCAGACCTGCAAGCCGCCACGCTGAAGAACGTTGAGATCTACTTCGGCCGGGTGACCAGTTGCGACGGTATAGAAATAGCACTACGCGCGACCGCCGGAAGATCGTAAGAGCGAGCCTTACCCATCAATTGAAGGAGAATCAGCGATGAGGAAGAGAACCAAGGAATTGCTGGTCACGGAACTCGATCCAAAAAAATGGCGGAACATACCGGCGGGGTTTCGGATTTATCCGCTTTGGGAAAACCCGAAAACCGGGGCGAGCATCGCGCTGTTTCATTGTCCCAAGGGCGTGGGCGTGCCGATCCGCCACAAGCATGCGTCGAACCAGTTCATGTATTGCCTGAAGGGCGAATACGAATACACGTCTACAGGTCTCGTGCTCAAGCCGGGCACGTTTTACATGAACCCCAAGGGACATGCGCATGGCCCGACGATGGCACGCAAGGAGTCCTTGCTTCTGGAGATGTACGACGGGCCGCACTATGTCAAGCGACCTTCGTATCACTCCGACGCGACCGTGGGCAGCGTCGTGAAGAAGAGCAAGCCGAGGGTGGCGAGGACGGCAAAACGGTCTGCAAGCAAGGCGAAGAAGTCCGGCTCTGCGAAGCGTGCCAGGCGCTAGGTCGCGCATCTGGCCGAACAATGCCCGGTCCCGCATGGCCGCCCGGACACGCTGTACCGGACGCATCTTAGGGCTAACGGACAGAACATGATCGTGAAAACAGGTTCAGATATCTGCATTCCGGAGGCCGAGTTAATCGAGTTTGCGGCAGCATTGTTAGTGGCCGCGGGTGTGTCGCGACCCTCGGGCAGGCTGGTGGCCGAGGCGCTGGTCGCTGCAGACATGGAAGGCCAGGCGTCGCACGGCGTGACGCTTGTTCCCCTGTATATCGAGCGCATCCGCGGCGGATCGGTTTCTCTGAGGACGCAGGCGCGCGTTGCCAGCGATCGTGGTTCCGCAGTCGTGCTGGATGCGCAAAACGCACTCGGGCAGCTTACCTCTCAGCAGGCGATCGACATCCTCAAGGAGCGGGTTCCCGAGCATGGGATCGCTACGGTTGCGGTGCGCAACGGATTCCATTTCGGGACGGCGGGGCGCTGGGCTCAAATGCTTGCCGACCACGGCTGGATTGGTGTCGCGATGTCGAACACAAGACCGTTGATGCCGGCGCCCGGGGGTGCGGAGCGCGTCGTGGGCAACAACCCCATCGCCATTGCGATGCCGTCGGAATCAGGGCCACCCATCTTGCTCGACATGGCGATGAGCGCAAGTGCGATGGGAAAGATCCGGCTCGCGCAAGCTGCCGGAGAGCACATTCCCGAGGGTTGGGCGACCGACGCCTCGGGACAACCGACCACAGATCCCGCGGAGGCTATCAAGGGAATGCTGTTGCCTGCTGCTGGCCCGAAGGGATTCGGACTGGCTTTCATGATCGACCTGTTCTGCGGGGGGTTGTCTTGCGGCGCGATAGGTGGGGAGGTGAAGCCTCTGTACGGAGATGCTTCCGAACCGTACGCATGCGCCCATTTCTTTCTTGGAATCGACGTGAAGCGCTTTTGCGAGCCCGCACAGTTCCGGGCGCGTGTGACCGGCTTTGCGGAGCGCGTCCGGCATTCAAGACGCTCTATGGGCGTGGATCGTATCTTTACGCCCGGAGAGCCCGCATGGCGCGTGCTGCAGAAGAACGGTGGTATGTGCCCCCTGGCATCAGAGGTTGTGAAGGAGCTCAAGCAGACGGCGCAGCAGCTGGGCGTTACCGGGACGGGCGTGTTTGCGGGCGAGTGATGAATCGAGGAAACAGGGGGAAACGGATGGCCAAGAAGCAGATAACGAGCGCAAAGCTGCGTCAGCCCAACGGACACTTTTCGCAGGCCACGATGATCGAGGCGCGAGGGAAACTGGTTTTCATCTCCGGCATGACCGCGCGACGCACCGACGGCTCCATAGCCGGAATCGGCGATGTGGAAGCCCAAACGCGCCAGGTGTGCGAAAACCTGAAGGCTGCTATCGAGGAGGCGGGGGGCACGCTCGACGACATCTGCCGGGTCGACGTCTACGTGCGGAACATGGAGCATTTCGACCTGATCCATAAAGTGCGCCGCGAATATTTCAAACCACCCGCACCGGCTTCGACCATGGTCGAGGTCTGCAAGATGACCTCGCCCGATTACCTGATCGAGATCAGCGCCATTGCCGCACTGCCAGACGCTTGAGCATTCGGAGGCAGATTTGGTACAAGCTCTGAGGGGCCGTCGGGCGCCTACCCATGCGCATGCGGGCGTTGCCGGATCGGCTGCTACCATGGGCTGGAGTTCCCCGGCTGCAATCACCCATCGGCGCGCAGCGCCGCCCGCGGAGCGCTTGCGCAAGGAGTTGTCCCATGGATGAAAAACGCAGGGAAAGGCGCCGCCATTCGGTCAAGGCGTACCTCAAGGAGCCGTTCCTGAAAAGCGGCGAGGCGCGGCCGCTGCGGATCCTGGCCGAGTACCTGGAGCCCAAGAGCCGCTTCGAGTACCACAAGATCGACGACACCATCGTGTTCATGGGCTCGGCGCGTTTCGTTTCGCGCGCGGAGGCCGA
>MEQZ01000014.1:2636-5290 GCA_001770425.1 Betaproteobacteria bacterium RIFCSPLOWO2_02_FULL_65_20 | reverse complement strand
CGCGCGCCGCCTCACCGAATGGTCCAAGCAGCTCCCCGACGACGAGCGGCGCTTCGTGGTGTGCACAGGGGGCGGCCCCGGCATCATGGAGGCGGCCAACCGCGGCGCCGCGGATGCCAGAGGCCTGAACGTGGGGCTGACGATTTCGCTGCCGCAGGAGGAGTTCGACAACCGTTACGTCACGCGCGAGCTGTCGTTCCACTTCCACTACTTCTTCATGCGCAAGTTCTGGTTCGCCTATCTGGCCAAGGCGCTGATCGTTTTCCCGGGCGGCTTTGGCACGCTGGACGAGCTGTTCGAGATCATGACGCTGGTCCAGACGCGCAAGATGAAAAAGCACCTGCCGATCGTGCTGTTCGGCACGCAATACTGGGACGAGGTGATCGATTTCGACGCGCTGGCGCGCCACGGCACGATCGACCGCGAGGACCTCGCGCTGTTCCACCGCACGGATTCGGTGGACGAGGCCTACGAGATCATCACCCGCCACCTGGTCGAGCACGCCCTCACCGAGCGCGGCGCGATTCTCTAGCTGCTGAGGGCCCGGCCCGGGGATGCGGCGGGGTCGAGCGTCTCCGCGGCGAGGTAGGCGCGCCGGAAAGCCTCGAAGGGCAGCGTGTCCGCGGCCTCGATCCGGCGCTGCTCCTCGATCGATTTCGCGGCCAGCTGCGTGAAGTGCGCCTCGATCTCGCGCGGAAAAGGCAGGCAGAGCAGCGCGGCGCGGTGCGCGTGCGACTGCGCCAGAACGAAATCCGTATAGGAATTGGCGTAGCGCTTCGCCATCGCATCGAGCATGCGCGCCGAGGGCACCGCGGCGGGATTCTTCAGTGCGGCCGCGCCCCAGGCGAGCGCATCGCGGTACAGGCGCGTGCCGCCCTGGCCGGCCGCATCGTCCAGGGCTTGCGCGATGGGGTCGCAATCGGCGAGCACCTGCCCGCCCCATTGAGCGAGCGTCATCTCCTGGCCGCCGCGCACGAGCTGCAGGCGCCGCTCGCGCCCGCGAGCGGCCACGCACTCCTGGTTGCGCGCGTTGGCGGCAATTTCCCCCGGCGTGTCGGGCGGGCTGTCGGAGAGCAGGCAGTGCAGCAGGAAGATGTCCAGCAGCCGCATGGTGGGCGCATCGATGCCCACCGGCGAGAACGGGTCCAGGTCCATCAGCCGCACTTCCACGTATTCGACGCCGCGCTCGCGCAGCGCGTGCAGCGGCCGCTCGCCGCGCCGGATGACGCGCTTGGGGCGCACCTTGCTGTAGAACTCGTTCTCGATCTGCAACAGGCTGGTGGAAAGCTGGCGGTAGTCGTCGCCCTCGCGCAGGCCGATGGCCTCGTACGGCGGGTAGGGCCGGACGAGCGCCTCGTGCAGCGAATCGGCGTAGCTCTCCAGGCTGTTGTAGCTCACCTTGAGGGAGGACTGCGCGTCGCTCTGGTATCCGAGGCGCCCCATGCGCAGCGTGGTGGCGTGCGGCAGGTAGAGCGTGCCGGGGGCGAGCGGCTGCAGGCCGTGCGCACGACTCGCGACGAAGCTCGGGCACACCGCGGGCGAGGCGCCGAAGAGATAGAACGCGAGCCACCCGTGGCGCTGGAAATTGCGCATCAGCGCGAAGTAGCCGGCGTTGGCGCCGCCCGACCAGGGGAGTTCGCCCCAGGCCTCCTCGGGCAGCGAGAAGTTGTAGTGGATGCCGGAGATGGTCTGCATGCGCCGCCCGTAGCGGTGTGAAAGACCGGTGCGATACACCGTCTTGGCGCGCCCCAGGTTCGAGCTGCCGTAGCGACCCAGGGGGATGGCGCCCTCCTCGGGCAGGCCGCAGGGCATGCTCGCGCACCAGAGTACTTCGTCGCCGATGGCGCGGTACACGGCCTGGTGGATGCGGGTGAGTTCTTCTAGGCAGCTCTCGACGCTCGCATGCACGCCGGTGATGAGCTCCAGCTGCGACTCGCTGAAGTCGGTGGTGATGCGCGCGTGCGTGAGCGCCGAGCCGAGCGCCGCCGGGTGCGGCGTCGCGGCGAGCCGGCCGTCGGGCCGCACGCGCAAGGACTCCTTCTCTATGCCGCGCCGGATGCCGAGCAGGAGTTGGGGGTCGAGCGAGCGCAGGCGGTTGGGGGTGGGGCTCAACGGCGTTCCTTCGGGCCTTGGGGTGGATACGGTAGCAGAAGATCGTCCCGGCGCGAAGATCGGGCCGGGGCAGGGAAGCCAGGGAAGCTCTGAACAATCTTGAGTTTATCATCCCCGCGCAAGCGGGAATGACGTTAATCAGCGCTTCCCCAAGTCAAACGCCGCAGGCCGGTAAGCAGACATCTTAGCCGGCGCTGGAGCAGCAACATGTCGCAGACCGGTTATCTATTCTTTTCGGATTCAGCCCATGCGCGAGCCACAGAAGCGCGATGCTGCGGCAATTGACAGCGGAAGCGCTCAAAAGCAATCCCGACTTCGCCGCTGCCGTGCATGAAAGAGAAAAGGCGGGCGTAGGGGATCGCCCGCCGGAGTGATCGACAATCCCAATGCCGTTTCGGGTGAGCCCGGCAATAGAAAACGTCGGTCGCGAGTACTTCGCACCGACGTCTTTGTGATGGAACCGCAGTCGCCAACGGATTTCTCAATCCGTCGTGGACCGGCGCTGTGTACCGATGCTGATTTTCGCCGGATTGCTTTCGATT
>MEQZ01000014.1:0-2597 GCA_001770425.1 Betaproteobacteria bacterium RIFCSPLOWO2_02_FULL_65_20 | reverse complement strand
GGATTGCTTTCGATTGACATATTTTCGATCAGGTCGGCAATCCGGTAGAGCGCAGGTTGCGGACCGGATTCAGATTGCTTCAGCTTTCTCGTGGAACACTGCGACCTTGAAATCCGCTGGAGTGGGCTCGGGGTCTTTAACCCCGAAAGGCGCAGGTTGAGGACCGGATTCAGGGTCATGGGGGAACACTGCGAACTTGAAATCCGCTGGAGTGGGCACGGGGTCTTTAACCCCGAAAGGCGAGGGTTGCGGACCGGATTCCACATCCCGCGAGAACTCCTCTGCGTGCACCGCAAAGGCGGTGCTTGCAACAACTGCTATAACAATGGCTTTGTATTTCGACATGATGTTATTCCTTTCTTGAAATTCACCGTTAACGGTGTAAGACGACATGGATTGGCTTCATCAACTTCTTTCCGCTGTTCAACTCAGTACGCTGACAGTGATGCCATTATGAAAGCGGGCCGGTGACAGACCCATGGCAAAATCGTTACCATTTTGTAATAGCCGCCGCATGTAAGCAGGTGCGGGAACTGAGCTACGAAAGACAACGGGCGTGTCTTGATTTGCCTGACAGGTTCGATGCCGTCCGGACCAAGGAACAGCGCGAGCAACTGGGCGGGGTTGGCTTGTGTAGGGACAGCGTTCCTTCCCGGCGACGGTCCGTGCCGCCATCGCCCGGTAAGGCGCGGATGATCGCCTCCGGCGCAACCTCTTACGTTTCCCGTGGCCAGGGTGCCCGGTTGAATGCGCGCGTTCCGGCGACCCGGATCACGCTCGCCAGGTCACGGGAAAGTCAGACGAAAGCGCGTCAAGTCCCCGGGAACGCTTGATACCGTGGCGGCACCATCATGCAATCGCATGATCGACTTCACGATCGCGAGCCCGAGTCCGGAATTCTCGTAGGAGTGCGAACGGGCTCGGTCGACGCGATAGAACCGGTCGAAGATTCGCGGAAGATGCTCCGGCGGAATGGGCGGGCCCGGATTGTTGACTTCGATCGTAGCGCGTCCATCTCCCTCCCGGAAGATCACGAGTCCGATGCTTTCCCCGCGTTGCGTGTACCGCACGGCGTTGGACAAGAGATTCGTGATCGCTCGCTGCAGCAGAATCCGGTCGGCCGAAACGATCAGCTCGCCGCGCAGCGCGACCTCGATTCCCCGCTCTTCGAGCAGGGCATCGAAAAAAGCGAGAATCTTTTCGATCGCGGAGCGGACATTCACATCCTCGCGGTTGAGGGGCATCTGGTACCGGCCTACCTTGGCGATAAAAAGCATGTCGGAAATCATGCGCGACAAACGCCCGTACTCCTCCATGTTCGATTCGAGCAGTAGTTGATATTCCTCCGGGCGTCTCGCTTCGGCGAGCGTAACTTCCGCCTGTCCCATCAGATTGTTGATCGGCGTGCGCAGCTCGTGGGCAAGGTCGGAGGAGAAGTCCTCCAGGTAACTGAAGGATTCCTCCAGGCGCGCCAGCATCTCGTTGAACGCGTGCACGAGATCAGCGAGTTCCGCGGGAGCCGTGCGTTCGTCGAGTCGTTTGTGCAGCCGGTCCGATGTGATGCGCGCTGCCGCCGCGGCAATCCGTCTGACCGAACGGAGACCGCGGGCCGCTACGAGCCATCCGAGCAGGGCTGCGAGTGTCGTGCCACTTACCACGGCGAGCATAAGTCTCGCGCCGAATCGGGAAAGGAGCACGTCGTGCTCCTCGCGAACGTCGAGTGCCACGGAGATAAGCAGCGGCTGCATCGAAGGTTTTCCCAGGCGTGCGTATGCGGAGGTGGCCAGGTACCTGTCGCCGGTGGCGTTTTTCCACACCCTGAAATCGGAAGGGACTTCCGCGACGGGCGCAGGACTGCCGAGGACCTCGGTCGGAATGGGCACCAAGTCCGATGCGAACAGCAGTTGGCCGTCCACGCCGAGCAACCTCACATGCAATCGGTCTGGCGCAGAAACCGTATTGGGGGAGCGCAGCATCGCATCCGCCACGTCCGTGGCGGATGCAATTTCTTCAAGCGTATGGCGCACCAGCACCACCTTCGTGGCGAGTTCATCCATGTGACGCTGCATAAGCTGCTGGTCAAGCGCGCGGTACAGGTAGACTGCGACGCCGGTAAACAGCGTGACCGAGACCATCGCGAACGCAAGGCTCAGCCTGGCCGTGATCGAAAGCCAGCCCCTCGGCATCATGCTCCGCGGTCCTCGATCACATATCCTATCCCATGCGCCGTATGCACGAGTTTCTTCTCGAACGGATCATCGATCTTTAAGCGCAGCCTGCGCACTGCAACGTCGACGACGTTCGTATCGCTGTCGAAGTTCATGTCCCAAACCTGCTCGGCAATCACCGTGCGCGATAACACATCTCCGTGGTTGCGTAGCAGCAAGGCGAGCAGCGCGAACTCTTTCGGAGTGAGCGCGATACGCTGGCCGGCGCGGATTACTTTCCTGCGAAGCAGGTCTACTTCGAGATCGGCAAGATGGAGAACTTCGGGTTCGCGGGTCTTGCCCCGCTTCAGCAGCGCGCGGACGCGGGCCAGTAATTCCGGCGGGTCTTGCCCCGCTTCAGCAGCGCGCGGACGCGGGCCAGTAATTCCG
>MEQZ01000013.1:16515-18149 GCA_001770425.1 Betaproteobacteria bacterium RIFCSPLOWO2_02_FULL_65_20 | reverse complement strand
GACGCCCACGCGCGGGCGCGTGAGCATTTTCGGCATCTCGCTGCACGATGCGCCGGCGCGCACGCTGGCCAAGATCCGCAAGCGCTGGGGCGTGCTGTTCCAGGAAGGCGCGCTCTACAGCGCGCTGTCGGTGTACGACAACATCGCGCTGGCGCTGCGCGAGCTGCGGGTGTTCGACGAGGACTTCATCCGCGACATGGTGATGCTCAAGCTGGAGATGGTCGGCATCGAGCGGCGCCACGCGGGCAAGATGCCCGCCGACCTGTCGGGCGGAATGATCAAGCGCATCGCGCTGGCGCGCGCGCTGGTGCTGGAGCCCGAGCTCGTGTTTCTGGACGAGCCCACCGCGGGGCTCGACCCGGACCGCAGCGAATCGTTCGTGCGCCTGATCGAGGATCTGCACCGCAAGCTGTGCTTCACGGTGGTGATGGTGACGCACGACCTGGATACGCTGGTGTCGCTCTCGGACAGGGTGGCGGTGCTCGCCGACCAGCGCGTGCTCGCGTACGGGCCGCTGGAAGAGGTGGTGCAGGTGGATCATCCGTTCATCCACCACTTTTTCCTCGGCGACCGCGGGCTGCGGGCACTCTCGGCGGCGAAGGAACCGGTGTTCGGGCCGGCGTTGACGGGGGTGGCGCGGTGAGTGCGGCGGCCGTAGGGCGCGGGTCTACCGCGCCGTTCACGCGTTTGCACCGGTGCTGCGGCGACTGTAGGGCGCGGGTTAACCGCGCCGTTCACGCGTTGGCACCGGTTCCGTGGCGCGCTGAAGCTGCGCCCTACACCGCCCCGAACACCGCGGTCGCGCCCTACGCCGCGGTCGATTGGGCTGCGCATGCGTAGCAATCCTTTGCCGGCGCATGCACCTGCGGCGGCCGTAGGGCGCGGGTTGACCGCGCCGTTCACGCGTTGGCACCGGTTCCGTGGCGCGCTGAAGCTGCGCCCTACACCGCCCCGAACACCGCGGTCGCGCCCTACGCCGCGATTGATGCGCCGGTCAGGCGTCGCCGGGTCGGCAATATTCACCCACTGAGGTAAAGTACCCGCCATGGAAAACAAGGCCCACGCACTTGCCGCCGGACTGTTCGCGCTGCTGCTGGGTGCGGCGCTGGTCGCGGCGGCGTTCTGGTTCGGCAAGGACGACATGCAATACGTTCCGTTCCTGGTCACCACGACCACGTCGGTGGCCGGGCTCAAGGCCGAGGCGCCGGTGCGCTATCGCGGCGTCGAGGTGGGCAGGGTGCAATCGATCCGCGTCGACCCGGGCATCGCCGGGCACATACGCATCCGCATCGGCGTCATCGAAGGCACGCCGATAACCAGGAGTACTTACGCGCGACTGGGCTATCAGGGCGTGACCGGTCTTGCCTACGTCGCGCTCGACGACAGCGGCGAATCGAAAGAGCTGCTGACAAGCGCCTCGCGCAAGCCGGCCGAGATTCCGCTGCGCCGCTCGATCATGGATACGGGCGAGGACCTGATGACGGCCTTCGGCGAGATCGCCACGCGGGTGAAAACGCTGCTCGACGACGACAACCAGAAGGCGGTGCGGCGCGCGCTGGCCGCGCTGGAGAAGGCCACGCTCAAGACCGCGGCGCTGGCGGACAAGACGGCAGTGCTCGCGGACCGGCTGCAGG
>MEQZ01000013.1:5702-16502 GCA_001770425.1 Betaproteobacteria bacterium RIFCSPLOWO2_02_FULL_65_20 | reverse complement strand
CGTGCCGGCACTGGTCGGCGACGCGCGCGGGGCGATCGGAGGCGCCAACCAGCTGATCGGCAATCTGGACGGCCTCACCACCAGGATCGGGGAACGCGTCGAGGCGCTCAACCGCGTCGCGAAAAGCGTGGAGGAGGTCGGATCCACGGCGCGCGCGGTGAATGACGAGACGCTGCCGCGCCTGAATGCGCTGGTCGAAGACCTGCACAAGGAGACGCGCGCGCTCGACCGCTTGCTCAACGCGCTGGGTGAAAATCCGCAGAGCATCGTGTTCGGGGCGACGCGCGGTAAGCCGGGACCCGGCGAAGCCGGGTTTGCTCCCGGAGGCGCGAAATGAACCAGACATCGGGCGCGTACGTCCGCCGCGGCGCAGCGCCGGTGCGCCGATGCGTGCCTCTGTGCGCGCTGCTGTGCGCGCTGCTCGCCGGCGGCTGCGCGATGCCGCTCGCCGGCAATGGGGAGATCGCAGCCTACGATTTTGGCACGGCGGCCGGGGCGCGCGAGGGCGGGCCGCGGTTGCGCCAGCCGCTGCTGGTGTACGAGGTGAGCGGTCCGGCGTGGATGGACGTGGCCTCGGTCCACTATCGCCTCGCCTATCGCGATGCGTCGCGCCCGCAGGCCTACGCGGGCAGCCGCTGGGTGATGTCGCCGGCGGCGCTGCTCACCAACCGGCTGCGCCAGCGCCTCGCCGGCGCGGGGGGCGGCGTGATTCTGCCCACCGACGGCCTGCGCGCCGCGGCCGCGCTGCGGGTGGAACTGGATGAGTTCACCCAGGTGTTCGATGCGGAACACCGCAGCCGGGCGGTGGTCCGGCTGCGCGCATCGCTCGTGGGCCCGCGCGCGCTGATCGCGCAGCAGGCCTTCGGCGCGGACAAGGCGGCGGCCTCGCCGGATGCCGAGGGCGGGGTGCGTGCGCTCGCCGCGGCGAGCGACGAACTGATCGAGCAGCTGCTCCAGTGGGTGGCGGTTTCGCTCAAGGAGAATTAGGAGCCCGCCGCAAAAGGAGGTTCTGCAACGGGCTGAGCTAGCGAAGCGTGAGGGGGAGGGATCTCCTCGTCTTGCAGCGGACGCCGCGGGGCGCCGGATCGTCTAGAATGAAATTGCGGCCGGCCCTCCGGCCGCAACAGCGCATCCGCTAACCGCGACCTTATGCCAAAAGACATAAACACCCTGCAGAAACTGTGGTCGATCGTCGGACTGATCGTATTCGCGGCGATACTCGTGCTCGCCTTCCGCGCCTACCTCGGCCCGGCGATGCTGTTCGATTTCGCCAGCCTGCAGCTCTGCGGCTGATTCAACTCCGATTGCCAGCCCTTTGCCGGCTGGAAGGGCCGGGGCGCTACCGGCAAGACGATCGGCTCGCTCTGCTACGTGCAGCGATAGCTGCGCGAACAGTCGCAGACCATCGTCGAGCAATCCCGGCGCGCGAAGCTGCGGCAGAATGGCAATTTCACATCTTTTCTCTTTGTTTTCAATCATATATTTTGGTCTTGACACCACTTCTTGTGCGGCGCAATAATCCTCCGCACATTCAGGCCCGAAGCCGCGTTCCAGGCGGCGCAGGCCGTTGCCCAGTGGAGCGTATTTGGCCGTTCAGGCACCCAGCGTAGCCGATCTACTGTCTCAGGCGGGGCAGGCGTTTGGCGGCAATTTCCTCAACCTGCTGGCGACGGAACCCGACATGGCCGCCGGGCTGCAACGCATCGCCGCGGCAAGCTCGCCGAAGCTTGCCGCGCTGCAGGCGCAACTGTCCCAGAAGCATCTTGCGCTGTGGAGCGCAATGATGGCGCGTGATTCGGGCAAGGACGTCCAGCCGGTGGCGCGCGCCGAGCCGGGCGACCGGCGCTTCGCGAGCGCCGAGTGGCAGGCGGGCACCCATTTCGACTACCTGCGCCAGGCCTACCTGATCAACGCGCAGTTCCTGCGCGACACGGTCGAGGCGCTGGAGCTCGATGCGCGCGCCAAGGGGCGCCTGCGGTTCGTCGCGCGCCAGGTGATCGACGCGATGAGCCCGGCCAACTTCGCCGCCACCAATCCGGATGCGCTCAAGCTGGCGCAGGAAACCCGGGGCGAGAGCCTGACCAGCGGACTGAAGAACCTGCTCGAGGACGTGCACAAGGGCCGCATCTCCACCACCGACGAATCGGCATTCGAGGTCGGCAGGAACCTCGCCGTCACCGAAGGCGCGGTGATATTCGAAAACGAGTTGTTGCAGCTGATCCAGTACCAGCCGCTCACCGCGACGGTGCGCAAACGCCCGCTGCTCGTTTTTCCGCCGTGCATCAACAAGTATTACGTGCTCGACCTGCAGCCGGAAAATTCTTTCGTGCGCTATGCGGTGCAGCAGGGCAACACGGTGTTCATGGTGTCCTGGCGCAATATCCTGCCCGAGCAGGGCCATTACACCTGGGACGACTACCTCGGCCTGGGCGTGATCAAGGCGCTGGAGGTGGTGCGCGATCTGTCGGGCGTGGACAAGCTGAACCTGATCGGCTACTGCGTGGGCGGGACGATGCTCGCGGCGGTGCTTGCGATCCTGGCTTCGAAGGGCGAAGAGTGGGTCGAAAGCCTCACCTTCCTCACGTCGTTGCACGACTTTTCCGATGCCGGCGAGATCGGCCTGTTCGTCGACGAGCCCAGCGTGGCTGCGCGCGAGGCCGCCATCGGCAAAGGCGGCATCATGCCCGGTCGCGAACTGGCCGCGGTGTTCTCGGCGCTGCGCGCGAACGACCTGGTCTGGTCCTACGTGGTGAACAACTATCTGAAGGGCCGCCCGCCGGCGGCCTTCGACCTGCTGCACTGGAACGCCGACTCGACCAACCTGCCCGGCCCCATGTACTGCTGGTACGTGCGCAATATGTACCTGGAGAACAACCTGACGGTTCCGGGCAAGCTCACCATGCTCGGGGTGCCGGTGGATCTGTCGCGGGTGCGCCATCCGACTTACGTGCTCGCCACGCGCGAGGACCATATCGTGCCCTGGATGAGCGCCTACCAGACTACGCAACTGATGCGCGGGCAGATGCGCTTCGTGCTCGGGGAGAGCGGGCACGTCGCCGGGGTGGTGAATCCGGCGGCGAAGAATCGCCGCAGCTATTGGGTCAACGAGCGGGTGTCCCCGCCCGCCGACCCGCAGGCCTGGCTCGCCGGGTCCGAGCAGCGGCGCGGGAGCTGGTGGTCGGACTGGAACGCCTGGCTCGCGCAGTTTTCCGGCGGCAAGGCGAAGGCGAAGAAGCGTCTGGGCAGCAGCCGGTACAAGGTGATCGAGCCGGCGCCGGGGCGCTATGTGAAGCAGAGGGTGGTGTGATGGTTCTTCACCACGACAGACGAAGGGCGCGGTTGTAGGGCGCGGCTTCAGCGCGCCGAAACACGGCGCGGTAAACCCGCGCCCTACGATGTGGAACACGGCGCGGTAAACCCGCGCCCTACGATGTGGAACACGGCGCGGTAAACCCGCGCCCTACGACGTGGAACACGGCGCGGTAAACCCGCGCCCTACGGGATGGGATGGATTGGATTGAACACGGGAGATCAAGATGACTGATGTTGTGATCGTTGCGGCGGGTCGCACCGCCATCGGCAAGTTCGGCGGCGCGCTGGCGAAGATTCCCGCAGCCGACCTCGGCGCACATGTAATCCGCACGCTGCTCGCACGCAGCGGAGTCAAGCCCGACCAGGTGTCGGAGGTGATCATGGGGCAAATCCTCACCGCGGGCATCGGCATGAACGGCGCGCGCCAGGCCTCCATCCGCGCCGGCGTGCCCGACATGGTGCCGGCGATGACCATCAACATGGTGTGCGGCTCGGGACTGAGGGCGACGCACCTGGCGGCGCAGGCGATCAAGGCGGGCGACGCCCAGATCGTGATCGCAGGCGGCCAGGAGAGCATGAGTCTGGCGCCCCACGTCATGATGGGCTCGCGCGACGGCTTCCGCATGGGCGACGCCAAGCTCATCGACACGATGATCAGCGACGGCCTCACAGACGTATTCAACCAGTACCACATGGGCGTGACCGCCGAGAACGTGGCCAAACAGTTCGGCGTGACGCGCCAGGACCAGGATGCGTTCGCGGTGGCTTCGCAGCAGAAGGCCGAGGCGGCGCAGAAGGCGGGCAGGTTCAAGGACGAGATCCTTCCGATTGAGATCCCGCAGAGAAAGGGCGCGCCGCTCGTGTTCGACACGGACGAGTATCCCAAGCACGGCTCGACGCTCGAGTCGATTTCCGGCCTGAAGCCCGCCTTCGACAAGAACGGCACGGTCACAGCGGCCAACGCGTCGGGCATCAACGACGGGGCGGCCGCGGTCATCATGATGTCGGCCGACAAGGCGAAGGAACTGGGACTGAAGCCGCTGGCGCGCATCCGCGCCTATGCGTCGGCCGGCGTCGACCCGAAGATCATGGGTATGGGGCCGGTTCCCGCATCGCAGTTGTGCCTGTCCAAGGCGGGCTGGAAGGCCTCCGACCTCGACCTGATGGAAATCAACGAGGCGTTCGCGGCGCAGGCGGTTGCCGTCAACAAGCAGATGGGCTGGGACACCTCGAAGATCAACGTCAACGGCGGGGCGATCGCGCTCGGGCATCCGATCGGGGCGTCGGGTTGCAGGATCCTGGTCACGCTGCTGCATGAAATGATACGGCGCGATGCGAAGAAGGGGCTCGCGGCGCTGTGCATCGGCGGGGGCATGGGCGTTGCCCTGGCGGTGGAACGCTAGTTTCTTACGACTCAAGTGTCGGCGGATATGGGGAAGCATGGGGGTTTATTCGAATCTCCCGATTTCGGGAAGTTGCGAAGTCGCAACTTCCCGAAATCGGGAGAGCATGGATTCCAGGGTAGCCGTGGGTCGGTAATCCTTTGCCGACTGCCGGCGGCACGGGAATGCCGCCCTGCGTCGCTCGATCGCTGACAGGATTTCAAATTGAGGGCATGACACTATGAGCACGGAAATTCTCGAGCGTACAACGCGTCACGGCGTGCAATCAGTCAGACAAGAGGGCAAGCAGATGATCCAGCGTGTGGCGTTTGTGAGCGGCGGCATGGGCGGCATCGGCACCGCGGTATGCAGGCGCCTGGGCGAGGCCGGGCACAAGGTCGTGGCCGGCTGCCTGCCGGGCTACGAGCTGCGGGACGAGTGGCTGCGGACGATGCGCGCCGAAGGGTTCAAGGTGTTTGCGGCCGAAGGCAATGTCGAGGACTACGACTCCTGCGCCGACATGTTCTACCGGGTGACCTCCACGGTCGGCCCGGTGGACATCCTGGTCAACGCCGCCGGCATCACGCGCGACGGCGTGTTCAAGCGCATGAGCCAGGACGACTGGTATTCGGTGATCAACACCAACCTTAACAGCGTGTTCAACGTCACGCGCCAGGTGATCGAGGGGATGATCTCGCGCTCATGGGGCCGCATCATCAACATCTCGTCGGTGAACGCGCTCAAGGGCCAGTTCGGTCAGACCAATTACTCCGCGGCCAAGGCCGGCATGCACGGGTTCTCCAAGGCGCTCGCCCAGGAAGTGGTCAAGAAAGGGGTCACGGTCAACACCATCTCCCCGGGCTACGTCGAGACCGACATGGTGCGCGCGATCAAGGCCGACGTGCTCAAGGCGATCATCGACCAGATTCCGATGGGCCGGCTCGCCCAGCCCGCGGAGATCGCCGGGCTGATCGGCTATCTCGCCTCCGAGGAGGCAGGCTACATCACCGGGGCGAACATCTCGATCAACGGCGGCCTGCACATGAACTGACCGGGCGCCCCGCCGGCACCAGCCGATTTACAGGGGCGTGGCGCACAGTGACATAATATTCCGACGCAGGACCTGAACGAACTGAAATCGCGAGGAGAGGATCATGATTCCGCATGCGGATAAACCGCGCATCGCATTGATCACCGGCGGCATGGGAGGGCTGGGCGAGACCATCAGCACCAAGATGGCCGACGCCGGCTACCGGGTCGCGGTCACCTATTCGCCGTCCAACAAGACGGCCGACAGCTGGATCGCCGAGATGAAGAAGAAGGGTTATGAGTTCCACGTCTATCCGTGCAACGTCGCCGATTACGATTCCTGCAAGGCGTGCGTGGACAAGCTGACGGCCGATTTCGGCCCGACCGACATCCTGGTGAACAACGCCGGGATCACCCGCGACATGACTTTCAGGAAGATGGGTAAGACCGACTGGGACGTGGTGCTGCGCACCAACCTGGACAGCGTGTTCAACATGACCAAGCAGGTGTGCGACGGCATGGTCGATCGCGGCTGGGGCCGGATCATCAACGTGTCCTCGGTCAACGGGTCCAAGGGCGCGTTCGGGCAGACGAACTATGCGGCGGCCAAGGCCGGCATGCACGGGTTCACCAAGTCGCTGTCTCTCGAGGTGGCCAAGAAGGGAGTCACGGTGAACACGATTTCCCCGGGCTACATCGGCACGAAAATGGTGACCGCGATCCCCAAGGAAATCCTGGACAGCAAGATCCTGCCGCAGATTCCGGTGGGCCGGCTGGGCAAGCCAGACGAGGTCGCGGGCCTGATCATCTACCTGTGTTCGGAAGAGGCCGCGTTCGTGAACGGCGCCAACATCGCCATCAACGGCGGACAGCATATGCAATAGTGGAACGAAAGCCCCGCGGTGAGGGGGCTTTCGAGGTGCGAAAGGCGATGCTACTTCTTGCCGGTGCCTCGGACCATGCCGGCGGTCGCTGCCTTGATGTTCGTTTCGGACAGTTCCTGGAATTGTCTGGCGGCGCGGTTAAGGCCATCGAGCAAGGCCGAGGAGGCCGCCAT
Source organism: Betaproteobacteria bacterium RIFCSPLOWO2_02_FULL_65_20 (assembly GCA_001770425.1). GTDB lineage: Bacteria > Pseudomonadota > Gammaproteobacteria > Burkholderiales > SG8-39 > JACQTO01. The sequence continues at coordinate 9,722 of MEQZ01000013.1, read as the reverse complement.
GGAGGATTTCCATGCCGCCGCAGCGACCTCGGCGCCGGGCGCGTTTGCGGCGAGCGGTTCGGCGCCTTGGGGCATGGCCTGGCTCAGGCGCGAGAATTGATCTTCGGCAAGCTTGGAAATATGGGACTGGGTCTGGCTCACGATTTCGTAGATGCTGTTGGCGTAGGCAGCGGACTGCTGCATGCCCTGCTGGGCGAGCTTGGCGCGCATCGCAAGCAACTGCTGCGGGTCGGACACGGAAAGCAGTTCGCGTGTGCTCTGCGCCTGCTGCTCGAGCGCCTTGCGCGCGGCGTCGAGGTTGAGCGTGACCAGTTGTTCAGCGCTGGCGAGGGTGGCTTGCGTGCAGGCGATAGTGGCGTCAAGCACGGCTTTCTGCCATGCTGCAAGCGTATCTGTCGGGTTGGCCATCGAAAACTCCTTGCAATCGAAAAGGGTCGGGTGAGATGGGCTGAGGTGGGGCTTGCGCGCAATAGAACGCCGGATTTGTTGCATCGCAACAGAAAAATTCTCTTCCTCCATGCCCCGGGTGTCAAGGCGGTTGGACGCGCTTAACAAAGTCATGTCAAATCAAAGACATTGGAGATAGCCATGGCAGAATCGGTCCGTCTGATCAAGAAATATCCGAATCGCCGGCTCTACGACACCAAGACGAGCAGCTACATCACGCTCGTCGATGTGAAAGAACTGGTCGTGAAGGGCGAAGAGTTCCATGTGATCGACGCCAAATCGGGGGAAGACCTGACGCGTTCGATCCTGTTGCAGATCATCCTGGAGGAAGAGGGAGGCGGTGCGCCGATGTTTTCCTCGGACGTGCTCACGCAGTTCATCCGCTTCTACGGCAGCGCCATGCAGGGAATGATGGGGTCCTATCTGGAGCGCAACGTCCAGCTTTTCAACGAACTGCAAAAGCGGATGCAGGAGCAGTCCAAGTCGCTCCTTGGCGATAACCCCAAGCTGAACCAGGATTGGTGGAACCAGTTCCTGACCTTCCAGGGACCGGCGATGCAAAGCCTGATCTCCACCTACATGGACCAGAGCCGCAACATGTTTACCCAGATGCAGGAGCAGCTGCAGAACCAGACGCGCAACATGCTCTCGGGCTTCCCGTTCCCGGGATTCGCTCCCGGATCGAAGGACGCGGCGGCCGCGCAGCAACCGGACGCCGGGGCGTCGCAGAAGGGCACGAGCGCGGAGAGTGGAAAAAAGGACTAGCCGGCGCGCACCGGCGGCAAAGCGCAATCCGCGAACCGGCCGGCGCATGCCGCCGGCGAAGCGCAATCAATCCGTGCGGGAACCCCGGGTCGGGTTCGTCTCGCTGGGCTGCCCCAAGGCGCTGGTAGATTCCGAGCGCATCCTCACCCAGTTGCGCGCCGAGGGCTACGCGATCTCGCCCTCCTACGAAGGCGCGGATCTGGTGGTGGTGAACACCTGCGGCTTCATCGATTCGGCGGTCGAGGAATCGCTCGATGCGATCGGCGAGGCGCTCCAGGAGAACGGGCGCGTCATCGTCACCGGGTGCCTGGGCGCAAGGAAGGATGCCGATGGCGGCGACGTGGTCAGGCGCATGCACCCCAGCGTGCTCGCGGTCACCGGCCCGCACGCGCTGGATGAGGTGATGAGCGCGGTGCACGCGCACCTGCCCAGGCCCCACGATCCGTTCGCAGACCTGGTCCCCGCCCAGGGAATCAAGCTCACGCCCCGCCACTACGCGTATCTCAAGATCTCCGAAGGCTGCAACCACCACTGCAGCTTTTGCATCATTCCTTCGATGCGCGGACGGCTCGCGAGCCGCCCGGCGGGCGAGGTGATGCGCGAGGCCGAAAGTCTGGTCAAGGCGGGAGTAAAGGAACTGCTGGTCATATCGCAGGACACCAGCGCCTACGGGGTGGACCTGCGCTATCGCACGGATTTCTGGGGCGGCCGCCCGCTCAAGACGCGCATGCGCGAACTGGTCGCGGCGCTGGGCGAACTCGGGGCGGCACAGGCCGGCGGGGGCGTGTGGGTGCGGCTGCATTACGTGTATCCCTATGCGCACGTGGACCAAGTGATTCCGCTCATGGCCCAGGGCAGGATCCTTCCCTATCTCGACGTGCCCTTCCAGCATGCCAGTCCCCGCATCCTCGGCCTCATGAAGCGGCCGGCGAGCGCCGAGGACAATCTCGCGCGCATCCGCGCCTGGCGCGCGATCTGCCCTGACATCACCATCCGCAGCACGTTCATCGCCGGGTTTCCGGGAGAGACGGAGGCCGAATTCCAGGAACTGCTCGATTTTCTCGCGGAGGCGCAGCTGGACCGCGTCGGTTGCTTCGCGTATTCGCCGGTGGAAGGCGCGGCGGCCAATGCGTTGCCGCATCCAGTTCCCGGCGAGGTGCGCGAGGAGCGGCGCGCGCGGCTGATGCAGTTGCAGGAGAGAATCAGCACCCAAAGGCTGCGCGCTCGCGTGGGCACGACCCTGCGCGTGCTGGTGGACGAAGTGGGCACGCAGGGCGCGCTGGCGCGTTCGGCCGCCGATGCGCCGGAGATCGACGGCGTGGTCCACATCGAGGATGGCTCGCACCTGAAGTCCGGGGAGTTTGCCCAGGTCACGGTGGTGCGTTCGGATACGCACGACCTGTGGGCGAGGTGCAGGGCGCGTAGCGCCAGGCCTCGCGCGCCGCGCCCGCTCAAGATCAAAGAATCGGAAATCAGTCGATGACAGGAGAATCCAATGGCACAGCGTGAAGTGGTGGTGGTTGCGGGCGCTCGCACCGCGATCGGGGAATTCGGCGGTTCGCTCAAGGACTTCGGTCCGACCAGGCTGGGGGCGATCTGCATCAGGGAGGCGATCGCGCGCGCCAAGATCGATCCGGCGGGCATCGGCCACGTGGTGATGGGCAGCGTGATCATGAGCGAACCGCGTGACACCTATCTGTCGCGGGTGGCGGCGCTGGAGGCTGGCGTGGCCGCCGGGACGCCATGCCTGACGGTGAACCGCCTGTGCGGCAGCGGCCTGCAGGCGATCGTGTCGGCCTCGCAGGCCATTCTGCTCGGAGACTGCGACAACGCGGTGGCGGGCGGCGCGGAGAGCATGAGCCGCTCGGCGTATGTCCTGCCCTCGGCCCGCTGGGGCCAGCGCATGGGCGACGCGTCGGTGATCGACGCCATGACCACCGCATTGCACGATCCGTTCGGCCATGGCCACATGGGCGTCACCGCCGAGAACATCGCCGCGCAGTACGGCATCACGCGCGAAGAGCAGGATGCCTATGCGCTGGAGTCGCACCGGCGCGCAGCGCGCGCGCTCGACGCGGGTCACTTCAAGAGCCAGATCGTTCCGGTCGAGGTGAAATCGAAAAAGGGCACGGCGCTGTTCGAGACCGACGAGCACGTGCGCCGCGATGCGAAGATCGAGGACATGCAGAAACTCAAGCCCGCTTTCAAGAAGGACGGCACGGTCACCGCCGGCAACGCCTCGGGCATCAACGATGCCGCGGCCGCGGTGGTGCTGATGGAGGCCGGTGCGGCGGCCAAGCAGGGTGCCAAACCCATGGCGCGGCTGGTGGCGTATTCGCATGCGGGCGTGGAGCCGCAGGTGATGGGCCTCGGGCCCATTCCCGCGGTCAGGCGCCTGTTCGAGAAAACCGGGCTCAAGCCGGCCGACATGGACGTGATCGAATCGAACGAGGCCTTCGCCGTGCAGGCGATGGCGGTGAGCCGCGACCTGGGGCTGGACCCGGCGAAGGTGAATGCCGACGGCGGCGCGGTGGCGCTCGGCCATCCGGTGGGCGCAACAGGCGCGATCCTCACGGTGAAGGCGATCTACGCGCTGCATCGGACCGCCGGACGTTACGCGCTGGTCACCATGTGCATCGGCGGCGGGCAGGGCATCGCCGCGATCTTCGAGCGGATGTAAGAACCCGTTGCAAAATGAGTTTTTGCAACGGCTGAATTATTGAATCTCGCAAATATGACTGACAAGCTTCTAACTTATCTCGTCATTCCCGCGCACGCGGGAATCCAGTGTCTTTACTGTGATAGCGC
>MEQZ01000013.1:0-5693 GCA_001770425.1 Betaproteobacteria bacterium RIFCSPLOWO2_02_FULL_65_20 | reverse complement strand
GCTTCCGCGGGGACGACCAGTATTTGTCAGTCACTTATATGGTTCTCAGTAGGGGAGCATGAGGGGATGTATCCCATCATTTTGAAACGGACTCTGAGTCTCGCCGTGCGCACCGGATGAAGCGCAAGCGGCGCATCGGTTTCGTGCTGGGCGGCGGCGTAGGGCGGTATCCCCATGCCGCCAGCTTGAGTCGCTAGAGCTGCCGCATGAGACCCTCGATTCCCCGCAGCAGCATCTCCACCGCGACCGCGGTGAGTATCAATCCCATGAGGCGCTCGAACGCGTACAGGCCGCGCGCGCCGACGAGGCGGGCGATACGCTCGGCGAACAGGAGCACCAGCAGCGAAACCGCCATCGCCGCGGCGATGGCGATGCTCCATTCGAGCGTGCGGTGCGGCGCGCGCGACACCAGCAGAACGACAGTCGCGATGGCGGCCGGGCCAGCGATCGAAGGAATGGCCAGGGGCACGATGAAAGGCTCGCCTTCCGGAAGGCCGCCGAAAATGCCGTCGTCCTGGCGAAACACCATGCGCAACGCGATCAGGAACAGGATCACGCCGCCGGCGATGTTGAGCGAGCGGTCCGACAGCCCCAGCAGTGCCAGGAGCTCACTGCCGAACAGCATGAACACGATCAGCACCGCGAATGCGATCGCACACTCGCGCACGATCACGCGCACGCGCCGCGCGGGCTCGACGTTCTGCAGCAAGAGGACGAACACCGGGATGTTGCCCAGCGGATCGGCCACCAGTACCAGGATGACTACCGCGGATGCGAAGGAGACGTCCACGGGCGTATTGTCGCGCCGAATTCCCCGGCGCGGGGGTGATCCGGGCCTGCAGTGCCGCTATTCGGGGGACAGCGCGTGGCGCCAGGCTTCGCGCACCGCGCCCAGGCGCACCAGCGGATCGAGCAGCAGCCCGTGCGCCAGGCCCGCGACGCGGTCCTTGTCGCTGTCGCGCTGCAGGCCTTCCAGGGGGATCCGTCCGTAGGCGTGGGCGAGCACCAGGGCCGGCAGGAGCAGTGCCGCGCGTTCGTCGGTCTGCTCGGGCATTTCCCAGGTGATGCGCTGGGCGTACGCCGCGCACAACGCGGTGTAGCAGGTGAGGTAATAGTCGCGCCACTGGGGACGCAGGACGCACTCCACCAGCAGGTGCGACAGGCAAAACGCGAGGTCGAAAGCAGGATCGCCGTACCAGGCGCATTCGGCATCGAGCAGGACCGGGCCCTTGGGGCCGATCAGGAAATTGTTCGGGCAGAAGTCGCCGTGGACGAGCGCGAGCTTGTTGCGCTGCGTGCTCACGGCGAGTTGCTTCAGCCACGATGCCACGGCGGGCTGCGCTTGTGCGGTAGCGAGCAGCAGGGGCTCGATGCGTGCCGCGCGAAAATGCTGGTCGGTCGAAAAGCGCTGCGCCACCGCAAAGTTGTTGGCCGTTGCGGCATGGATGCGGCCGAGCATGCGTCCGATTTCCGCCGCAGTTGACGGATTGATGTCACCTTTCTCAAGCATGTTCGCCCAGCTCGTGTGGCGACCCGGGTCGAGGTATTCCATAGCGAACATCCCGGGCTGGTCGCCCAGCACCTCGGGCACAGCTTCTCCGACGATGACCCGAACGAGCTTCAGCCACTCGGACTCGACGTTCCTGCGCTCCAGTGGCAGCGTTCCATTGACTGCGGCCAGCCGGGTCTTGGGCAGCGTTCGTTTCACGCAAATGGTTCCCCATCCCAGGTCGACGCGAAAGATCTCGGCGCAACCGCCCGTTGGGGTGATGCGGGCGCGGTCGCCCTGGGCGAGCAGGCCCATTTCTTTCAGCCCGTCGATCATTCCTGTCGGCGTGTCGCCACTATCCTTGGCGGAATCGGTCAATGGTGACGAATCGAATTCGTGATGCATGCGCATCTCATTGAAAATCATGCGTAAAGTCGTCAAGGGTCGCTCCGCCGTCGGTTGCCATTGCGCTTTCGAGAGCACTTAACGTGCCAGCGTTGAAATGGGGTGTTTCAGGGTCTCGGGTGTTGCCGGATGCCCGCCAGTCCGAATTCAGCCGACGGCGAGCAGGATCACCCCTGCAGCCATGGCCGCGGCGCAGGCGATGCGCCGGCCGGCCTGGCCTTCGTAGAGGAGTTGGGTTCCCATCAGTGCCGCAAAGAGGATGCTGATTTCGCGCGCCGGCGCGACGTAGCTCACCGGTGTGAATGCCATCGCGGTCAGAACCAGGATATAGGACAGGGGATTGAGCAGCGCAACGGCGATCGCGGTGCGGCGATGCTCGCGCCAGGCACGCGCCATCTCGCCGCGCCGACGCAGGGCCAGCGGCGTGGTCAGCGCCAGGCGCACCAGGTTCATCGACCAGTCGAACAGCAGCGGCGGCACGGCCGCGGCGCTGACGGCCTGTTTGTCCACCAGCGTGTAGGCAGCGATGGTGCAGCCGGTGAGCAGCGCAAATCCGATCCCGCGACCGATCGCGCCGCGCGCGGCTCCGAGTCTGCCCGAGCCCAGGGACAGGACGAACGCGCCCCCGATCACCAGCGCCGCGCCGCACAGCGCAAGCGGGCCCGGGCGCTCGCCCAGGAACGCAATCGCCACGGCGATGGTGATGAACGGGCCGGTGGCGCGCGCAATGGGGTACACGACCGACAGGTCGCCCGAGCGGTAGCCGCGGTCGAGCAGCAGATAGTAGGCCGTGTGGATGACGCCGCTCGCCGCGATGAGGGTCCATCCCGCCGGCGAGATCGGCGCCGACTGATAGAAGAGCACGATCGCGATCGGGCAGTAAAGCGCCGTGGACAGCGCCCCGAACAGCCACACGAAGCCGATGCCCCCGCCGCTTTTCTTGAGCAGGTAATTCCAGCTCGCGTGAACCAGCGCGGCCGAGAGGACGAGGGCGAGGGCGAGTCCGCTCATGGGCGAGCGGCCGGGATGATTCCAGTCATCTATGACTCGAATCTCGACAGTGTTGGCGAACGAATCGGGTTTTCACAAGTCTCCCGATTTCCGGAAGTTGCGAAGTTGCAACTTCCGGAAATCGGGAGATCATGGGGCCCAATTCCAAGCGGATCCGGCTGGTTCCAACTTGAGGCTAGGACTCCGGCCGCAGGTGCGGGAACAGGAGCACGTCGCGGATAGACGGGCTGTCGGTCAGCAGCATCACCAGCCGGTCGATGCCGATGCCCTCGCCTGCGGTGGGCGGCAGGCCGTGCTCCAGCGCACGGATGTAATCGGCGTCGTAGTGCATCGCCTCGTGGCTGCCCGCGTCCTTCTGCTGCACCTGTTCCATGAAGCGGGCAGCCTGATCCTCCGGATCGTTCAGCTCGGAGAACCCGTTGGCCATCTCGCGGCCGGTGATATACAGCTCGAAGCGGTCGGTGAGCTCGGGGTTGGCGTCGTTGCGCCGCGCAAGCGGCGACACCTCGGCCGGGTAATCGACGATGAACGTGGGCTGGATGAGCAGGGCTTCGGTGGTTTCCTCGAACAGATGCAGCTGCAGCGCACCCACGCCCGCGTTCCCGTGCTTGGACCAGTCTATGCCGCGCCGCTCGAGCACCCCGATCACGCCTTCGCGCGTGGCGAGTTCGGCGCCCGGAATCTCGGGGTGGAATCGGCAGATCGCCTCGGTGACCGACAGGCGCGCAAACGGCCCGGAGAGGTCCACGACATGCTCGCCATAGGGGACTTGCAGCGTCCCGAGCACGTTCTGCGCCACGGTGCGAAGCAGCACCTCGGTGAAGTCCATGAGGTAGCGGTAGTCGCGGTAAGCCTCGTAGAATTCCATCATCGTGAACTCGGGATTGTGGCGCGTGGAAATGCCCTCGTTCCTGAAGTTGCGGTTGATCTCGAACACGCGCTCGAATCCGCCCACCACCAGGCGCTTGAGGTAGAGCTCCGGCGCGATGCGCAGATAGAGCTGCATGTCCAGCGCGTTGTGGTGAGTGACGAAGGGGCGCGCGGCCGCGCCGCCCGGGATCGGATGCATCATCGGCGTCTCGACCTCGAGGAACCCGCGCTCGACCATGAAGGCGCGGATCTCGCCGATGATGCGGCCGCGCAGATGGAACACGCGGCGCGCGTCCTCGTTCATGATCAGGTCGACATGGCGCTGGCGGTACTTGCTCTCCTGGTCGGCGAGGCCATGGAACTTCTCCGGCAGGGGCCGCAGCGCCTTGGCCAGCAGGCGCAGTTCGGTCACGTGCAGCGAGAGCTCGCCGGTCCTGGTCTTGAACAGGGTTCCGCGCGCCCCGACGATGTCGCCCAGGTCCCAGCGCTTGAACGCCGCATGCGCGTCGGCCCCGGTCACGTCGTTGGCGATGTAGAGCTGGATGCGCCCGCTCATGTCCTGCAGCGTGGCGAAGCTGGCCTTGCCCATGACGCGCTTGAGCATCATGCGCCCGGCCACGGCGGCTGCGATCGCGGCGTGCCCGAGGTCCTCGCTGGCCTTGCCGCCATGCGCGGCGTGCAGGTCGGCCGCGAGGTCGGTGCGCGCAAAATCGTTGGGGAAGGCGTTGCCGCCTGAGCGCAATTCGGCGAGCTTTGCGCGCCGCTCGGCAATGATCTGGTTCTCGTCCTGTTGCGGGAGTTCGTCGGCCATGGCGGGAGGATCGCTCCAGTGTTGAATGCGGGTTACACGCCCTGCTTCAGGCTTGCGGAGATGAAACCATCGAGGTCGCCGTCGAGTACCGCCTGGGTATTGCCGACTTCCACCCCGGTGCGCAGATCCTTGATGCGCGACTGGTCGAGCACGTAGGAGCGGATCTGGTGGCCCCAGCCGATGTCGGTCTTGGCATCCTCCACCTTCTGCTGCTCGGCCTGGCGCTTGCGCAGTTCGGCCTCGTACATGCGCGCGCGCAGCATCGACATCGCCTCGGCGCGGTTGCGGTGCTGCGAGCGGTCGTTCTGGCACTGCACCACGATGTTGGTCGGAAGGTGCGTGATGCGCACCGCCGATTCGGTCTTGTTGACGTGCTGGCCGCCGGCGCCCGAGGCCCGGTAGACATCGATGCGCAGGTCCGCCGGGTTGATCTCGATCTGGATGCTGTCGTCCACTTCCGGATAGGCGATCACGCTGGCGAACGACGTGTGGCGCCGCGCGTTCGAGTCGAACGGGGACTTGCGCACGAGGCGATGGATTCCGTTCTCGGTGCGCAGGTGCCCGTAGGCGTAGTCCCCGGTGATCTTCAGCGTCGCGCTCTTGATTCCGGCGACCTCGCCCTCGGATTCCTCGAGTACCTCGACCGCGTAGCCCTTGCGTTCGCAGTAGCGTATGTACATGCGCTCCAGCATCCGCGCCCAGTCCTGCGCCTCGGTGCCGCCGGATCCGGACTGGATATCGACGAAGCAGTTGTTCGGGTCCGCGGGATTGTTGAACATGCGCCGGAATTCCAGGTCGGCCACGGTCTTACCGACCGCGGCGACGTCGGTTTCAACCGCGACCAGGGTGTCGTCGTCGTTTTCTTCGCGCGCGAGCGCAAACAGGTCGGCCGCGTCGCGCAGCCGAGAATCGATGCCGGCGATCGAGGCGACGGTGCCCTCGAGCTGCTTCTTCTCGCGCCCCAGGTCCTGGGCGCGCTTGGCGTCCTGCCAGACGTCGGGGTTTTCGAGCTCGCGGGCGACTTCGGCTAAGCGTGTCTGCTTGGTATCGAAGTCAAAGATACCTCCGCAGTTCCCGCGCTCGCGCGTCGAGATCTGAGAGGGTGCT
>MEQZ01000012.1:5883-10051 GCA_001770425.1 Betaproteobacteria bacterium RIFCSPLOWO2_02_FULL_65_20 | reverse complement strand
TTCCTTTGCGGCGCAGGCTGTCGGCGACCGGGAACTGTATCGCGGCGGGCTCGCGCCAGCCCATGATCACCCAGGGCAGCGACGGAATGAACGTGAACACGTCGTCGGATGAAACGACCCGTACCGCGTGTTCCTTTCTCAGAAGCTTTCGCAACGTGACGGCGCAATGATATCCGCCAAACGACGAACCCAGAACGAGAATTTTTTTTCCCATGGCCTTGTCCTCAGAAGGTAATCACTTTGTCGGAGGTCATGATCCACTCATGCAGTATCGACATGGAACCGGCGGATATCCCTTCGAAACGAAACTCAATCCCGCCTGTCTCGGCGCGTTGGGCCGATGGCTGCGTGCCGATGGCTGCGGTTTTCCGCTGGTTTAACGCCGCTGAGCATCGCACCCACAGGATGTTGCGCCTGCGCCCGGCCGATCGCAATGCCGATGAGGTCGAATTGGCGGCAATCCTGATCCCGGGCGCTTCTACGGGCGGGCCCCGCCCGGTGGAAGGATAGGAAAATCGATCCCGGCGAATTCCGGTTCGCCGAGCCGACGCGCCGGGAGCCGGTGTGGACCATGTCCCGGGCTGCATATAATTTATCCTAACCGACATACTGCACTTTCCGCCCTCAGTGTTTCCTCAGTGGTTGGGAAGCACATGTCCGGCGGTTTGCCGCCCGCGACGCAAACCGGGCTACTTGCAAGAAAGTTGATCGTAATCAAAGTCGCGCAATATGCAGCCGCTATCAAAGGAGTCGGGATAGAAATGTAGCGCGCGCATAATTGTAGGGTACGGTGGCAAATCCGTCGGTTTCCCGATGGGCCTCAGTCCGTCTTCCATGATCACCACGTTTCTACAAGCCTCCCTACGATCCCGGACGGTCGGTTTTCCCGAGTCCGGTTCTGACCTTGGTGCAACCCCTCGGTCGTCTTCCCAGGAGAATCGAAGCTCAAGCGCCGACCCGCATACACCCCGAATCATCCCGGTTTACTTCCAGGGACGTTGCGGTGCAATGTTCACCGGCACTGTGTCCGACGATGCCCGCAACCACCAAGTGCCCAGAGCCCCTTCGCGCACTCAAGGTGCTACCTCTCGCGCCATGGCAGCCTTCTCCACGTCCGCGGGCGTTACTCCGCGGTCATCGCTACTACTGTGGCTCATGCGCCAGCCCTAAACCCTCCCGCTGCCTATGGACACTGCCTCGGTCAGCGGGTCTGTGCAGGTTGCGGTCAGCCCCTGCTGGGTGAAGGATCTTCCCAGCGTTACTTCCACGAATCTTTCCCCAGATGCCTGGACCCTTACCCCGGCGGTCCCTATGGTGCACGTACTCGTTTCTTCCCACAGGGCATCGGCCTTCCCCATTTCCTAACTGGGTCGGCACTCCACAAAATCCCGGACAACGACTTCAATCCGGGGATTGATTTCGAGCTGTATCGCCCAATACCTTCCAGACTTGCACCAGCTCATCCAGGCGCAGGGCGACATCGCGTTTCACCGGCCTCGCGTCGATGTCCCTGCGGGTCAGTATCTCTATGCAGGAAGCCGCCACCCATTCCCGCGTCTCGGCGAACTGCCACAGTCGCTTGGCCTGGGTCAATATCTCGCCCGCTAACTGTTTCGCGCTCCTGCCTGTGCCCTTCCGCGATCCGCTCCAGCGCCTGGATGACGTTCTGCCGGGTGACATCGCGGATTTTCTGATTGCCCAGGATCGCCGCCAGGCGGTCCAGCCGATAGCGGATCGAGGGCGCGCTTTTCTTGCCCGCCATGTGCTTCGCCATGAATTGCTCGACGACATCGCGGACCGTCGGTTGCGCGGCTTCCGCAGCGACGGCAGCGGTGCGGGCTGCTTCCCTGGATCGCTCCTCAGCGAGCTGGGCCTCCCACTCCATAACCGGATCGTGCCCGGCACGGCGCGCCGCTTTCCACGCGCCCGCAATGGCGCGAGCCTGGGTCGGTGACAAGCGGCCGTAACGCAGCCATTCGCTGATGCTCTCGCCCGGTGCGCCGCTGGGGACATATAATCCGACCGTGTATTTCCGCCGTTCCCCCTTGAATTCACAATAGAGCGCTTCCGGATCATTTATGCGCTACTGGCTGATGAAATCCGAGCCGGACGAATTTTCGATCGATGACCTCGCGCGGGCGGCGCGCCAGACCGCCCCGTGGTTCGGCGTGCGCAACTATCAGTCGCGCAATTTCATGCGCGACGAAATGCATCCGGGGGACCGCGTGTTCTTCTATCACTCGAGTTGCGCCGAGCCGGGCATCGCCGGCATCGCCGAGGTCGCCTCGCAGGCTTATCCGGACGCGACCCAGTTCGATCGCAGGAGCCCGTACTTCGACCCGAAAGCGACGCGCGAGGCGCCGCGCTGGTTCAACGTCGACGTGAAATTGGTGCGCAGGACGCGGGTGATCGGCCTGGCGGAACTGCGGCGCCACGCCGGACTCGCCGCCATGCGCGTACTCGCGCGCGGCAACAGGCTCTCGATCACACCGGTCGAGCGGGAGGAATGGGCGTTTATCACCCGCACGCTGCTCAGACCGGATTCGCCCGCCGGCGCAGCGCGAAAAGCGTGATGCCATGATCCCGTTGAAGAACGATACCCTGATCCGCGCGCTGCTCAGGCAGCCCACCGCCTACACGCCGGTGTGGCTGATGCGCCAGGCCGGCCGCTACCTGCCCGAGTACAACCAGACGCGCGCCCGCGCCGGCAATTTTCTCGCGCTGTGCAAGTCCCCTGCGCTTGCCACCGAGGTCACGCTGCAGCCGCTGGATCGCTATCGGCTCGATGCGGCGATCCTGTTCTCCGACATCCTCACCATCCCGGACGCGATGGGGCTGGGGCTTTATTTCGCCGACGGCGAGGGGCCGCGCTTCGAGCGCCCGACGCGCGATGCGGCCTCGATCGGGAAGCTGGTCGCGCCGGATCCGCTGGGCGAGCTGAAATACGTCATCGACGCGGTCGCCGAGATCCGCCGCGCGCTCGGCGGCCGCGTGCCGCTGATCGGCTTCGCCGGCAGCCCGTACACGCTTGCCTGCTACATGGTCGAGGGCGGCGCAAGCGACGACTTTCGCACCATCAAGACCATGCTCTACAGGGAACCGGCGCTGCTGCACCGCATCCTCGAGGTGAACGCGCAGGCGGTGGCCGCCTACCTGAACGCGCAGATCGGGGCCGGCGTGCAGGCCGTCATGCTGTTCGACACCTGGGGGGGAAATCTGTCGCACGATGCCTATCGCGAGTTCTCGCTTGCCTACCTCGCGCGGGTGCTCGGGGAGGTCAAGCGCGAGCACGACGGGGTCCGCGTGCCCCGCATCGTTTTCACCAAAGGCGGCGGGCTGTGGCTGGAGGCTATCGCCGGCTGCGGCTGCGACTGCGTGGGCGTGGACTGGACCGTGAATCTCGCCGATGCACGCCAGCGGGTCGGCGAGCGCGTGTCGCTGCAGGGCAATCTGGACCCGGCGGTGCTTTTCTCCACACCGCAGGTCATTCGTGAACAAACGGGGAAGGTGCTCGCATCGTTCGGACCCGGCCCGGGTCACGTGTTCAACCTCGGCCACGGCATCTCGCAGTTCACCCCGCCGGACCACGTTTCGGCGCTCGTCGCGGCCGTGCACGAACTCAGTCGTGCCCACCATGAAGGCCGTTAGCGGCGCTTCGCCGGGCCGCCATCAGTCGGCAGTTATGCACAGCGCACCCCTAAACCCCGCGCCAGTCGCCGGGTTTAGGGCTCTCGCCTCGGAGAACAATATAACTATCTGATTAGCCTAATCATATTTGCGCGCTCGCTGTTTGGGCAAACGAAAAAATCCTTTTAGATCGGCACAGTTACGATTCGGTTACAACGTTATTCACACAGTTACCCACAAAAATTGTGAAGAACCTGAAAAACACCATATCCAACAAGCCGCTCGACGATTGTTGTGACAGTTCACGTGAGTAGTTCTGGTACAAGATTTCTCACATATGGGTTTTCTACGCGTCGCGATTGACGTGCCGCTGCCGCAGCTGTTTGATTACCGCTGCGATGGCGCATCGCCGAAGGACATCGGACTGCGCGTGGTCGTGCCGTTCGGCAGCAGGAAGTTGGTCGGCATCATTTTCGACGTCGTCGCGAGTTCGGACCTGCCGCAGGAAAAGCTGCGCGCGGCCGATCGCATCCTGCGCGAC
>MEQZ01000012.1:0-5784 GCA_001770425.1 Betaproteobacteria bacterium RIFCSPLOWO2_02_FULL_65_20 | reverse complement strand
CGGCTGCGCAGCGCGAAGCCTCTGCCCGAACCGGAGCGCCGTTATGCGCTCACCGAGGCCGGCCGACGGGCAACGCTCCCCGCGCGAAGCCGCGCGCGGCGCGCGCTGCTCGATCGCCTCGCCGCAGGCCCCGCGGTGGATGCCGAACTGGCTCGCCTGGCCAAGGACGCGCGCAAACTGACGCGCGACCTGCATGCGGCGGGTTGGATACGCGAAGCGCCTCCGTCGCACGTGGAACCGGGCTTCGTCGCTGCACACCGCCTGACGCCCGAACAGGAATGCGCCGTCGCGGCGGTGCGCGCCTGCGATGCCTTCCGCGTGTTTCTCCTTTATGGCATCACCGGAAGCGGCAAGACCGAGGTCTATCTGCATGCCATCGCCGCCACCCTCGCCTGCGGGAGGCAGGCACTGGTGCTGGTGCCGGAGATTGCGCTCACGCCGGCACTCGAATCAGCCGTGCGCTCGCGTTTTCCGGGCGCCCGCATCATCGTGCAGCACTCGGGGATGCCGGAGACCGAACGCGTGCTCGGCTTTCTGGCCGCGCAGGCCGGCGACGCCGACATCGTTCTGGGCACGCGGCTCGCGGTATTCGTTCCGCTGCCGCGCCTGGGGTTGCTGGTCATCGACGAGGAGCAGGACGCCTCGTTCAAGCAGCAGGAGAGCCTGCGCTATTCGGCGCGCGACGTCGGTATCCTGCGCGCGCGCGAAGCCGGTGTACCGGTGGTGCTGTGCTCGGCCACGCCCTCTCTGGAAACCTGGCACCACGCCGGAAGCGGCCGCTACACGCTGCTTGGCCTGTCGCGCCGCGCTCCGGCCGGCGCCGGCCTGCCCGCAGTCCGGCTGCTCGACACCAACGTGCACGCGCCGCGTGACGGCCTCGCCGAACCGCTGGAGCGGGCAATCACGGAACGGCTGGCCCGCGGCGAACAGACCCTGCTGTTCCTCAACCGGCGCGGCTACGCGCCGGTGCTCGCGTGCGCCCAATGCGGCTGGATGAGCGGCTGTCCGCGCTGCTCCACGCGCCTGGTCGTGCACCTCAAAGACCGTCAACTGCGCTGCCATCACTGCGGCTATGCCTCGCGCATCGCGCGCGCCTGCCCCGATTGCGGCAACCTCGATCTGGCTCCGATCGGACGCGGCACCCAAAGGCTGGAGGCCACGCTGGCCGAGCGTTTCCCCGCCGCGCGCATCCTGCGCATCGACAGCGACACCGCCCGCTCGCACGGCAAGCTCGCAGGGCTGTTCCGTCGCATCGAGTCGGGCGAAGCGGACATCCTGGTCGGCACGCAGATCCTCGCCAAAGGCCACCACTTCGAGCGGCTGACGCTGGTCGGCGTGGTCAACGCCGATGGCGGGCTGTTCTCCCCTAACTATCGCGCTCCGGAACGCATGTTCCAGCAACTCGAGCAGGTCGCCGGCCGCGCCGGCCGCGCAGACCTTCCCGGCGAAGTGCTGATCCAGACGCGTTATCCCGGCCATCCGCTCTACCAAGCGCTCGCCCGGCACGATTACGAGGGCTACGCTCGCATCCTGCTGCAGGAGCGCCGGCAGGCAGGATTCCCGCCGTTCATCTTCGAAGCGGCGTTGCGCGCCGAGGCGGCCCGGACCGACGCGGCCATGGGTTTCCTGCGCGACGCGCTGGCGCTCGCACCTGCATCGCACGAGGCTGTGACCGTATTCGATCCCGCGCCCATGACCCTGGAGCGCATCGCAGGCAAGAGCCGGGCGCAGCTGCTGATTCAATCCCCTTCGCGAACCCGCATGCAGCCTTTCCTCGCTGCATGGAGTGCGGCGCTCTACGCCGGACGCTCGCCCGGCGTGCGCTGGCATTTCGATGTCGATCCGATCGAGTTCTGAGCCATGTACGGTGACATCAATGCGGCCGGCGCTCTTGCGCGCTGCGCGCGCCAACCGCTATTTCCGCACGGATAAGAAGCATCCGTACGGAAATAGCGGTTCGGATTAACACCAAACACGCTTCGGGGGATTTATTCGAAATCACCGATTGCGTACGGATGGCATTTTCATCCGTGCGCAATCGGTGATCCGCGCGGACGGCTTTTCGTCCGCGCAATGGCTGAATGGAGTAACTTTTCCAGGGACTGGCGGCGGCGCCCGCCGGGCGCGGGCGGATCTGCGGGGAGGGGCGGGCTTGCGCGGTTATAATACGCAGCCCTGAATGGTCCTCTCATGTCGGTCGAAATCAAATCACATCTCACCGAGTTGCTGACCCGCGCGCTCGCACAAGTTGCGCCGCAGCAGCCCGCCTCGATCATCTCGCTGGACCGCCCCAAGCAGCCGCAGCACGGCGATTACTCGGTGAGCGTCGCGCTGCAGCTCGCCAAGCCGCTCAAGCGCGCCAGCCGCGAGATCGCGCAGGAGCTGGTCGCAGCCATTCCGCCTTCGGACTGGCTCGCAAGCACCGAGGTGGCAGGACCCGGCTTCATCAATCTTCGGCTGCATGCGGCCGCCAAGCAGTTCACCGTCAAGACCCTGCTCGCGCAGCGCGGGCAATACGGCCGTTCCGAGCGCGGTCAGGGCCAGCCGGTCGTCGTCGAGTTCGTTTCCGCCAATCCCACCGGACCGCTGCACGTGGGCCACGGCAGGCAGGCGGCGCTCGGCGATGCCATTTCCGCCCTGCTCGAGTCGCAGGGCTATCGCGTTACACGCGAGTTCTACTATAACGACGCCGGTGCACAGATCGAAAACCTGGCGTTGTCGGTGCAGGCGCGCATCCGCGAAATGTTGCGCGAACCGGTTGAATTTCCCGCTGACGGCTACCATGGCGAGTACATACGCGAGATCGCGGAAAAGTATGTCGCCGGCGGCGCGCGTGACGGCGAAGACCTGGACGCCATACGCCGGTTTGCCGTGGCAGAGCTGCGCGCCGAGCAGGATCTCGATCTGCGCGCCTTCGGCGTCGCGTTCGACAACTATTACCTGGAGTCCTCGCTCTACAACGACGGGCGGGTGGAAAAAGCCGTGGCGGCGCTCGCCTCGGCAGGCAAGACCTACGAGCAGGACGGGGCGCTGTGGCTGCGCACCACCGAATACGGCGATGACAAGGACCGCGTGATGCGCAAGTCCGACGGCGCCTACACGTATTTCGTGCCTGATGTCGCCTACCACATCACCAAGTGGGAGCGGGGCTTCAAGCGCGCCATCAATGTTCAGGGCTCGGACCACCACAGCACGGTCACCCGGGTGCGAGCTGGGCTGCAGGCGCTCTCCGACACCCTGTGCCGCGGCATTACCAAGGGCTACCCCGATTATGTCCTGCACAAGATGGTGACGGTCATGAAGGGCGGCGAGGAGGTCAAGATCTCCAAGCGGGCCGGCGCCTATGTCACCTTGCGCGACTTGATCGACGAAGTGGGGCGGGATGCCACGCGCTTCTTCCTGGTCTCGCGCCGCGCAGACACCGAATTCGCTTTCGACGTCGACCTGGCGAAGTCGCAGTCGGAGGAAAACCCCGTGTACTATGTCCAGTATGCGCACGCCCGGATCTGCCGCCTGATGGAACAATGGCGGGCCCAGTACCCAGGCGAGCGCGAAGCCGCGCGGGCGCCCCTGGAGGACTGCCTGAAAGACATCGATCTGTCGCCGCTGGCAGGCACGCGCGAACTCGCACTGCTCGCAAAGCTCGGCGCATACCCCGAGATGCTGGAGGGCGCCGCCAAGGAACTCGCGCCGCACCAAGTCGCCTTCTACCTGCGCGAGTTGGCAGGGGAGTTCCACAGTTACTATAATGCCGAGCGCATTCTCGTTCCCGAGACGCCTGTGCGGCTGGCGCGGCTGGCGCTCGCTGCGGCGGTAAGGCAGGCACTGCGGAACGGCCTCGCCCTGATCGGCGTGAGTGCCCCGGAAACGATGTGATGCTACCCCAATGAGCAAGGACTACAGCCGGACTGCACCGAGAGCGAAAAGCGGGGGCGGGCTGCTGCTCGGCCTGTTCATCGGTTTTCTGCTCGGCCTGGGCCTGGCCGCTGCGATCGCGATCTATTTCTTCAAGACCCCGGTCCCGTTCCTCAGCAAGGCCAAGCCCGCGGAAAAGGCCGCGCCTGCCATGCCCGGATTGACCGGTCCGACCGGCAAGGCAGAAGAAACGAAGCCGCGCTTCGATTTCTACCGCATCCTCCCGGGCCAGGAGGAAACGGTCACCGAACAGCAAATGAAGCAGGCGGCGCAGGCCGCGGCGCGGGCAGGCGCCCCTTCGAAAGACATGTATTTTCTCCAGGCAGGCGCGTTCCAGAACCCTGCCGATGCCGATAACCTGAAGGCAAGACTGGCGCTGCAGGGTCTGGAGGCGAGCGTCGAGCCGACCAATCTCCCCGACAAGGGGGTGTGGTACCGGGTGCGCCTCGGGCCCTACTCGAACGTCGATGAAATCAATCGGGTGCGCACGCAGCTCGTGGAGAACGGAGCGAATGCGTCGCTGATCAAGATCAGGGATCCCGCGAAGAACTAGGAAGGGAACGGAGGGACCCGGCGCAGGGGTGCAATCCTTCGCATGGCCTCAATCAAGTAACTGTGGTCGCGGTGCAGTGGTCCATTGGAGATCCTCAGGAGAACTTTATGCTGAAACGCCTCATCGTCGGCTTGGCCACCCTGCTGATGTGCGCTGCCGCCCTGGCACAGCAGAAACCTGCCGAAGGCAGGGACTACCTGGCGCTCAATCCGCCGCAGCCGGTCGAGGCCACAGGCAAGGTCGACGTCACCGAGTTCTTCTGGTACCGCTGCCCCCATTGCTACAGCCTCGAGCCGCTGCTGCACGACTGGGTGAAGAAACTGCCGCGCGACGTGCAGTTCCGCCGCGTCCCCGCCATTTTCAACAACGAGTGGGCGCTGGATGCGCGGCTGTTCTTCACGCTGGAGGCGACCGGTGATCTTGCGCGCCTGCACAGCGGCCTGTTCGACGCCATCCACCAGCAGGGCGGCGTCAGGTTGAAGGGCGATGCCTACATGAAATGGGCCGCCGATTGGCTTGGGAAGAACGGCGTCGACCTGGCGAAATACGATGCGGCACTGCGCTCGTTCAGCGTCGAGACCAAGCTGACGCGCGCGAGGCAGATGACCCAGGCCTACAAGATCACCGGCGTGCCGGCGATCGCCATCCACGGCCGATGGCTGGTGAGCGCTGATCTGGCCATCGACCGCCAGGGGATGATCACCATCACCGAATACCTCACCGGGGAAGCCCGCAAGCGGCTCGCTGCCAAATAGCCCCTTTCATTTGCGCGCACGCGGGAGCACGTCATCGGGAGCAGCGACATGAACGCTCGGCGTATCGCTGCAATCTGGCTTGGCGCCCTCGCACTGGCGCTCGCCACAGCCGGCGCATTCGGTCAGACCCCTCTGCGCGGCGAGATCGTGCGGCTGGATCCACCGCGGCCGGTCGCCACCGGCGAACGCATCGAAGTGATCGAGTTCTTCTATTACGGGTGCCCGATTTGCTACGAACTGGAGCCCCACATGACGCGCTGGCTGGCCACGCAGGCCCCGGGGTACGTGGCGCTGCGGCGTATTCCCACACTGTCATCGGAAGGCTGGGAGACGCTCGCGAAGCTCTACTACACGCTGGAAGCGACGGGCGACATCAGCCGCCTGCACTGGCTCATATACGACAACTTCCATTTCGACGGAAAACCGCTCAACGAGGAAAAGGTGATGCTCGATTGGGTGGGACAAAACGGCATCGACGCAAACAAGTTCACCCAGATCTACGGCTCGCAGGAGATCAAGGCGAAAATCGCGCACAGCCGCGAGCTGATGACCGCTTATGGC
>MEQZ01000011.1 GCA_001770425.1 Betaproteobacteria bacterium RIFCSPLOWO2_02_FULL_65_20 | reverse complement strand
GGTAAACTTGACCGCGTTGCCGGCCAGGTTGAGCAACACTTTGCTCAAGTAGCGCGAATCGCCCTGGACCCTGTCTTTGATGCGGGGGTCAACGCTGACGGCAAAAGCCAATCCTTTCTTGACCGCGGCCGGTTCCACGCTCACGCAAAGCCGGTCCATCTGGTCGTGCAGATCGAACAGCGACGATTCGAGTACCAGCGCCCGCGCCTCGTACTTTGCCTGATCCAGAAGATCGTCGATCTCGCGCAGCAAGTCCCTCGACAGGCCCATTATGGTCTCGGCCCGGCTCGCAACTCGGTTATCCTCGGCCTCTGCCGAAATCAGTTGCGCCGCGGCGACGATTCCGGACAACGGGGTCCGCAATTCATGGCTGACCTTGGCCAGAAGTTGCGACTTTGCCTGGCTTTCCCGCTCGGCGTGCGCTCGTGCTTCGTGCAGCTTCTTGACCAGTACCGTGGCGTACAGCGGCACCACGACTAGCGTGATCATGAAGGAAATCCACATGATTTCATTCTGCAGCCAGAATGGCTCGAGCAACAACACGATGGAGAAGCCGGTGAGCGAGGCAATCTGGCACAGCAACATCAGGCGCGTGCCGGTGCGAAATCCGAAGCCGAGTATCGTGAACAAGTAGAACCCTATGACAAGTCCCCCGTCGTGTCCCAGCAGCAGAACCCAGCCCGACAAAAACAACGGATCTAGAATGGCTGTAGTAAAAGCGAGGTGTTCGGCGGCGAAACGCTGCACGCGCGCCGCCAGGATCAGCATCAGCACGATGTAGAAGATGTGAATCAGGGCGACAGGCCCGACAAAGTCGTTCGGGAACCCCCTGTACCAAAGCACAACCAGCGCGGACGAAAGGACCGGAAGGCCCACCGTTGCGCGAATCCGCGCCTGCGCCTTCAGACTGCTTACCGGATCAACTATGCCGGGTACGAGGGTTGTCATTTTGGGCCTATCGGGGCACGGTGCACTACAACGGGAGCCGTCGCCACGCCGCCCTCGGCGACGCGTCGCCGACGCTGCGGCAGGGAATCACGGCTCGGCAGCAGCGGAAAACGGCGGCTTGAGACAGAATTCTCGAAAGACGGGAAGCAGGCGCCCGCCCGAGCACACAGGAGATCCTGCGAGCGGAAGAACACCGCGCCTAGTCGATCGATCAGCATCCGGAAATCTCCGTATCATGATGGAGAACTGCCGAAGGACCGCTAATAATAGCTTATCCCGATGTCCAGGGCGAAGGAGGAGCCGGAGCGGATGTGCGGTAATGCCTGATAGCCGAAGAATCGAGACGGTCCCGTTTCCCGTTGCCTGCGGGAAATGTCAGGATTCTCACCATGGGGCCTCTTCTTGCCGCCGCTGTGCGCGAAAGGACTTCCGAAAGCTCACAGGGGCCGTCTCTGGGGCGATCTTGAGCCCATGCCGCGGTGGGCTCGGCGGCCGCGGTTTCTCGGTTTTCGTGATTTGAATCACGACGTCCAAGGCCGGAGGCAAGCACAATGGCCTCGCACGTCCTCCTGGTGAATGGCGGGCGCTGGACGAAAAGGCAATCTCTTCCAGCGACCCGCCTTCTTTTTTGCCCTGGCGAACCGTCAGCGGCGTGCGCCGTCCGTCAGGGGACGAGCACAGCGGCGCCGTTGATCCTGCCCTCACGCAGGCGGGCGAGGGCATCGTCGGCTTGTTCCAGCGTGAAGGTCTCCACTGCGGTCCGAACGGGAACCTTCGGGGCGAGGGCGAGGAACTCCTCGGCGTCGCGGCGGGTCAAGTTGGCGACCGACACGATTCGCCGTTCGCCCCAGAGTATGTCGTAGGGGAAGGCCGGGATGTCGCTCATGTGGATGCCGGCGCACACCACGGTGCCGCCCTTTGCGACCGCGCGCAGCGCCTGCGGCACCAGTTCGCCGACCGGCGCGAACAGCAGCGCGGCGTCGAGCGGCTCGGGCGGCGCGCTGGTCGAGTCCCCGGCCCAGAGCGCGCCCTGGCTGCGCGCGAAGGCCTGGGCGCTTGCGTCGCCCGGGCGGGTAAAGGCGTAGACTTTTCTTCCCTGATGCCTGGCCACCTGCGCCAGGATATGTGCCGCTGCGCCGAATCCGTAGACGCCCAGGCGCTGGGCCTCGCCCGCCATCAGCAGAGCGCGGTAGCCGATCAGGCCCGCGCAAAGCAGGGGCGCCGCCTCGGCGTCGCCATAGCGCGGCGGGAGTCTGAAGCTGTAGCGCTCATCGGCGATCACATGGTCCGCGTATCCGCCGTCGATCTGGTAGCCCGTGAAGCGGGCGTGATCGCAGAGATTCTCGCGCCCGGAGAGGCAGTAACGGCACTGACCGCAGGTCCACCCCAGCCAGGGCACGCCGACTCGGTCACCTGGCGCAAAGCGCTCGACGCCGGCGCCGACTTCGAGCACGATCCCGACGACCTCATGGCCCGGCACGACCGGATGGCCCGGCCAGGGCAGTTCGCCGTCGACGATGTGGAGATCGGTCCTGCACACCCCGCAGGCCCTGACGGCAATCAGGATCTGACCGGGCTGCGGCGCGCCGCGGGCGCGCACGACCAGTTGCAGCGGCCGTCCGGGTCCGTCCAGGGTCAGGGCTCGCGTCGTCGGTTGCTGTGGCATGGCGTCCCCTGCATATATGAGCGCGGGCAGCCTGAGGGGGTTGATCTACGTCAAAGCTGCACCTTGGTGCGTGCGCAGCACTGTGGTGAGGGGGCGGTCCGGGGGCGACCGGGACCGCAGTCGGCAGCCGTGGCGGCGAGGTGTGGCTCGCGCGTCTGGCCGTCTGGAACAACTTTCGGAACTGAGTTAAAGTAAATCCGACGTGTCGACGGGTGCCGGCGGTAGGGGACCCGGACAAGGGACGGGATAACCGATTCGGGAGGGTGCTGCATGTTCGCGATCGTGTACAAGTCCGACGGCATTCCCATCTGTTGCCAGGTGGCCGGTGTGGAGCCCGATCCCGTGGTGTTCTGGCCCTCGGAGGCCGCGGCCAACACATTCATCGAGAGCCGGGGGGGCAGCGCGGAATTTCAGACGGTCGCGGTCAACGACGACTCGATGGATGCGATGGCGCAGGCGCTCGGCTGTCCAGTAGAGCGACTGATGTTCGAGCAATACCCAGCGTGATCAAACGACGGCTCGCGCAGGCCCTTTCAGGCGCTGATGTTCGAGTACATCCGGTCAGGCGAACTGGACCGGAATGCTTCTGCGCTGCTGCTTGATGCGATTGCGGTCGTCGACGTAGACCAGGTCGGGCTTGTAGGTCTTTAGCTCGGCTTCGTCGTACGTGCCGAAGCAGGCGATGATCAGGATGTCCCCCGGGGAGACCTTGCGCGCCGCCGCCCCGTTTACGGAAATGACCCCCGAGCCTCGTTCAGCGCGGATAGCATAGGTGGTGAAGCGCTCGCCGTTGGTCACGTCCCAGATGTCGATCTGCTGGTACTCGCTGATATCTGCCGCCTCGAGCAGGTTCTCGTCGATGGCGCACGAGCCCTCGTAGCCCAGTTCCGACCGCGTCACCGTCGCCCGGTGAATTTTCGATTTCAGCATGGTCCGCTGCATGGTTACCTCCGATCAATGTTCAGTGATCAACCATACCTGTCGGTGAGCAGCGGGAATCGATCGCTTCACTGCGTCGTCAGGCGACACCTCAGGACGGGGCCGGAATTCTCGACTAGCGCGAGAACTCCAGGTTGTCGATGAGGCGCGTCGTGCCTAGCCGCGCCGCCGCTACTACCACCAGCTCGCGGTCATACAGGCGAGGCGATTGTAAATCAGATTGTTTGCGCACCGCAATATAGTCTGTTCTCCATTGATTTTGCTCCAACTTTTTCCTCGCCTCCGCCTCGATCGCAGGGAAATCCGGCATTCCGGTAAGGATTTGCGATTTCACCCACTGTAGCGTTTGATGGAGCCGGGGCGCCTCCGCACGCTCGGCCTGCGAAAGATAGCCGTTGCGCGATGAAAGCGCCAAGCCGTCGGCTGCGCGCGCGGTCTGGTCACCGACGATGTGGATGGGTAGATTGAGCTGGCGCGCCATGCCGCGCACGATCATGAGCTGCTGGTAGTCCTTCTTGCCGAATACCGCGACGTTCGGCTGCACGATGTTGAACAGCTTCATGACCACGGTGGCGACGCCGCGAAAGAAGCCCGGGCGGAATTCGCCTTCGAGCTGGTTGCCCAGTTCTGGCGGCTCGACGACGAAGCCCTGTGGCTCCGGGTAGAACTCGCCCTCGCCAGGCGCAAACACGACGTCGACGCCGCAAGCGGCGAGCTTCTCGCAGTCCGCCTCGAAAGTGCGTGGATACGCGTCGAAGTCCTCGTGAGGGGCGAACTGGAGCCGGTTGACGAAAATGCTCGCGACCACACAGCTGCCGTGGCCGCGCGCGGTGCGCGCGAGTTGGAGGTGCCCGTCGTGAAGGTTGCCCATGGTCGGCACGAAGGCGACCGACTGCTCGCGCCTGAGGCGCGCACGCAGGTCGGTGATGCCTGGAACGATATCCATGACTGTCTGCGAAGCGTCAGAACGAGTGCTCGGCAGCGGGGAAGCTGCCGTCCTTGACCGCACGAACGTAAGCGGCCACCGCGTCGGCGATGCTCGGCGCGCCGCTCATGAAATTGCGCACGAACTTCGCCCGGCGCCCGGGGAAAACATCCAGCATGTCGTGCAGCACCAACACCTGCCCCGAACAGTCCGGTCCCGCGCCGATGCCGATCGTGGGCACATGCAGCTCGGCGGTGACGCGCCGGGCGAGTTCGGCAGGGATCGCCTCCAGAACGATCATCCCGGCCCCGGCGTCCTGAAGCGCGACCGCGTCCGCAAGCAGTTGATCTCCTGCGTCGGCCGTCCTGCCCTGGACGCGGTAGCCGCCGAGCTGATGCACCGACTGCGGCGTGAGCCCGAGGTGTCCGCAGACGGGAATGCCGCGCCGGGTCAGGAACCCGACGCTGCGCGCGAACTCCGCGCCGCCCTCTAGCTTCACCATGTGGGCGCCCGCGGCCATGAGGCGTGCGGCGCTTCGGTACGCCTGCTCGCGCGATTCCTGATAGCTGCCGAACGGAAGGTCGGCAATGATGAAGGCGGTACGCGAGCCGCGCGCGACGCATGCGGTGTGGTAGGCCATGTCCTCGAGGGCTACCGGCAAGGTGGAGTCATGTCCCTGCAGTACCATCCCGAGCGAGTCCCCGATCAGCAGGCACTCGACGCCGGCCTCTTCCAAGAGGGCGGCGAAGCTCGAGTCATAGCAGGTCAGCATCGCGATCTTGACGCCATCGGCGTGCAGCTTGTGCAGCTTGGGGAGCGTTATCCGGGACATGTCAATCTCCGAAATTGAAGAACTCGCGGGTGCCGCGCATGCCTGCGATGCGTGCCAGAAGCAGGTCGAGGTCGCCCTCCTGCTTGACGAAATTGAGTCGCTCCGAGTTGACGATCAGCACCGGGCTCCCCGAGTAATGATAGAAGAAGCGGCTGTAGCTGTCTGCAAGCAGCGCCAGGTATTCCCCGGTGATGGGACGTTCGTAATCGACGCCGCGTCGGCGCACGCGGTCGTAGAGCGTTTCTGGCTGGGCCTGGAGGTAGACCACCAGGTCCGGTTTCGGGGCTTGCGGTTGGAGCGCTTCGAAGATCTGCTGGTAGAGGCGCCACTCGTCTGACGAAAGCGTCAGGCGTGCGAACAGCGGATCCTTGTCGAGCAGAAAATCGCTGACCGTCACCCGGTTGAAAAGATCCGGCTGCGCCAGTTCCCGCAACTGATTGATGCGCTGGAACAGGAAGAACAACTGGGTGGACAGCGCATGGCGCGGCATGTCCTGATAAAAGCGCGGCAGGAACGGGTTGTCCTCGGGCCGTTCCAGCAGCAGATTCGAGCCGATGCGCTCGGCGAGCCGGCGCGCGAGGCTGGTCTTGCCCACGCCGATCGGGCCTTCGACGACGATGTGGCGGTATTTTGCGAGCGGCATTCAGGCGCGAAACGTGAAATGGACCGCGCCCATGATACAGTTCCGCGGCACGGCGAGCGGCTCCGGGCGCATCATTCCTGCAGCTTTTCGATCGTCTGCCCGGTGCAGGCGGCAAGCAGCGGCGCGATGGGACCCTGTCCGGGTATCTCGATTTCGGGGGCGATCTCGGCCAGCGGCGCGAGCACGAAGGCGCGGGTGTGCATCCGGGGATGGGGCACGCGCAGTCCGGGCTCGTCGATCACCATCTGGTCGTAAAGGAGTAGATCCAGATCCAGCGTGCGCGGTGCGTTTGCATGGCTGCGCTTGCGCCCGAGGGCCAGTTCGATCGCGAGCAGCGCATCGAGCAGGGCGCGCGGCGCGAGTCCGGTCTGGACCTGCGCCACGGCATTGATGAAGTCCGGTTGTCCGGCGTAGCCCAGCGGGGCGCTGCGATAGAAAGATGACTGTCCTGCCAGTCGCGTCGCGGGGATGTTCGCCAGCGCTTCGAACGCAGCGCGTATCTGGCTGCGCGGATCGCCCAGATTGGCGCCCAGGCCGACGTACGCCCGCGGCATATCAGTCGGTCGGGAGCGCGCGGGGGGTTTCTCGGCCCGAGGGCTTGCGCCTGCGCCGGCGGCGCCCGGTTCGCTGTTCCCCCGTCTGGGGCGCGATCAGCATCGCGGCGCGCGCGTCGGGTGCGGCGTGCTGGAACTTTTCCCACCAGTCGTAGAGTTCCTGCGGAACCTCTCCGCTTGCGGCGCGCAGGCCGAGGAAATCGAATCCGGCGCGGAACCGCTCCTGTTCGATCAGCGCAAACGGGCGCTTGCCGCTTCTTTGCTCCAGGCGCGGCTGCAGCAGCCAGATCTCCTTCATCATCGTGGTGAAGCGCCTTGGAATCGCCAGCTTTTCGGTCTGGATATCGAGAACCTTGTCCATCGCCTCGTGCAGGGCCGGAACCGGCCTGGTGCCGGTCTTTTCCGCATTGCGCGAGGCGGCAAGCACCTCGTGCCACAACAGCGAGGCGAACAGGAACGCGGGCGAAACGGGCTTGCCGGCACTGACGCGCTCGTCGGTTTGCTCCAGCGCCAGATTCACGAAGCGCTCGCCCAGGGGCTGCTCCAGGATCACGTCCAGCATCGGCAGCACGCCGTGATGCAGGCCCTCGATCCGGAGACGGTGCACGCCGGCGAGCGCATGGCCCGACATCAGGATTTTCGACATCTCGTCGAACAGCCGGGCCGGGGGTACGTTCTCGATCAGCGGCGCGAGCGCCCGGATCGGCGCGCGCGTGCGCGGGTCGATCGTGAAGCCGTACTTCGCCGCGAGCCTCACGGCGCGCAGCATCCGCACCGGATCTTCGCGATGTCGCGTCAGCGGGTCGCCGATCATGCGCACCACCTTCTTCTTCAGGTCGCGCATACCGCGGTGGAAATCGAGGATGGTCTCGTTCGAGGGATCGAAATATAGCGCGTTGACGGTGAAGTCGCGGCGCGCGGCATCCTGCTCGCGGGTGCCGTAGACGTTGTCTCTCAATACCCGGCCGTGCTGATCTACCGCGCTGGCGGGTTCGTGGGATCTCTGGCGTCCGCGCTGACCCATGGAACGGGCGGGTTCGCGGGATTTGTCCGATCTGTCCCTGGTGATTTCGTCCACCGGCGGCTCGCCACCGGGCTCGTCGCTCTCGGCAAGGGTGCCGGCGCGGAACGTCGATACCTCCACGGTTTCGCTGCCGTACATGACGTGGGCGAGGCGAAACCGGCGACCGATCAGCCGCGAGCGCCGGAACAGGCGATGCACCTCCTCGGGAAGCGCGCTGGTCGCGATGTCAAAGTCCTTGGGCCGCGTGCCGAGCAGCAGGTCGCGGACGGCACCGCCGACCAGGTAGGCTTCATGGCCCGCCTGATGCAGGACTTCGCAGGTCTTTCTGGAGCCGTAGGAAATCGCATCGCGGCTGATGCCGTGCTCCCGGTGCGGGATGATTTCAGGGTCGGTGCCTGAGCCGAGGCGCAAGACTCGGCGGATGAACTTTCTAATCAACGGGGAACGAAACCTGGAGGTCGGATCCGCCTGCGGGCTCGGTCCGGTATCGATACAGCGTCTTGAGCTTGTCCTGCATGAGCATTTCGGCAATGCGTCCGTGGAGAACGCGGCCCGAATCATACAGCAAAACCGCGCGACCGCAGCGAGCCCTGCGCCGCGTCCCTGGCGCCGCCGCTGTCATTGGAGGCTGATTACGTCCCAGCCGCGCTCCAGCGCTGTGCGGCGCAGGACGTCGTCCGGGTCGACGGCGACCGGGCGCGTCACGCGTTCCAGCAACGGCAGGTCATTGAGGGAGTCGCTGTAGAACCAGCTCGCCGAGAACGACTGCATGTCTCGCCCCTGCTCCAGCAGCCACTGGTTGAGGCGCTCGATCTTGCCCTCGCGGAAGCAGGGCGCACCGCGCGCTCGCCCCGTGAAACGTCCGTCGATTTCCTCGATCTCGGTTGCGATCAGGTGCACGACGCCGAGCTCGCGTGCGATCGGTCCTGTTACGAAGGCGTTGGTCGAAGTGATGATGGCGCACAGGCTGCCCCGGTCCAGGTGCAGGCGCAGCAACGAGCGGCCCTTGTCGCGGATGATGGGCCGGATCTTGCGTTCCATGAACGCAGCGTGCCAGCGGTCGAGCCGCTCGCGTGGATAGCGTGCCAGCGGGGCGAGCTGGAAATCGAGAAACGCAAATATGTCCAGAGTGCCGGCCTTGTACTGATCGTAGAAGCGCTGGTTCTGGGCTTCGTACCGGCCGCGCTCGAGTACGCCTTCCTCGATCAGGAACTGCGCCCACTCGTAGTCGCTGTCTCCCGAGAGCAGCGTGTTGTCCAGATCGAACAGCGCGAGCTCCAAATCAGTATGCTCCGATGGTCATTGTTGCAAGGGCATAAGACAGCGAAGCCGGAATCAGCCGCGATGCCTCGCTCTGGAATCCATGCTCTACCGACTTCGGGAAGTTGCAACTTCGCAACTTCCCGAAATCGGGAGACGAATGCAAACCCAATTCATCCGCAGATCTGCCATCACTTGAGTTGTAAGAGCCTGAGCGCTTCGCGCAGCAGCGGCAGGGTCACCGGACGCTTGTGCTGGAGCGAATGGCGGTCCAACGCGTCCAGTACCGCGACTTGCGTGCCCATGTCGCGGCCGCAGTGAGTGAGCACATAGCCGACGATTTCGGGCGCGAGCCTCAAACCCCGCTGGGACGCATGCCAGAGGAGCGCGGCGGCCTTTTCCTCGTCGTTGAGCGGTGCGAGGCGCAGCGACAGACCGGAGCCCAGGCGCGTGCGCAGGTCCTCGCGCAGGGGCAGCTCGGCGGCGGGCTGCGTGCCGGCTCCGAACAGCCGGCCGCGGCCGGCCCGCAGGACATTGAAGGCGTCGAAAAGCGCCAGCTGTGAAACGCTGTCCAGCCGCTCCAGATCGTCGACCGCGATCACATCGCATGCGGGAGACGGCGCCAGGCCGGCGTGCGGTGCGCCCACGAAGAGCGCTGTATGACCCAGCGTCCCGGCTTCGCGCACCGCCGCTTTTAGCAGGTGCGTCTTGCCGCTGCCGGGCTCTCCAAAGAGGTAGACCACGCGCTCCCCGCCGGCGAGCGCGTCGCGTAGCGCCGCCACCGCGGCCCGGTTGGGGCCGGTAAAGAAATTCTCCAGGCTCGGGGGGGCCGGCGGTGCAAGCTCCAACACGAGTTGCTGCATCATTGTCGCCCTGCGTACAGGGCGCTCTCCAGACAGCGGGCGCGCAGCTTGCGCAGCGCCAGGAGCGGCGCCGCGCTCGCCGGCAGCGCGAGCCATCCGAGCCGGCGGATGTCGGCGTCCGAAAGCGGCATTTCGATTAAAATCCACTGGAAACGCGTTACTTTACTTGCATCAGTGCGGGCTCTCAACTTGAATACGCCTTCCAAACCGCTTTCCTACCGACAGGCCGGGGTCGATATCGATGCCGGGGACGCGCTCATCGAGGCGATCAAGCCCTTCGCGAAGCGCACCATGCGACCGGAGGTGCTCGCCGGCATCGGCGGGTTTGGGGCGCTGTTCGAGGTCGCCAAGCGCTATCGTGATCCGGTGCTGGTCGCGGGCACCGATGGCGTGGGAACCAAGCTCAAGCTCGCCTTCGAACTCGGCCGTCACGACGGCGTCGGCATCGACCTGGTGGCGATGAGTGTAAACGACATCCTGGTGCAGGGCGCCGAGCCGCTGTTCTTCCTCGACTATTTCGCGTGCGGCCGCCTGGACGTGCCCACCGCGACCGAGGTCATACGCGGCATTGCGCGCGGCTGCGAACTGGCCGGTTGTGCGCTGATCGGCGGTGAAACCGCCGAGATGCCCGGCATGTACCCGGAGGGCGAGTACGACCTTGCGGGTTTTGCCGTGGGCGTGGTGGAAAAGGACCGCATCATCGACGGCCGGTCGATCGCCTCCGGCGACGTGCTGCTGGGGCTCGGATCGAGCGGTGCGCACTCCAACGGCTATTCGCTGATCCGTCGCATCCTGGAGCGCGCCCGGCCCGATCTCGCCGCAGATTTCCACGGCCGGCCGCTGGGCGAGGCGCTGCTCGAGCCGACCCGCATTTACGTGAAGCCGCTGCTTGCGCTGATCCAGCAGATGCCCGTGAAGGGCCTGTCGCACATCACGGGCGGGGGCCTGATCGAGAACGTTCCGCGCGTTCTGCCCGCGGGCTGCGATGCGCTGATCCGCAAGTCGGCATGGCCGCAGCCGCCGCTTTTTGCGTGGCTGCAGCGCGAGGGCAGTGTCGAGGAAGCGGAGATGCTCCGGGTATTCAACTGCGGTATCGGCATGGTGGTCGTGGCGGCACCCGAGGTGGCCGACGCGGCCGCAGCAATGCTTGCTTCGGCCGGGGAGACCGTGTTCCGAATCGGCCGCATCGTACCCGCCCAGGGCGGGGAGCCCAGGGTCCGCTTCGAGTAGAGCGGTCGCTCGCCTGCCGCTCAACCCCAGCGCCTCGCCAGGTAGATCCCTGCGAGCACGATCGCGCCGCCCGCGATCTGCATCGCACCCATGTCTTCACCGAGAAGCAGCCATGCGTACATCGCCGCGAACACCGGCTGCACGAGCAGGCTGAGCGCGGACAGGGGAACAGGCATATGCGCCATCGCGTACGCGATCAGGCTCTGCCCCGCGACCTGCGGAATCACCGCCAGAGCGAGCAGGATCAGCCAGCCGCGCGGCGACTGCGGGAACAGTCCGCCCATCCACATCAGCGCGAGCGGCAGAAGCAATGCCGCGCTCACGGCCGAACTCAGCGCCATCACCGACGCCGTGCCGCCGCTGGCACGCGAGCGCGAGATCGCGAGCATGTAGGCGCCGTAGAAGATCGCCGTCACCGCGCCGAAGGCGTCGCCGGCCAGCCGCTGTCCGCCGGCCCCGAAGCTCGGGCCAACGAGCAGTGTCGCGCCCCCAAGCGAGATCAGCAGCGCCAGCAGGAACAGGCCGGTGACGCGCTGCCGGAAAAGCAGCCAGCCGCCGAGCGTGACGAACACCGGCGCGAAGTTCGCGAGCAGCGTTGCATTGGCGACTGTCGTATAGACGATGGACAGATGCCAGAAGGCGAGATCCCCGGCGAAGGCCGCTCCGGCGATAAGCATGGGGGCGATCGCCGCGGCGGGTGCAATCGCCGCGCGCGCCCGATCGCGGCGCGATGCCCAAGAGGCCCAGACTGCGAGCAGCGGCACCGCAAGCGCCACGCGCCAGAAGGCGCTTTGCATCGGGCCGACGTCGGCCAGGCGCACGAAAATCGGCGAGAAGGCGATCGCCGCGCCGCCCACGAGCAGCGCGAGGAACGCGAGGGCGCGCTCGCGGCGGGGATCGGTCATGCGGCGCGCCGCAGCGCGACTGCCGGGTGCGCGATCTGTATCGTGAGTTCGATCCGCTCCAAGCCGGAGATCACGTTGATCGTCGCGCGCCGGCCGGGCGGTGGGCTACGAACGGCCCCATTTCACTCATCGCGCTGTTCAGACCATCGACTTGCGCAATTGATGCTTGAAGTTGTGGATGTGGTTGAGGGCGACTCTCAGACTCTTGCGGTCGCCCGAGGCGAGCGCTTCATCGCGCTTCTTCTGCCATACCTTGATTTTCGCCTTGACCGCGTTCTTGTCGATGCCTTTCACCTCGTGGTGGACGTGCATGTCGATGTTAAGGGCCTTGCAGATCGCCACGAGCAGATGCTCCTTGTTCATCTGCGTGTAGCCCTGCACCGCGGGCTCGACGCCCGCCGCGATCTCCTTCAGTTCGACCAGCGTCTTGTGCTTCAGTTCGGGGAAGGTGTGGGTCATGATTCGTTCTCCTTGCAGTAAAATCGGTATCGGCAAAACGGCGGTCTCTGACCTTGCTCATGAGGTCCGCCAACAGCGCACCCGCGGCGGCTTGTCTTATTACACCATTGCGGCGCCGTGTTTGTCATCCGTGATCGTTCGAGTTGAGGTCTAGATGAAGACGGCGCAGCCGGGGCGACGCGAGGAACTGCTCGACGCCATCGCGCGGGAGGAGCGGCGTGTCGCTCGGCTTGAATCCGAACAAGCCGATGCCCGAAGCCGGCTTGCCGCCCTCCGCGCCGAGCTGGCGTCGTTCGGCGCCGAACCGGAACTCCGGGAGCGCTTGGCGGTGGTCGCCGAGGTAACCGTCCCGAACACGTCTGCCGAGAAGGTGAAGCTGTTTCGCTCCCTGTTCCGTGGGCGCGAGGAAGTCTTCCCCACGCGGTTCGTGAGCAAGAAGACCGGGAAAGCCGGCTACGCGCCGGCGTGCCGAAACAAGTTCGTCAAGGGCGTCTGCGAGCTCCCGAAGGTGAAGTGCGGCGAGTGCCCGAACCAGGCCTTCATCGCCTTCGACGCCGCCGCGGTCGTCGGGCACCTCTCCGGCCGCCATGTGATGGTCGTGTACCCGCTCCTCGACCAATGGCGGGCGCAGCTATCGCTATTCCTCGGCATCGAGCCCAAGGAGATCGGGCAGATCGGAGCGGGCAAGAAGAGCGGGAACGGCCGGCTCGATGTCGCGATGATCCAGAGCCTGGTTCGCAAGGAGAAGGTCGAGGATGTCGTCGCGAACTACGGACAGGTCATCGTGGACGAGTGCCACCACCTGCCGGCCGTTTCGTTCGAGCGCGTGCTGGCCGAGGCAAAGGCCCGCTACGTCGTGGGGCTCACTGCGACTCCGCAGCGCCGCGACGGGCACCATCCGATCACCGGGATGCAACTCGGGCCGGTTCGCTTCGCCATCGATCCGAAGAGCCAGGCGGCGCAACGCCCGTTCGCCCACAAGCTTCTGGTGCGCGAGACGGGTTTCAACGCATCGAGCGAGGGGACGCCCGGCATCCAGGAGCTGTACGCGGCCCTCGCGGCGGACGAGAAGCGCAACCGGCTGATCCTCGATGACGTTATTCAGGCCCTGGAACAGGGCGCCTCGCCGATCCTCCTCACGGAGAGGAAGGACCACCTCGAATACTTCGCCGACCAGTTGATCAAGTTCACCCGCCATCTCGTGGTGCTCCAGGGCGGCATGAGCGCCAAAGAGCGGCGTGGGGCAAGGGAACGGCTCGCCGCGATTCCGAACCGCGAGGAGCGGCTGGTCCTGGCCACCGGACGCTGCATCGGCGAGGGCTTCGACGATGCGCGGCTTGACACGCTCTTTCTGGCGCTGCCGGTGTCGTGGAAGGGAACCCTGATCCAGTATACGGGCCGTCTGCACCGCCTCCATCCCGGCAAGGCCGAGGTCCGCATCTTCGACTACGTCGACCGCGGCGTGCCGATACTGCTGCGGATGTTCGAGAAGCGGCTGCGCGGCTACCGAGCGATAGGTTACGCGCGAGGCGAGGCGCCGCTGGGCTATGCGGAATCAGGGGACGAGGTCACCGTCGAGCATGACGAGGATGTGCTTCGATCGCTCAAGGACGTGGACGAATTCGCATGAGGGAGAGGGCACGAGCGCCTGCGCGCCAGACTATGCGGCGACAGGTGATGGAAACGCGTCGCAATTTCCGAATTTTTTCGAGACGTTCTGGCATCATTTCGGCATAATATAGGTATGATCAAGCCGTCAAGAATTCGGGCACTCTGCCGCCGTATCGCAGAGGAATTCCGGCCGGAACGCATTATCCTGTTCGGTTCTCATGCGAGCGGCCACGCGCGCGACGATTCGGATGTGGATCTGCTCGTCGTCATGCCTTTCCAAGGCAAGGGCGCACGCAAGTCGGCTGAAATCCTGAACCGTATCGAGCCCGACTTTCCGGTTGACGTGATCGTGCGTACGCCCCGGCAGATGCGCGAGCGCCTCGCCGGCAGCGATTTCTTCCTGCGGGAAGTCGTCAAGAACGGCAAGATTCTCTATGAAGCCACTCACCCGTGAATGGGTGAACAAGGCCGAGGGAGATTACGCGACGGCGGCGCGCGAGACGCGCGCCCGCAAATCGCCCAACTACGATGCAGCCTGCTTCCACGCTCAGCAATGCGTGGAAAAGTATCTCAAGGCCTTGCTGCAGGAATGCGGTATCGCCTTTGGACGAACGCATAACCTTGAAGCTCTGCTGATGCCGTTGCTCGGCCGCCACCCTGAATGGGCCGCGATGCGCCCGGCGTTGCGAGAACTTACCGCATACGCGGTCGAAACACGCTATCCCGGGGAGTCGAGCGACAAGGAAATGGCCAGGCAAGCGCTGGCACAATGTCGCCGGGCACGATCGCGCCTACGCGCCGCTCTGCGACTCGGCGATTGATTTCAGGCATTGGAATAGAGCCTGGCATTTTGTCGGCGATGGTCACGCTGTCCTTACTGCACCGCGTGCCGGCCCCAGGCTCTTGCTACATCGGCGGCCGAAACAATGGGCAAGCTAGGCATGCGTAGCGACTTGGAAGGTGGTGAGAAACGATCGCCCGGTTACGGTTAGCGGAAACAAAGCGATACCATAATATGGCCATGCAGCCCCAATTCTCGGCCACGTTCCTGGCCGATCTCGATATCGTTTGTCCCAAGGCTGAAGACGGCAAGCTGCCGTTAAGCTTCGTGAACGACCTGGAAGATGCCTACGCGCATGCTCGGGCCTTTTCATTGCAACAGCCGGTTATCTCCGTGGCCGATCTCACCTCCCTGGCGGAGGATCTGAGCACGTGGCGCAGTCACCACCAACGGCTTTTGCAACAATGCCTGGCTAAGATTCCGTGCGATGACCCACTGCTGGGGCAGGTCAGCCTTTTCCGAACGATGGATTACGGTCGCCTGGAAACCGCCCATACACGAACCCTGGCGTGGTTGCTCGGCGACGGGGAGCATGGGTTCGGCAACCGGTTGCTCGAAGCCCTGTTGCGTCATCTTCGGAAAGGCAGACAGATTCACCATATCCAAGTGGACCAAGTTGAGAGCGAATATTTGGTCGATTGCGGGCCGGCCCGCACCGAAGCCGGCCGGCTCGATGTTTTCGCCAAGGGCCGCTGGGAGGAAAAGGGGAATGAAGTCTATTGGCTTCTGGTGATCGAAGCGAAGATTGATGCTGAGGAAGGCGAAGAGCAACTGTCCCAATACGATGATTGGCTTGAGCCTTGCCCCCAATCAACGGAGGTAATTCGCGTCTTCCTGACGCCGGACGGCCGGGCACCCCGGACGAATCGGGCCGAATGGAAATGGAAAGTCTTGTCATTCGTGGATTTAGCGAGTGTTTTTCGCCGCGTCCTCCCGGACTTGCAGGACACACCGGGCTATCATTTCCTGCGCTACTACCTGACAGGCGTGCTGCAGGATATTTGCGGGTGTCCGGCTTCCATTTCGCCGGACAGTAAGAATCCCTACACAGTAGTGGATTACTTGGAATCGGTGCTAGATGCTGGTGAAACGGAGGATGGTCATGTCCAATCTCGGTGAATGCATGCTGTTTTATCTGAAGTACGCCGCCGAAATGGAACGACTGTACGAGGCGGAGGAACCCAAGGTGGAAGGCCTGCCCAACCCCGACCAGGTCCTGAAACAAATCAAGCTGGTCGGCGACACGGCGAACCGGGAAGTGGCCGAGTTCCTGGAAACCTGTGTGCCAGGGATCGAGGAACACTTCCGTGCGATCAGCACCGTCCAGCGGATCCGCAAAAAAGATATGTGGGTTCTCAGCTTTAAGGTCGGGCCGAAGAAAGCTACGGACAGGCAATTTTGGATCGGCGTGAATATTGACCTGAACCAAGCAGCCTTGATCCCTTGGGTTTGGTGTCGCGGCGGTCGCCGAGCCGAGGATGAGATGGTGCGCATTTTGGGCCGGGGAATCAAAGTGCGCGGGTGGGAGTCGGGAACGGTCGTGCTGGCGGAAATCAAGATTCCTATTCCCGAACGACTGGAAGAGCCTGTCGAGTGCGACTCGTTGGTCGCCAAGGTCCAGCAGGCCTTCGCATCGTTCACGGAGCGGGATGTCGCGGCGATCGACGGGATTACAACCAATCGTGGAGAAGCATGAAGTCAGTCGTGTCGCTCATCCACGGATGGGTCTGAAATCCTGTGTGCCGAACTGAGACACCACCGAACAACTCGCCGAGCTGCGCCAGTGTGATATCAATGCTATCATTCTGGATGTACACTTGGGAGAAGGAACCGACATGGCCAACCTGATCGTCCGCAATGTCGACGAACGCATTGTTCGCGCCCTGAAATCACGCGCCGGCAAGCATAGCCGCAGCGCCGAAGCGGAGCATCGCGAAATTCTCGCGGCCGCATTGCTGAAGTCCAAAGCGAAGTCGTTTGCCGAAGTGCTCGCATCGATGCCGAACGTGGGCAGGGATGCGGATTTCACCAGAACCGAAGATGACGCCAGCCCGAACGTACTTGGTTGACACGGACGTTGTCAGCGAAGTACGCAAGCGCCGCAAGGCTAACCCCGGCGTCAGGCGCTTCTTCGCGAACGCGCACGCCAAGGGTGATGCGCTTTACCTGAGTGTCGTCACCATCGGCGAAATTCGCCGCGGCATAGAATCGATCCGGCACCGCGGCGACGCGAGGCAAGCCGATCGACTCGACGCATGGCTCGCGACGGTGCTGAATGATTTCGCCGACCACATTCTGGATTTCGCGCATGACGAGGCCCAAGTATGGGGCCGCTTGCGTGTACCGCATCCAGAAAACGCGATCGACAAACAGATCGCGGCTACGGCGCTGACACACGGCCTCACGCTCGTCACGCGCAATACCGCGCACTTCTCCGGCCTCGGGGTGACGCTCGTGAACCCGTTCTCGTAAGCTATCGATGGCAAATCGCCGAATCTCGCTGTAGGGCAGAACAAAGTCGCGCGGATCGCTTTCTGGCGCCCAGAAACCGGAGCAATTCTCGGACTTATGTAAACGAAACTCCGCGCCAGTCGTGGCAGAGCAGCCAATCTGCTTGCTAATACTGACAAGTTACGGCGCAGACAAAATGGCGCCGCCACATTCGATCGCGCTGCCCCGGCA
>MEQZ01000010.1 GCA_001770425.1 Betaproteobacteria bacterium RIFCSPLOWO2_02_FULL_65_20 | reverse complement strand
AACTGGTCGCTGCGCATCGACGGCGGCGCGCAGGAGCAGCGGCTGTCGCTGCGGCAGAGTTTCCAGTTTCTGAGCGGCCAGTTGAACGGCGCCGCGGCGCCGCTGGCGGTTTCGGACGCCAGGCTGCGCGGGGACCAGATCCGCTTCGCCGTGACCGAGGGCGCGGCGCGGCGGGATTTCAGCGGGCGTGTACGGGGAAATACGATGGATGGCATGGTGAGGGCCGCCGGTTCGCCCGATCTGAGGTGGTCCGCCTCGCGGCGCTAGCCGCCCGGAGCGCTTCGTACAAGCGAGCAGGCGCCGCGCTCCAGAACCTGCGTGCGGCGGCTGCCGCCGGAGCAGGCAGCGGGCGTGTTCCATCCCCGCTGGCACAGCGTGTTTCTGTTTCGGCGACGCGCCGATTCCGGGATAATGCGCGGCTGTCTTGAGATGCTGAGGGTGCTGCATGAAGAAGCAGGCCAAACGGCCGTTCGCCGTACGCAAGTCGGGCATTCACGGCCGGGGAGTATTTGCCACACGTCGTATTGCCAAGGGCGAACGCCTGATCGAGTACAAGGGCGAGCGCATCACCTGGCAGGAGGCCGAGCGCCGGTATCGGATCGACCCGGTGCCCTATCACACGTTCCTGTTCGAAATCGGGGATGGCACGATGTGCATCGACGCGGCGCGCAAGGGGAATGCGGCGAAATGGGTCAACCACGCCTGCAATTTCAACTGCGAGGCGGTCGAGGACGAGGACGAGCGTATTTTCATCGAGGCAGTGCGCGCGATCCGTCGCGGTGAGGAACTCAGCTACGACTACAACTTCATCCTCGAAGAGCGCCACACACCGGCGCAGAAAAAGCTTTTTCCCTGCTGGTGCGGGGCGAGGAACTGCCGGGGAACGATGCTCGGAAAGAAGCGTTAGCAGACCGCTTAATAGTTCGTCTCGTGAGCGCTGAGATGCTTCGCTCCCAATAGCCTCTGACTAGGCCGATTTGAATGCGGCAACTCGAGTGCTTTCGCATGCCAACGGCGGACTTGCGCGCTCGCGCGCGGTTCTGGTTAACAGCAGGAACCTTGTGGGGTCTTGTTCAAGATCGACGATCCGCGCGGACGGTTTCTCGTCCGCGCAACATGGCGACGCCGCCCGGCTAAGAAATGTAGCGCGGGGCGCCGAGCAGCCAGTTGACCACCAGCATGGCGGCGATGATGCCGGCGACGATCCATAACGGGTTGATGCGGCCCGCCGCGGGCGCTTCGCCTTCGGCCACCTCGGCCGCTTTGCCCACGGTGGGCGCGAGCGTTTCGTTGAAGCGCGCGAAGAAATCGTCCGCCATTTTTGCGGCCACGCCGTCGATCAGGCGCGAGCCCACCTGCGCCAGCTTGCCGCCGATGCTCGCCTTGGCGCTGTAGCGCAGACGCGTGCCCTTTCCTTCCGGAGACAGCGCGACCTGCGCCCCGCCCTTGGCGAAGCCGGCCGCGCCGCCGGAGCCTTCGAACGCGAGCGAGTAGGAGTCCGGCGCCCGGATGTCCGACAGGACCAGCTTGCCCTTGAATTTCGCCTTCACCGGGCCGATTGCCGCGGTCACCGTGACCTTGTACTCGCTGTCGCTGACCCGCTCGATGGTCTCGCATCCCGGAATGCTGGCTTTCAGCACGTCGGGGTCGATGAGTCCGCGCCAGACCTCGGCCTGAGGCAGCGGAATGAGTTGCTCGCCCGTCATTTCCATATGCGTCGCTCCTTGATTTGCCCTCGCATTCTCGCAGCAAAGGCCCGGTTGCGCACGCGTTGCGTGCGCCGTGGACTAAGCTGCGCGGCGTTCGCCGACGGCCGGCGCCGCGAGCGCGCGGGCCAGATCGACCAGGCTGGTGATGTTGTGCACGGGCAGGAACGCGTCGACGTGCGGCAGCATCGCGCGGATGCCGGCCGGGCGCGGCTCGAACCCGTCGTAGCGCAGCAGCGGGTTGAGCCAGATGAGCTTGCGGCAGGACTTGTGCAGGCGTTCGATCTCCTTGGACAGCCCTTCGCCGGCGTCGCGATCCAGGCCGTCGGAGATCAGCAGCACCACCGCATTCTGGCCCAGCACGCGCCTCGACCAGTCCAGATTGAACTGGTGCAGGCAGCTTCCGATGCGGGTGCCGCCCGACCAGTCGGCCACGACGTTGGCGACCTCCTGCATCGATGCATCGACGTCGCGGTGGCGCAGGCAGCGGGTGACGTTGGTGAGCCGCGTGCCGAACACGAAGGTGGTGACTCGATCGCGGTCATTGGTGATCGCGTGCAGGAAATGCAGGAACATGCGTGCGTAGCGGCTCATGCTGCCGGAGATGTCGCACAGCACCACCAGCGGCGGATGGCGATAGCGCGCCGAGCGGCGCTTGAGCGCGATGAGCTCGCTGCCCGCGCGCAGGCTCGCGCGCAGGCTCGCGCGCAGGTCCACGCGCGCGCCCTCGTTGTGCGGACGGAAGCGGCGGGTGCGCACCTCCGGAATGGGCAGTCTGAGGCTGGCGATCATCGCCTTCGCGTGCGCGAGTTCCTCGATGGTCATGGTCTCGAAATCGGCGTGCTGCAGGACTTCGCGCGCCGAAAAAGTCAGGGCAGCGTCCAGCTCGATCTTCTCCGGCTGGGCATCCCCTGGCTGGCGATCCGGCTTCTGGCCTGCGTGGAGGGCCTCGGAGACGCGGTTGCCCGCCTCGGGCCCGGCGTCCGGCGCGCGGCCTTGCACTGCGGGCAGGAGCATCGCCATGGCGCGCTCGAGCAGTTGCGGGTCCTTCCAGAACAGGTGGAAGGCCTGGTCGTAGACCTCGAACTGCCCGCGCCGGTCGAGGAACACGCTGGCGAGCGTCCAGTAGAAGTCGTCGCGCCGATCCAGGCCGGCGACTTCGAGCGCGCGGATCGCGTCGATCACGCGGTCCGGGCCGATCGGCAGGCCGGCGGCCCGCAGCACGCGGGCGAAGTGCATGACGTTCTCGGCCAGGCGCCCGCCGCCAGGCGTGGCCGCGAGGGAGGGGATTGCCGCGCGCGTCCCACCGTTGCCGGGGCGGGTCACGAGCGGGCGCCGCGCGCCCCGGCGAGCGGGCACTGGCGTGCGAGCACGAGAAACCTGGCCGAGGACACCACCTCGTGCCGGTTGGCGTAGGCCTCGTGGTTGTGCTCGATCTCGTCGAGCCGGTACACGTAGTTCACCATGATTCCTGCCGAACGCGCCATGCCCTGCCTGGAGTGATCCGCAAGCCAGTTCAGCCTTTCCAGGCGCGCCCCGTTGCCGAGATGGAAGCGCGCCACGGCGTCGAGCGGCTCCCCGTCGCGCTTGGCGTGCAGCAGGTAATACGCGCACAGCCGCAGCAGCGGTGGCTCCAGCGCTTCTGAGAGCGCTGCTCGGGTGTGCCAGTCCGTCTCGTCCAGCGCCTGCAGCTGCTTGACCAGGGCACTGCCGCCGGGACCCGTTGATTGGGCGAGCCGCTCCAGCGTGTCCGTGTCGCTCAGCCAGGCGCTGAATCCGGGGATCGGCGACAGCGTCGAGAAGGTTTTCAGCCGCGGGAATTCGCGACCGAGGTCCTCTGCCACCTGTTTTATCAGGAAGTTGCCAAACGAAATGCCGCGCAGGCCTTCCTGGCAGTTGGTGATCGAGTAGAAAATCGCGCAGTTCGCCTGTGCGGGATCGGTGACCGGCGAGTCCGGATCGAGCAGTGGCTGAACCTTGTCGCTGATGCCGCGGGTAAGCGCCACTTCGATGAAAATGATCGGCTCATCGGGCAACGCCGGATGAAAATATGCAAAGCAGCGGCGGTCGGCCTGCAGCCGGCGGCGCAGATCCTTCCAGCCCTCGATCGCGTGCACCGCCTCGTACTGGATGAGCTTTTCCAGGATCAGCGCCGACGTGCGCCAGTCGATGCGGGCGAGCACCAGGAATCCGCGATTGAACCAGGAAGCGAGCAGGTGATCGAGGTCCGCTTCGATGCCGGCCCAGTGCGGGCGCGATTTCAGCTGCGGCAGGATGCGGCGGCGCATCTCCACCAGCGCCGCGGTGCCGCCGGAGGCCATGTTCAGGCGCCGGAACAGCTCCTGTCGGCCCGGCTCGACCATGTGCATCAGGCGCACGAGGTTCGTCTGCGAAGGTTCCTGCCGGTAGGTATCGGCGGCGCGTCCCACGTCCTGCGGATCGGGGGAGAATTCGCTGGCCAGTACATCGAAGAAGGCCTCCAGCGCCGGGCCCTGGAGCGTGTCGTAAGCTGCCAGCACCTCGCGGGCAAGCGCCGCGCCGGAAGCCTCGCCGCGCTGCGACAGCAGCGCCCGGCAAAGCGTCACGGTCTTGCGCGTGTTGCGGTCCGCGCCTGTCGCGCCGGACCCCGCGCGCGGCGAGACGGAGCGCAGCAGTCTGCGGATGACGGACTCGGCCGTCACCGGGGCGCGACCTCGGCGCGGATTTCGGCCAGCAGCCGCTCGGCCTCGCTGCCCTTGATGCGGGCGATGTCGTCCTGGTATTTGAGCAGCGCGCCGAGGGTGTCGTTGACGGTCTGTGGATCGAGCGCCAGCCGGTCGAGCGCCACCAGCGCTTTCGACCAGTCTATGGTTTCGGCCACGCCGGGCAGTTTGAACAGGTCCATGCCGCGCAGCTTCTGCACGAACGCGACCACTTCGCGCGACAGCCGCTCCGAGGCGCCGGGGGCCTTGCGCCTGAGGATTTCCAACTCCCGCGCCGCGTCCGGGTAGTCCACCCAGTGGTAGAAGCAGCGGCGCTTGATGGCATCGTGGATCTCGCGCGTGCGATTGGATGTGATGACCACCACCGGCGGTTCCCGGGCGCGGATCGTGCCGAGTTCGGGGATGGTCACCTGGAAGTCGGACAGCACCTCGAGCAGGTAGGCCTCGAACGGTTCGTCGGTTCGGTCCAGTTCGTCGATGAGCAACACCGGCGCGCCGCCGATATCGCCCTCGAGCGCCTGCAGCAGCGGCCGGCGGATCAGGAATTTCTCGGAAAAAATGTCCTGCGCGATGCCCTCGCGGTTCTTCACGCCTTCGGCCTCGGCGAGCCTGATTTCGATCATCTGGCGCGAATAGTTCCATTCGTAGACCGCGGAGGAGACGTCCAGCCCCTCGTAGCACTGCAGCCGGACCAGGCGCCGGCCCAGGGTATCGGCGAGGACCTTCGCGATCTCGGTCTTGCCCACGCCGGCCTCGCCCTCCAGAAACAGCGGCTTGCCCATCTTCAGGGCGAGGAATACCGCCGTCGCGAGGCTGCGTTCGGCGACGTAATCGGCGCGCGCGAGCAGCCCGAGGGTATCGTCGATGGAGGCCGGGGACGGTGTGGTCATGGGTCAATTATGCCAGCGCTGGAACCGGCTGGCCGTATCGTTTCTCTGCTTTTCTACATCTCCCGAATTTGGCAAGTTGCGAAGTTTGCAACTTGCCAAATTCGGGCGACATGAACAGCGCCAAATTCTTCGCTACGTGTATCAACTCTACTACAGCCCCGACAGCGCGCGCAGCCCCCTGAACGCGGGTGCGTTGCGCTGGGCCTCGGTCAGCTGCGGCATCCAGCGTTCGACGATCTGCTGCGCGGACGCTGCGTCCGAGCGCGCCAGGCTGCCGGCAAGCGCGGAGAGGACCGCATATTCGCGCTGACCCGGCGTCAGCCCGCCGCCATCGAGCAACGCGGTGGCGAGGCGCGTCATGCCTTGCGGATCGCGCGCACCCACGGCGGCGAATAGTGCCAGCCAGGTGGCATAGCGCCCGGGCAGCCGCGCAATGCACCCGGACTGCGCCGCGCCCAGCCAGAAGGCCTGCGCCCGGTCCGGGCGCGATGCCGGAT
Source organism: Betaproteobacteria bacterium RIFCSPLOWO2_02_FULL_65_20 (assembly GCA_001770425.1). GTDB lineage: Bacteria > Pseudomonadota > Gammaproteobacteria > Burkholderiales > SG8-39 > JACQTO01. The sequence goes on along the minus strand of MEQZ01000010.1, from coordinate 4,381 downwards.
TGACCAGGATCGCGAGGGAGACCATCGCGTCCCACAGCTCGGCGGTGGTGCTCGCACTCGCGCATTCCTGCAGCAGCAGGCGGTAGGCGGTGCGCAGCGTGCCGGCGTAGACGCGGTTCGTCTCGCGGCCGATGCCGGCGCCGTCGCCTCCGATGAGATCGATCAGCGCCTCCGGCGATGGCCGCGCAGACGCGCCGGCGTTGGTGCGCTGGGGTTCGGATGCGGAGCCCCGCCTATGCCAGCGGCGGTGCTCGAAAAGATCGATGAGCGGGATCGGGTACCGATGGATCTCGTCGATCCTGTCGACCGTGGTTCTCAGGAAGCGTGCTTCGGCGGCGTGCGAATCGACATAAGGCTGGTAATCGGAGTTGGCCGGGATCGCCGGCAGCAACCGCTCCAGCGTTGCCCGGCCGGCCACCCGCCGCAGGTCCAGATCGTCAAGTCCGCGCAAGGCATAGCGTGCCAGCAAGCGGCCGAGACCCGGGGTGAGGAACGCCTGCTCCGACGGGGCCTCGAGCCGGTCTCCTGTCGTGGCGACGACCAGCAGGTCGTTCCCCGACTGGTAGACCACGAAATCGCCGAACCCGGCCTGCAGCGCCGCGAGGACGGACGCCAGCAGCGGCGTGCTGAATTCGTAGGAATGAATCCACTGGACCAGCAGGCCGCCGGGGTTGACCGAGCGGCGCAAGCGGGCGTAGAACTCCTGCGTGAACAGCGAAGAGACGCCCGACACCCAGGGGTTGGACGGCTCGGAGATCACGATGTCATAGCGCCGCCCGCTGCGCGCGAAGAAGGACTTCGCGTCTTCATACACGATCCTGCTGCGCGGATCGGAAAATGCCGCCTCATTGGCCGGACGGAACTGTCTGGCGCCCTCGACCATCGCGGGTTCGATCTCTATCGTATCCACACGCCTGACGGCGGGGCTCGCCAGTATCGTCGCGGTCGAGATGCCGGCGCCGAAGCCGATGACTGCGATGTCCTGCGCCAGCGGCCGGTGCGCGAGGGCCACGCCCGCGAGCAGGACCTGCGTGTATTCGTCCGGGCTCGGCTCGCCGCTGCCGGCGGTCGCGGGCCGATAAGATGCGTCCGGCTTGCCGTTGCTCTGGATGTACAGGTGCCCCTCTGCGTGGCGCACGACGTCGATGGTGGCGGTTTTCCCGTCGCGGTGGAACAGCACGGTGCTGCTAGACGGCAGTGCGGCCACGCCATAGCGGAACACGCCCGACGCGGTGCGCGCCGGGTCGATGTCCAGCACCATCGACCCGGCGAGCGCGATCGCGAGCGAGGCCAGGGCGGCGGCGCGCCAGCGCATCACCGCCGGCGTGCCGGCGGGCCAGGCGAGCGCCACGCCCAGGAGCACGTCGATCATCGCCGCGCTGGCGAGCGAGAACTTGAGCCCCAGCTGCGGCAGCCCGATGTGCACGGCGAATAACACGCCTGCGATCGAGCCCAGCGTGTTCCACGCGTAGACATAGCCGATGCTGCGTTCACCGGTGGGCGTGCGCATGAGCAGGAACGTGATCAGCGGAAGCGTCATTCCCGCCATGAACGTCGGTGCGATCATGATCGCCATCGAAATCAGCGAACTGCCGACATTGAACAGGACGTATCCACCCGCGGTGCGCGACAGCGCCGCGAGCATCCACGCCATGGCGTCGAAGCTGGCGTTGTAGAGCGCGATCGTGGCGATCGCGAGCAATCCCATCAGGAACTGGACCGCGGCCAGGAAACGGCGCGGATCGCGCAGCCCGTCGATCCGGCCGCGAATCCACGCGCCGCCGAGCGCGAGGCCCAGAATGAAGCTCGCAAGCATCAGTTCGAACGCGTGGGTGGAACTTCCCAGCACCAGCGACAGCATGCGGATCCAGACGATCTCATAGACGAACGACGACAATCCGGTCAGCAATGCCACCCACAGCAGTAAGCCGGGTGATGCGCCGTTGCCCGCGCTGCGCGGGGCGGGCGGCGCCGGTGCGGGAATGCCCGAGCGGCGGGCGATGAGGTAGACACCGAGCGCGAGCAGCACGTTCAGCAGGCCGGCCGTCATCGAAGCGCCGGGGAGGCCGATCGTCGGAATCAATAAGAACGCGCTGGCGAGAACCCCGAACACCGCCCCGAAGCTGTTGAGGAAATACAGCAGCCCGATGCGGCGTCCGGGGTCCTGCGGAAGCGCGCGCAGGATGCCGCTGGTCATCAGCGGGAATGTCGTGCCGAGCAGGACCGATTGGGGCAGGATCAGCGCCGCGGCAAGAATCCAGGAGGAAAGGCACCAGCCTTCGGCGCTGCAGGTGGCGGGCAGGAGTGTCGCGTACGCCCAGTCGGTCGCGCCGACGAACACCCGATGAAAGGCGATCGCGCACCATCCGATCACGAACTCGGCCGCGGCGTAGGCGAGCAGCGGATTGCGAATGCGGGGCGCGAAGCGCCCGCAGATCCAGGCGCCGATGGCCATGCCGCCTATGAAGACGATCAGGACCACCGTTTGCGCGTACGCGGCATGGCCCAGGAACAGCTTGAGGTAGTGCGACCAGATCGACTCGTAGATCAGGCCGCTGAATCCCGAGAGAAAGAACAGTGGAAACAGCAGGGACAGGCTGCGGGGGATTCGGGGTTGCATCATCGAAGGGAACGCCGCGGTGCAGTGGCTATGGCTGATTCGAACACATGGAACCCTTCCCCCTGGATTCGGCGAGGGGGCCACCGACCGTCTTGCGGGAAATCCGGCAGCGGCAATGCCGCTGCGGTCTCATCCTGCCGCGTGCGGCGCGCGCCTAGCGCACCGCACGCGGCAGGACCGGCGTTATCGGCGTTACTTGAGCGCGGCTTCGACTGCGCGGCGAGCCATCACTGTGATGAGGTGCGCGCGGTAATCGGCTTTGGCATGCAGGTCGGAGTTGAGGCCCTTCTCCGGTACTTTGATGGAGGCGAGCGATTCGGGCGCAAACTTCGAGGCGAGCGCCTTCTCCATTTCCGCGACGCGGAACACCGAAGGCGCGGCGCCTGTCACCGCCACGCGCATCCCCGAGCCCGTGTCGGCGACGAATACGCCGACGATGGCGTAGCGCGAGGCCGGATTCTTGAATTTCATGTACGCGGCACGCTTCGGGCAGGGGAAGGTCACCGAGGTGATGATCTCCCCCGCTTCGAGCGCCGTCTCGTACATTCCCTTGAAGAACTGATCGGCCGCGATCTTGCGCTTGTTGGTATTGACGGTGGCGCCCAGGCCCAGCAACGCTGCGGGATAGTCTGCCGCCGGGTCGTTGTGAGCCACCGAGCCGCCGAGCGTACCCATGTTGCGCACCTGCCGGTCGCCGATGCTCGCCGCCAGGCCTGCCAGCGCCGGAATCGCCTTCTTCACCTCGGCCGAGGCCGCGACTTCGGCGTGCCGCGTCATCGCGCCGATGGTAACGGCATTGCCCTCGACCTTGATGCCGCGCAATTCGGCGATGGTGCCCAGATCGACGAGCTCGGAAGGCTGGGAGAGCCGAAGCTTGAGCGCTGCGACCAGGCTTTGCCCGCCGGCGAGCAGTTTCGCGTCGGCGTCTTTCGAGATCACCGCCGACGCGTCGGCGACCGATTTGGCACGTTGGTAATTGAACGAGTACATATGCATTCCTCCTAGGCTGCTTTCTTGTTGGCCACGCGCCAGACGCGCTGCGGCGTCGCCGGCATCTCGATCTCGCGCACGCCCAGGGCGTCGGTGATCGCATTGATCACCGCCGGCGGCGAGCCGATCGCCCCCGCTTCGCCGCATCCCTTCACGCCCAGCGGATTGTGGGTGCAGGGCGTTTCCTTGGTGCCGATCCTGTACGAGGGCACGTCGTCCGCCCGCGGCAGGCAGTAGTCCTGCATGCTGCCTGTGACCAGCTGTCCCGACTCGGGATCGTAGATGCAGCCCTCGGTGAGCGCCTGGCCGATGCCCTGGGTGAGCCCGCCGTGCACCTGCCCTTCGACGATCATCGGGTTGATGATCTTGCCGAAATCGTCCACAGCGGTGAAGTTGACGATGCTGGTTGTGCCGGTATCCGGATCCACTTCGACTTCGCACACGTAGCTGCCGGCGGGAAAGGTGAAATTGGTCGGGTCGTAGAACGCGTTCTCGTTCAGCCCCGGCTCCAGCTTGTCCAGCGGATAGTTGTGCGGCACGTAGGCGGCCAGCGATACCCCGGCGAACGGCACCTGCTTGTCGGTGCCTGCGACGCGGAACACGCCGTCCTTGAACTCGATGTCGGTGTCCGATGCTTCCAGCAGGTGGGCGGCGATCTTCTTGCCCTTGGCGACGATCTTGTCCACCGCTTTCACGATGGCCGTGCCGCCCACGGCAATCGATCGGGACCCGTAGGTGCCCATGCCGAACAGGACCTTCGAGGTGTCGCCG
>MEQZ01000009.1 GCA_001770425.1 Betaproteobacteria bacterium RIFCSPLOWO2_02_FULL_65_20 | reverse complement strand
AAATCGAGCCAACCCGCGTCTACGATATCGAAGATGCCCGCCAGTTTCTCGGCGGGCAGGGTCTGGACGTGGACGCGATCGCGCCCCAGGTCGCAGCCAAGTTCATGAGCGCGTTTGTGCGTGCCGTCAAGCCCGCGCCGGCCGGATGATGCGCGCCAGGCTGCTGCGGCGCTCCCGCTCAGCCGGGGCGCATCACTTGCCGGGCAGGTTGACCAGCACGATCCCCGCCGCCACCAGCGCCGCAGCGCCGAGGAATGCGGCCGTAAGCGGCTCGCCGAGGACCAGGTACGCCGACACGACGCCGAACATCGGCGACAGGAACACGAAGGCCTTGAGCCGCGCGGCGAGGAATTTCGTCAGCAGCCAGAACCAGGCGAGGAAGCTTGCGAACGCGACGATCGCCGCCTGGTAGATGACGATCAACGCCACCCCCGCGGTGACGCTCGTGACGCCGGGTTCGCCCATCGCGACCGACACCACGGGCAGAAGGACTGCCGACACGGCAAGCTGGTAGAACAGCGTTTTCTCCGCGCTCACGGCGGCCAGTTTCGTGGTGCAAATGAGCACGGTGGTCGCCGCCCAGAGCAGCGCGGCGACCAGGCCGAACGCATCGCCGAGCAGACTCACATTGACCGGCGCCGAAAAGCCCTCGGCGAATGCGAGCGCGACGCCCGAAAACGCCATGAGGATTCCCGTCCATTGCCGGAAACCCAGGCGCTCGCCGGGTATGAAAACCGCGAGCCCGAGCGCGGTCAGGCAGGGCGCCGTGTTCACGAATACCGTCATGCGCGCGGCGCCGGTGTACTGCAAACCCGCAAAGATGAAAAAAAACTCCCAGCCGAACATCAACCCCGCCACGATGCCGGCCCACAACGTGCCGTCGCGGCGAAACAGCGGGATCCCGCGGGCCCTCGCCCAGACGAGCAGCAGCAGCGTCGCGAGGATGGATCGTATGCCCGCCTGCATCACCAGCGAAATATGCGGTGCGGCGAGCTTCATGGTGATCGGCTGAAAGCCCCACAGCATGCACAGCAGGACCATCGTGCCGAAGGCGATCCCGTTGACGGGCTTGCGCTCGGCGTTCATTGACTGAGAAGCATGGGTTTGAACTGCGCGCGAACCGGCACCCGGCCTAAGCCTCGGCTCAATACGAGGTCATGCGCTCGACTTCGTTCGTCGAGCCGAGGATGGTGCCGATGCGCTGGTGCAACGCGGCGGTCCGGATGTCCAGCATTCTAGAAGACGCCTACGCCTTGGCGGAACCCGCTTCGGCCGCCACTGCGGCGAGCAGTTTCTCGAACGCATCGGCGAACAGCTTCACCCCTTCATCGAGCAGTCGGTCGGTCACGGCCGCGAACGAGATGCCCTGCCGCTGGAGTTCGGCGAACACCTGCCTTGCAGCGTCGAGATCCTCGACCAGGCTTTCGCGCACGCGGCCGTGGTCGCGGAAAGCGTCCAGCGTCGCAGGCGGAATGGTATTCACGGTGTCGCGCCCCACCAGTTCCTCGACGTAGATCACGTCCCGGTAATTCGGATTCTTCGTGCTGGTGCTCGCCCACAGCAGCCGCTGTGGCTGCGCGCCCTTCGCGGCCAGCGCGCGCCAGCGATCGCCGGCGACGATGTCGCGATAGATGCGATAGGCGAGCTTAGCGTTGGCGATCGCGGCACGGCCGCGCAGCCCCGCGAGCCCGGCGTCGGCCGAACCTGCCATCTTGCGCTCCAGCTCGGCATCGATCGCAGTATCGATCCGGCTGACGAAGAAGCTCGCCACGCTCGCCACGCCGCCCAGGTTTCCGCCGCGCCCGGCCAGCGCCTCCAGCCCTGAAACATAGGCCTCTGCCGCCTGTTCGTACGCAGCCTGCGAAAACAGCAGCGTGACGTTGACATTGATGCCATCGCCGATCAGCGCTCGGATCGCCGGAATCCCTGCAGGCGTGCCGGGAACCTTGATCATCAGGTTTCCGCGCCCGACCTCGCGCCACAGCCGGCGCGCCTCATCGACGGTCCCCTCGGTGTCGTTCGCGAGCACGGGTGAAACCTCGAGGCTGACGAAACCGTCCCGGGCACCCGATTCCGCATGAACCGTGCGCAGCACGTCGGCCGCGTCGCGGATATCGCGAATCGCCAACTGCTCGTAGATCGCCTTGGCGCTCCTGCCCTGTCGCGACGCGTCGGCGATCAGGCCCGCGTAATCGCGGCTGCCCGAAATCGCCTTCTCGAAAATCGACGGGTTGGAGGTGACCCCGCGCACCCCGTCATCGCGAACCAGCCGCGCGAGGCCGCCCGATTCGATCAGATCGCGCCGGATATAGTCGAGCCACACCGACTGGCCCAGCGCCCCGAGCCGCCGCAACAGATTCCCGTCTTCCTTCTTCGCGGACATCTAAACCACCTTCCCTTTCATCACCGGTAGGCATGCCGGAGGCGCACAGGGTGCCGCAAAACGGCGCCAAGGTCTACCGCGAGCCTTGTTGGGCCCGCGCCGACGGGACCAACTGCATGCGCTTGCGGTCTGCTTTGCCATTGCTACCTACACAGCGGCGCAGAGGCTCGATGGACCCCCGACGGGCAAGTATTAGTTTGCGATTATCGACGACGCCTTGATTACCTGTGCCCAGCGATCACGCTCGCTCGCGACAAAGTTGGCGAATTGGACCGGCGACATCGCTAGAACCGAGGCGCCCAGACGGCGGAGCCGATCTTGGAATTCCGGTATTTCCAGGATCTTTCCGACTTCCCGGGCAAGTTTGTCCCTGACATCGACCGGTAGATCACGCGGCCCGAAAAACCCGAACCAGGCGCTGAGTTCTAGAGCAGGCATGCCCGCTTCGCTGACCGTTGGCACCTCTGGCAGGAGCGGTGACCGCTGATGTGCGGTGATTGCCAGGGCTCGCACGGCGCCAGACTTGACATGCGGCACGGTTGTGACGACCAGGTCGAACATGAGGTCGACTTGCCCGCCGACCAGCGCGCTGAGTGCCGGCGCACTTCCCTTAAAGGGAATATGAGCCAACCGTATTTTTGCCGCCGATTGGAGTATTTCACCGGCCAGATGGTTCGAGGTGCCGCTTCCAGCCGACGAGAAGTTGAGCTTGCCGGGCTGTCGCTTGGCAAGATCGATCAATTCCTGTAGCGAACTTATGGGCAGCTTGGTGCTGGCAAGAAGCACGAACGGGATAGTCGCCAACGGGGCGATCGCCGTGAAATCGCGGACCGGATCGTAGCCAATGTCTTTCATCAAGGCCGGGTTCATCGCGTGCGAGCTGACAGTCCCGATCAACAATGTGTAGCCGTCGGCCGGACTTTGGGCGACCACTCTTGCGCCGATCGCGGTTCCGGCGCCGGGACGGTTATCCACCACCACCGGCTGGCCCAATACCGTGTCCAGCCGCTGCCCCAACATCCTCGCCAGTACGTCCGCCGAGCCACCGGGCGGGTATGGCACGACAAGTCGGACCGGCTTGGTCGGATACGATGAATCGGCGATCGCAGGACCGGCTATCAGGACGAGCGGGGACAGCATGAGCAACCAACGAATGAACTTGGCACTAAACATCATCTTCTCCTTTGGCAATCGAACTAGATCACGCAGTGAATCGGCCGCGGATTTACCCGGGACAACTCCAACTTCGTTTGCTTGGCTTGTGCTGCGGTTCTTCTATTTCCACCGGCGGTTCCGCCTAACGCTCAGGCGGATCGTGCGCAATGACGGGGTCGATACTTCGTTCCGCCGACTCAACCGTAGGCGGCATCTGCACGCCTCCGCCCGGCATGCGTTGATGTGGGGCAAATCGAATCATTGGCCCTCCCCCGCCGGCGGCAATTGAATCCGGACGATGGCCGGTACGATTCCCCTGAGCCGCCGGTAGCCCGGCAACCTCACATCCCCGTGCGGAGTCTCAACAGATACTACATTGTTCATGTGGATGTCAATACTTGCTATTCCGTATACGGAATATCTATTGGTGTATCAGACACCAACCTTCGTCATGGCTACCCACGCAGCGAAGCAGAGACTCAATGGATTCTCACATCGGCAAATGCCAGTGACCATCATCCGCAAGCGGCTCAACTTGACGAACTCGTTGCGTTCGATGCCACAAATTCTGAGCGCAACATCGTTCGCTACAGCGGAACTGATTCTATTGCTTACTGATATGGCTCCGGTCTCAGAAACGCCCGCCGACGTCAACCAAATGATTCTGCTCTAATTCCTGTCGGACACTACGGGTAGGGCAGATCGAATCATTGGCTTTCTTCCGCCGGCGGTAGCGCTTCCCGCTCACTGCTTGGGGAGGTAGTCTTTAAGGTCGATCGAGTCCCACAGTTCCCTTGGTGGACTCACTCTCTCGGGGAATTTCCTACTCATCGGCCGGGTCGTATCGACAATCACTTTCGTCGTCATCGGCCCTTTTTCGCTTCGCGTCTCGCTGTACGCGGACGGGTCCAGGTGGGCGCCGAAGCTGTTGGTGACGATCGAACAGTCTTGGTCGGCCTGCACGCGCGTCGCTATTGCCCAGAGCACTTCCTCGTCGTCGTAGATATTGATGTCGTCGTCGACAACGACCACGTGTTTGACATCGTAATTCGACCCGATAACCGCCAGTCCGGCGAGCTTGCCCTCACCTTGCACACGTTTCTTAATCGAGACATAGCAGTGCCAGAAGTTGGCGCCCGACGGCGGCAAATGAACCCCGACAATGGTCGGTACGATTTCCCTGAGCCGCCGGTACAGCTGCGCCTCGCGACCGAGAAGACCGACCTGAGTGTGTTCGCGGAACGACGGAAACAGGTCGTGCCAGATCGGCTGTTTGCGGCGGGTGATGGCGGTGACTTCGATGATCGGCACATTCATCTGTGCCCCGTAATAGCCCGCGTACTCCGCAAAGGGACCATCCATCTGAAAACTGCCTGGATGGATTCGTCCTTCTATCACGACTTCGGCGTGAGCCGGAACCGCGAGATCGACGGTCTTGCAGGGAACCATTTCGACCGCCTCTCCCAGCAGGCCACCCATCACTGCCAATTCGTCGTGCTCGAGCGGTCCGCGAGACGCAGCCCCGATGTGGTACGCCGGATGGTGGCCGATGAACACCGCCACGTCCATCGATTTGCCCGCGCCTTCGTAACGGGCGCGTATCGTTTCCGCGTGCTGCACCGGATTCATCATGCAGCCCATGCGGTTCGGGCCCTTGAGCTCGTGCCGGTAAGTTCCCACGTTGGTCGCTCCGCTGACCGGATCGCGGCAGATCAAGCAACCAATTGTGATGTAGCGGCCAGAATCCCCCTGGCAATGCTGCTGGATAGGAAGGTCGGCGAGATTGATGCCTTCGCCTGTCAGGACGACTTCCTGCACCGGCCCCGTGCCTCCGCTATACGGGACCGGAGCGATCGGATTGGCCTCGCGACGCATGAATTCCGCGAGTACTTGGCCCGGTTCGGTCGGCGCCACTTCCAGCGCATGCGCCAACAGCCGATAACTGGAGAACAGACCGGTTACAACGGGCCAGTCGTAACCAGCGACGTTCTTGAACATGACCGCCGGGTACTTGCGCTCTTTGGCGAGCTTTTCCTGAATCAGGGTCATGTAAAGATCCCGGGGGATTTGCCGGTCGATCTCCACGAAATCGACTGGACCGCTGGTGCGCAGCCAGTCGAGGAAGTAACGTAGGTCTTTTGCCATTGCAGAGCCCTCTCTTTGGTCCGAAAGTCATATTGCACTTGAGATTAATCCGGTTCCGCCTGTGTTCCACGTCTTGGTGATAAGGCGACTAGCTGCTGTCCGACGTGGAGCCGATCAGGGCGAACTCGCCGCGCTTTCCGGCAATCATGGCGTAAATGGTCGAAGGTCGATGAAAGACGATTCGGTTGTCACGAGGTTACGCAATTCTCAATACGCACCCAGGAAAGCGCTGGTGAGATCGGCGTCCGCGAGCAATTCGCTCGAAGCACTGGCCTTAATTATCCGACCAAGCTTAATCACGTAGGCACGGTGCGACACCGACAGCGCTTTGTGCACATTTTGCTCGGCCAGCAGCACCGCCGTGCCACGTGCCGCAATATCCTGCACACGATTGAGCACCTCTGTCATCAACAGCGGCGACAGGCCAAGCGATGGCTCATCCAGCAGCAGCAGTCGTGGACGCAGCATCAGCGCACGACCTATCGACAGCATTTGCTGCTGTCCGCCAGAAAGCTCCCATCCGCGCGCGGCAGTCTTCTCGCGCAGCGGCGGAAAAATCGCATATATATCTTCAGCGTGCCCGCGGCCGCCGTCTCTATCACGGCTGGCAACAAGCAAATTTTCATGCACCGTGAGGCCCTGGAAAATGTGTCGCCCTTCGGGCGAATAACCGATGCCAAGTTCGGCACGCGTAAACGTTGCTTTGCGCGTTATGTCTTTACCGGCAAAGCGCACGCTGCCGGAAGCCGGCGCGAGCAAGCCCATCAAGCACTTCATCAGTGTCGATTTCCCGGCGCCGTTCGCACCGACCAGAGCAACCGCCTCACCTTCGCCAACCATCAGACTGACACCGCGCAAGGCTTCGATCTGCCCATAACGCGCGACGACATCGTCGATTTCGAGCAGCGCCGCGCTCATGCGCGCTTCTCCTCGGGAGTGCCCAGATAGGCTTCGATTACCAGCGGGTTGGCGCGAATTTCAGCCGGCGTACCCTCGGCAATCAAGTCGCCATAATCCAGGCAGGCCATCCGCTCGGCAAGCGGCATCAGGAACGGCATGTTGTGCTCGATCACCAGAATCGCCAGGCCGCCCCTGGCAAACGCACGCAGGCGATCAGCAAGATCAAGTTGCTCACCTTCGTTCAAGCCCGCCGCCGGCTCGTCAAGCAGCAGCAGCCTGGGTTCAAGCGCAAGCGCGCGCGCTATCTCGACTTTGCGCTTGAGTCCATAGGCCAGGCTCCCCGCCGCGCTCTGCGCGACCGTGGCAACACCAAGCCCTTCAAGCACATACATCGCGTTGCTGCGTGCGCGCTTCCAGGCCGGATCGATCCGACCCGCAGCAAACGTTTGCACAAGTCCGGCGTTATCGAACCCATAGCGTGCAACGGCGACGTTGTCGAGTACGCTCATCTCTTCGACCAGATTGATATTCTGGAACGTGCGCGCAATACCGCTTTGCGCGATGACGAAGCTTCTCTTGTTGTGAATATCGGTGCCGTCCAGATACACGCTGCCGCTATCGGCGCGATAAATGCCGGTGATGACATTTAGCATGGTCGTCTTGCCTGAACCGTTCGGACCGATCAAACCAAATATTTGGCCGGGTGCGACCATAAGTGAAATGCCATTGAGCGCCTTTAGCCCGCCAAAATGCTTGTGCACATCTCGGATTTCGAGCAGCGGACCGGCAGCGGACCTTGCCGCTCGGACGAAAATAAACGGCTCTGCCGGCGGCATCGCAGGCGGCTTTTCCGGCAACAGTTTCGCTCGCCATTGCTCCAGCAGGCCAATCAAACCGTATGGGGCTGCAACAATCATTGCCAGAAGCGCGATGCCATATGCGATGAGGTAATACTTTTCCATCGCACGAAACCATTCAGGCAGATTGACAATAAGGATGGCGCCCAGGATCGCACCGGCAATATGGGTGCGCCCGCCGACCACGGTAATCGTCAAACATGCGACCATAATTGCAAACTCAAGCGCCTCCGGCGATACCACGCGAATCGTGTGCGCATACAGTGCGCCGGCAAGCCCGGCAAACATTGCCGAGAGCAGGAACATCGCATAACGTAGCTGCGCCGTATCGATGCCGATCGACAGCGCGGCGATCCGGTTCTCGCGGGAGATGACTAGTGCCGCACCATACAAGCCGCGGGTAATTCGCCAGGACACAAACGCCCCCATCGCGACGCAGACCCATACCACTGCCATGATGCCGTAACCTTTCCCAAACTCCAGGCCAAACAACGTCAAGCCGGGAATACCTGAAAGCCCGTTCGCACCGCCCGTCAGATCCTGCCAGCTTATAGCCACCAGCAGCATCACCTGCCCGACGCCCAGGGTCGCCAAGGCGAAATAATGCGACTCCAGCCGCAGCACGGGTGCTGCAATGAGCGCGGCGAGCGCCAGCGGCAATGCAATCGAAAGCAATACGGTGAATTCTCCACCGAGTCCGTATCGCACACTCAATATGCCGGTCACGTAAGCACCAACGCCAAAGAAAGTACCCTGCGTCAGCGACAGCGCACCCGCATGCCCAAAGATGAACTGGTAGCCCAAGGACAGCAACGCATAGATCCCGACAATGGTGAAGATCCGCATCTGGTAGGCAGAGGTCATCAATGTCGGCCACAGCGCCAGCAGAATGATTCCGAGGATGAAAAGCGGTCGAATACCCGACCTCGACCAGCCCATCACCGAGCGCACTACCGCATTCATACGCGCCGCTGCACTGTCTCGCCGAACAACCCCTGCGGCCGGAAGAACATGATTGCCAGCAGACCTACATACAGCAGAATTGTCGAGGCCGTCTGTGTGAACAACCACGGTGCTATGATTTTAAGCGGCGGAATCAGGAGCGGCAGCGACGGGAACAATACCTCGAACAACGCGATAATCAGCGCACCGCAGACCGCACCACTCAGGCTACCCCAACCGCCGATGGTGACGGCGATATAGGCTTTGATGACATAATTAGTGCCGTCGGTTGGAGTAATAAAAAATGTGTTCGACAGCATTAAGCCGGCGGCGCCCGCAAGCGCCGAACCGAGGGCGAAAGTCAGGGCAATCATTCGATTGACGCGGATACCCACCGCTTCCGCCATTTCCCGGTCCTGCGCCGTCGCACGAAGCTTACGACCAATGCCAGAGCGGTTGAGCAACAGATGCTGCGCAACGATGAGCACAATGGCGACAACAACGATGCCGAGCGCTTGCGCGCCGATCGTGATGCCTCCCATGCCGAAGTTCCCTTCGCTCAGCAGCGGTGGGCCTTTTCGCGGCGCGGCGCCGTAAATCGCATTCGCGGAATTTTGAAAGATGATGCCAAGCGCGATCGTCGAGATGAAGACCGAGACCGGCGGCCGATTCTTCAGCGGAAAATATGCAAACCACGAAAATACGAAACCAAGCAGCGCCATCACCGCCACCACCAGCGGCAACAATAGCGCACCCGGCAATTGCAACACGCTGCCCATCGCTATCGCGACGTAGCCACCGGCCATTACCATATCGCCATGGGCGAAATTGACCGCGCCGGTCGCATTGAGGATCAGCACGAACCCCAAAGCGAGCAGCGCGTAGGCGGCGCCAAGCGCCAGTGCATTGGCGAGGATCTGCAGCAGCACGCGGCGCCCGACTATTCGAGATCAGTCGTAGCGTTTTACGATCTTCGGCATGCGCGTTTTACCGTCATAGCAAATTATCACGGCAGAATGCGCCATGTTGCCTTTGCCGTCGGATTTATAGGTCATTGCGAGGCCCTTGAAGCTGCCGCCAGAAAGCGCTTTCCGGATGTCTTCCGGGGTTTTCGCGCCCTTGGCAACGACGTCGATAATCATAGACGTCGCGTCATACTGGCCTACCGCAAAGCCATCCGGCTCGGACTTGAATTCGGCACGGTATTGCGCCAGAAACTTGTCCATTTGCGGCGAACCACCAGCAACCGGTGCAGCATTGGTCTCCGCGCACAAGCCTTTCAGTTCAGCCGGTTCCATCAAAGCCACGGTTGTGGGCTGACTCATTCCCGACCCGGCAACGATCGGCAAATTCACTTTTGCCGCGCCGGCCTGCTTGATGAACAGTGCCGAAGGCCCGCCGTGCAAGTGCAGCATGATCACATCTGGTCTTGCCGCCTGCACCTTGCCGATTACCGCCGACATATCCTTAACCGCGACGTCAAGCGCTTCCTCCATGACCGGTTCAATGCCGGATTTCTTGAGCAATTCAACGATGTGCTTGCGTCCACTTTGGCCGTATGCCGTTGTCTGATATACCAGAGCAACACGCTTCTTCTTCAGCTCTTCAAGCACATAGCGGACATGCGCCCCCTTGGCGACGGCATCACCGGGAAAGAAGCGGAACACGTACGGATTGTTCTTCTCGGTGATGTCGGCGGTGCCGGACACCGTTGCAAGCGGTACCTTGTTCTCCAGAGCCACCGGCAGCATTGCGAGCATTTGCGTGCCGAGCATCGATGCCGCCACCGCAGACACCTTACCGCGGGAAAGCGACCGTTCCAGCGCGGTCACAGCACCCTCCGGTGACGAACCGGTGTCGGTCACTTCCGCGGTAATCTTTACCGATGAGGGCGCGTTCTTGATCGCAAGCAGCGCGCCGTTGCGCTGACTGGTTCCTTCCAGCGAGAGAAAACCGGTGATCGGCACCAAAATCGGCAAGTTCAACTCTGCTTGCGCACTTGCCGCCAACGGACATGCCACAAGGGCCGTCGCAACCAGCAAGCCAATACAGTTATCGCGGCGACGATTATTACGACGCATATCTGATACCTTCATGGTGACCTCCACGTGATGAAAGAAAGTTACTGTAGGACTACTACGGACTCATTCCACGGCCTGATGTGGCGGGATCAACCCGCGGCTGTCGTCGATTTCGGGAATGCATGGAATTTCGACACCGTACTGACCGACATCTTTTCGAATCTTGTCCACGCCGCGCCGAATGATGTCGATCTCCTCCTCCGGGTGCGTCGCGCCCAAGCCATACTCGGCTGCCAGCGCGCGGTTTCTGCCAGCGCGTTCACGTTCATCCTCGGGCAGATTGACGACGGCATACACTCCGTTCAACAGACTGCCGCGCAGTTTCTTGGCGAACTTGGCGCCGATCACCACTTTTTCCTCGTCGCTCAATTCGCCGAAAAAGCGTCGCATGATGATGCGGCCAAACTGGATATGACGGCTCTCGTCACGCAGCACCAGTCGGCACGCTTCCTTGATGGACGAAAAGCGGGCATTTTCGTAGCGTGCCTGCAATAGCTCGCCGGATAGTTGCTCGAATAGCGTATTGACCGACAAACCGGCGAAAAAACTCATCGCTTTTTCATCTTTTTCGTCGTGAAAGCGTGGAATGATTTGCTTGAAGTAATCCGCACGCGGCGTCGGTTCATAGCCCCCCAGAGCCTTTGCAATACGGAAGCTCACCTCATGGTGGCGCAACTCTTCGGCTATGAAGTTGGTAATGTGCTGCTTGATCTCAAACGGTTGATGATCAAAGATCGCCTCACGCAAGCGCTCCGCGCCATAAGGGATGGCACCGTGCTCCATCCAGGCGCGAAGGCTCCACCATTCGCCGCCAGCGGCCCGCACCTCAGGCGGCAGATCGGCTTTTTCCAAATCACTGTAATCGATATCCTTGAACGGGTCCCACGCCAGGTTACGGGCCTGCTCGCACAATTGCCAAACCTCCGGGTACAAGACTTCCGATACGACGGGATACGGATTCGGTACGGGAACAAGTTCTTCCAACATCGATGGCTGCACGGACTTCTCCTCAAGACTCAAATGATCGAACGCCGAACACAACAACTCCCTGCGCGACCAATCCAGACATTCGCCTCGTCCCCTTCAGCTGTATGCGCCAACCGGCGGGGCAATGGCAGACGGGTTCAATTTAGTGCTGGTCATGACGATCTCCGGAGATTTTTAGCGTTCAAATCGCCAGTCCAGGCACTGCGCCGCCAGTCGGTACGCGCATCGATTCAAGAATCGCGCGCATATCTTCGATCGTTGCCTGGCGCGGATTCATCCTCACTTGGCCGCTTTTCATTGCCGCCTGAGCGACTTTTTCACGCGCCTCGTCAGTGGCTACGAAGCCGTCCAGACTCAAATCCAGATCAAGCGAGAGGCGAAGCCTTGACAAACCCAGCGCCGCCGATGGCGTACCGAACGCACTCGCCACCACCGCGGCCTTCGGCCCCATCGACGCTTCGTTATACGCCGCGATTGCCGGCAATGCCAGCGCATTGGCCAAGCCGTGTGGTACATGATGCATCGCGCCGAGCGGCGCTGCAATTGCATGTGCAAGGCCCAGATTCGCGCTGTTAAACGCGATAGCGGCCTGGCAAGACGCAATCAAGCACCAAGTACGGGCGGCTTGGTGCGTTGGCTCTCGGTAGGCAATTGGCAACCATCTTCCGAGCAAGCGCATCGCCGATTCCGCAAACGGATCACTCATCACCGACGACGCCCTCGACACATAGGCCTCGACCGAGTGGGTAACGGCGTCGTAGCCCGACGCCGCGGTAACCATTGCCGGTGCCGAGACCGACAAACTGCCGTCCAGCAGCGCAATCTGCGGCGTCATCTCCGGGGAACGAAAAATGAGTTTTATGTCCGAGTTCGCTTTGCCGGCAATCGCGGATTCAGACACTTCACTTCCGGTGCCCGCCGTGGTCGGAACGGCAATCAGCAGGCTGGCATGCGGCTTGAATGTCTTGCCAAAACCGGAAATTGCTTCGGTGCTGCCGGGATTGGACAGCAGTAACCGGGCGATCTTGGCCGTGTCCATCGCCGACCCCCCGCCGATGGCGACGATGAGATCGGGATTCGCCCCTGCAAGCATTGCCGCGCAGGCTTCAACAGTATCGGTATCCGGCTCATGAGCTGGCACGAAGTGAAAGGACGGTCTTGCGCCAGTGGCGCCGTGAAGCATTTCCAGGATACGCGCGGCAAGTTCGCTGTCTTTGAAGAAGGCATCCATCACCGCTACGGGGCGCGTTACCCCGGCTTCCTTGACGAGGTCGGTGAGCTTGTCGATGCCGCCCCAAGCCGAAATCACACGGCGATTGGAGTGGACAAAACTAAATGGCTGCGGTGCTTCCTGCATGACTAAACCTCATTGAGAGTTCATAAACATACGATGTTGTTGCATTACGCACGATCAACCCAATCCCCAAAGCGGATCATGCAGGCTGTTGTGGTGGAGAACGTTTTTGCAAGCGTTGATCCGAGTAGCTCAGATCTGTCCGGTTTTCGGGTGATGGAAGACCGGCAGTTGGATATCCCATTCGCGCTTCATTCTGTCGCGGATGGCGCGCAGTGATGAAATCAATACTGGTTTTTCAAGCTCCTCAACGCTGGCGCCGAGACCCGCCTGCCACAGGATTCGGTCGCCCTCGATCTGGTCACGTGAGGCGTTGCTGTCGGGAGCCAGCCAAGCCAACTGGTAACCGTTCAATTCGACCTTCTCGATCATTGTGACCACCGCGTCGCGCACCTGACCGCGCTGCGCCGGAGTAAGAAGCGGCAGCCGGCCGGCCATGAAGTACCAGCCAAAGGCACAGTGGCGAGCTTCGTCGCGCAGAATCAGTTGGTAGACGCGGCGGATATCCGGCTGGGTCGTGAGCTTGAGGACGTGCATGAAGTTCTCGAGGATCACCTGCTCCGCCGAGCAGACCAACGCCGCTATCGTGCTCTCCACCGGAACGTCGACATCCAGCGCCAGGCGCCGAATGCCGTGCGTAGACACCGAGCCGAGATACTCCTCGGCCGGGGCGTCGATGTAGCCGCCGAACTTTTCGGCCAGACGGTAGCTGATTTCCGCGTGCCGCGATTCCTCTTGGGTGCGGACGGCAAAATACAGCCGCGTGTCGGCATCCAGCCGGTCGTGGCAGAAACGTATCTGCAGTGCCGGGCTCTCGGCGATGGCGCCATACTCGCCCCAGGCGCGGCGGCTCCAGCGGACGCGCAGGGCTTGGCGCTGCTCGTCGGTGAACGGCTTCAGATCCAGCCCGTCCCAGTCGATGATCGTCGCCGGATTCCACTGTGCGGTCAGCGATGCGCGCAACAGCTTGCCTATGTTCCGGTTGCGCTTGCCCAGTTCGAGCGGGAAACAGGATTCGGGTTGCGCCAGGATGCTGTTGAAGGTTTCGTTCGCGACGGACATCGATGTCTCCATTTTCGCCGACCGGTGCAGGCGTTGATAATTGTGGAGCGACGCGCGGGGTGTCAGAGCGGACCCAGACGCGGATGCGACACGGCCGGCAGCGCTACGCCGAGCGCCTGCAAACGCTGGCGCGCAGTGGCCAGGTAGTCGCGCAATACGTGCTCCTCCTGCATCGCGGTGGCGGCACCGAGACCCGCGGCAGCGGCGATTTCCTGCGCCTGTTGTTCGGGCGCGCTGTCGACGGCTGTCGCCAGCGATGGCACGTGATATCCCGCAAACGCCACCTTGCGCAGCCAATCGACGAGGGTCAGGACCACATCTCCCCGCGCGCTCGCGGACAGCGAGCCTGCACGCCACTCCAGGTAGCTCCAGCCGAACCGTGCATGGCGGGTCTTGGCCGCCACGCTTCTCTCCAGCAGTGTGCGGGCCAAGGGTTCGCGAGCATTGGCGAGATAGGCGCGGAACAGCTCCAGTTCGAGCCCGTCCTCGAGGGCGCAATGTGCCACGACATAAGCATCCAGCGGCACCTCGGGGTTCAGCGCATCGCTGTGGCAGCGGCGGTTGATCACCGGCTCCCAAGCGGGATCCGCAGGACGCACCAGATAACCGCCCAGCAGTTCGGAATAGCGATGGAAGACGTCGACCAATTCGGCTTCCTCGGTATTGCGTACGGTGAGAAAGAACTTCGCGTCAACTTCGCGGCCCCGCTCTAGACAGAAGCGCAGCAGCAAGGCCGGCGTCTCCGCGATGCCGGTGTATTCCAGCCATGCACGCCGGCTCCAGACTCGTCGCGCGGCCTGAAGCTGCTCGCTTGCGATAGCGTCCAACTGGCCGCTCGTCCAGTCGACATCGTCCGCCGGCGCCCAGATGTCCAGCTTGCTCTCCTCGTAGAGGCGGTCGATCGCCGGGATGGAGACCGCCAGATTCAGGGGAAAACGGGTTTCCCTAGGCACTCTCGTCAGAGCTTCATTCGTCATGGTTTGAGGGGCTTCAGTGCTTGGGTGGGTCTGCCGACGTCACGGCCCCACGGCCATCGGCAACGTCGGATCGGCCGCCCATTCCGACAGTGAGCCGTCGTAGACCCGCACGCCTTGACGGCCGAGCAGGGCCAGCGCCAGGGTCGGACTGGTTGCCGAGATACCTCCACCGCAGTAGGCGATGATGCGTGCACTGCCCAGCGGCTCGACCAGCAGTCGCCGCAGTTCGTCGGTCGATTTGAAGGTGTTGTCCGCATTGATGATGTCGGTGGCGGGGACGTTGATGCTTCGGGCGATATGACCCGGGCGGCCGTAGTCGGTACCGCCCTCGCCGCGATGGTTTTCCGCCGGCAGCGCGTTGAGGATGCAGACGTCGGCGGCGGCGATCGCCGCGAGCACGTCGTGCTTGTCGGCAACCCGCTCGGGACGGTAACCTACGGTGGGAGCGGCGCGAGCCCGGGGCCGCCCCGCTCCCTTTTCGATGGGGCGGGCTTCCACCTTCCACTTGCCGAAGCCACCGTTCAGCACGGCGGTTCGGTCGTGCCCGAACACACCCAACATCCACCAGAGCCGTGTCGCCCACCAGTGGTTGGCGCTGGAGTAGCAGACCACGAAGGTATCGTCGCCGATTCCCAGACGCGCCATGGCCTCTGCGAAATGCGCTGGCGAAGACAGCATGAAGTGGAGTCTTGACGGCGGCTGCGGATCGGACAGCTCAGCGTCGATATCGACAAATTGCGCGCCGGGGATGTGCGCCTGCTCGAAGTCGGCACGGCCGGAGAGGATGCCGTAGGGTTTCGGCGGCGCCGGCGTCGTGTGCGTCGTGGCATCGAGGATGACGAGGTCGGGATCGTCGAGATGGGCCGCCAGCCAGTCGGTGTCGACGACGAATTCGGGATGGACGTAGCCGTTGCCCATGCGCACTCCACTCAGGTTAAACGGCGGGTCGAACGGCCCCGCCGCGGCGAAGAAAAGGCTCCCATCATTACGCCGGTTCGCAGCGGATCTTGAACGCCACCTCGCCGAGCCCGCCACAAGCCACGCCCGTGTCGGTACACTTCATGTGATCGTACAGGTGACCGTTCGGGTCGAGGCCATGGGTCAGGCGATCGAAAACCACGTAGCTAATAGGCAGCATAGGCGCCAGGGCCCATAGGCATATCGGGAACGTGCACTCCTCGGTCAGGAGCTTGCCGCTGCCGTTGGTAACGTAGCGATCGCCGATCTTCGGCTTATATCCGCAGCCCTCCGCAGCCACGACCTCCATGATCATCTTGTAGGCACGCCGCGCCGCAGAGCCCTTGATGATCGCCTGCTGCTTTTCGGACAGGCTCTCCGTCTGTTCCGCGGTGAACCCGAACGTTTTCATCGCCGTGTTCTTGAATTCCTCGTCCATAGCAGAACACCCTCCTTCTGGATTTACATAAGCTTCTGGTTGCGGACCGCCGCCAAGATGTGCTCCTGCCCGATGGGAACGGCGGTGATTTCGACACCCAGGGCGTCTGCGATCGCGTTCAGCAGTGTCGGCGTCGTGCAATTCAACGCAGCCTCGCCGATCCCCTTGGCGCCGAAAGGACCCGTGGGATAGGGCGTCTCTACGCCCTCGGCGACAAACTCCTCGGGTATATCCAAGGCACTGGGAATCACATACTCGGCGAACGACGGGGTCTTCGACTGCCCATCGACCGTAACCATGTTCTCCATCAGGCCATAGCCCAGCGCCTGGATCGCGCCACCGTAGAGCTGGCCGAAGGCCATGGCCGGATTGAGCACCCTGCCCATGTCGAGCACGTTGGCCAGCTTGAGAATCTCGATCTCGCCGGTCGCGATGTCCACCGCGACATCGGCGGCCGCAGCCATGAAAGTATGGCCGTACATGTAGCGGTCCTCCGCCGAGCGAAACCAACCTTCCTCGCGCAGATTGTCGCCTCGATCCGAGCACATCCAGGCGACCTCGGCAAAGGCCAGCGCCTTGGCCGGAACCCCGACGAGGCGAACCTCTGAGCCTTCGAGGACCAGATCCTCCGCTGCGATCTCGAGCATCTTCCCGGCCCGTACCAGGAGGGTCTGGCGCAGGCGCCCGGTGGCGAGCAACAAGGCGTTGCCCAGCCCAAAGGTGAGTCGCGATGCCGAAGTTCTCCCGGCCCGCGGGCAGGTCCAGTTATCGCTCATCTCGACCCGAATCCGGTCCATCGGCAGGCCGAACTGCTCGGCGGCCATCTGCGCCAGCACCGTCGTCACACCTTGGCCGAGTTCGGTGCCCCCCGCGTATACCGAAACACTCCCGTCGGAGTGCACTTCTACCGCGGCACCTACGCCTGATTTACCGAGCACCGGAATCGCACCAACGTCGAACACCGGCATGTCGAAACAGATACTGCGTCCAATTCGCTTGGTCGAGTTCTTCGGTGCGCTCGGCTTGGGACCCAGTTTCTCAACAATCCGCTCGGTCAGCAGCTCGAGGCTCACCGGGCTGTCGCCCAGCATCGGGCTCGTCGGCCGGTCGCCCGGCCGCAAGAAGTTCCTGCGTCGCAATTCCAGCGGATCCATGGCGAGCGCGCGCGCCAGCTTGTCCAGCAGACACTCCCGGGCGATCGCCGCCTGCGGAGCGCCGAATCCGCGAAAAGCGCCCGAGTCGAGGTTGTTCGTATAGATGCCCTCGGCGCGCGTAAGCACATTCGGAATCCGGTAAGGACCCATAAGTGCGGACATCGTCAGCCCGAGCACCTCGGGGCTCCGCCCCGAGTAAGGCCCTGCGTCGGCGATCACGTCTCCCTCGAGAGCGTGGATGGTGCCATCCCGCCCGGCACCCAGCTTGAGCCGAATCTCTGTCGGGTGGCGCTTGGGGTGGAAGGCAAACGACTCCTCCCGATCCAGTACGAGCATGACCGGCACTTCGGCAAGACAAGCCATTGCCGCCAAATGAACCTGGATGGTCGTATTCAGCTTGCCGCCGAATCCTCCGCCAACCGGGGTGCCCTTCACATGAATGCGCGATTTTGGAATCGCCAAGGCGAGATGGATGTCCTCAGCGACGCCATAGGGATCTTGAAGGCAGGAAATTACATGCAGCACGCCCGAATCGTCCTGGTAGGCCACTCCCGATTCCGGTTCCAGGAATGCCTGCTCCTGACGAGGCGTAAAGTAAGTCTGCTCGACTACCACTTCAGAGGTTTGAAAACCGACAGCGACATCGCCATGGACAAACTCTCGCAGACAGCAGCGATTCCCTGCGGCCTCTGCGTGCACCAGATAAGCGCCCGGCTCCATCGCCTGTCGCGGCGAGGTCAGCGGCGCAAGCAACTCGTAGCGCACCGCTATGGCGGCCGCGGCCCGATCAGCGAGTTCCTCGCTGGACGCGACGACCATGGCGACGGCGTCGCCGATGTATCGCGTTTCCTCGCCTTCAGGCACCAGAACCGGGCGGTGAGCTACATCGTATCCGTAGCGATTGCTACCAGGCAAATTGCGCGCGGTAATGACTTTCCTGACACCGGGCATCGACTCTGCCGCCCGGCAATCGATCTCAAGAACCCGGGCACGTGGATGGGGGCTGAAGACGATCTTGCCGTAATGCATGCCTGGCAGTCGAATGTCTGCGGCATACTTGGTTTGCCCGGTTACCTTGCCTCTGGCGTCGACGCGCGGCACGCCTTTGCCTATGACGTTACCGTGAGTCATGGAATCTTCCTCGAACCAAGACAGATGTCGTCACTTGCTGCTGTCGGCCACTGACTTAACGGCATCGATGATCTGGACGTAGCCGGTGCACCGGCACAGGTTGCCGGCAAGGGCCTCCTGGATTTCAGCGCGGGTCGGTCGGGGAGTTTCGCGCAACAGCGCGATCAAGCTCAACACCGCCCCAGGCGTACAAAAACCGCACTGGACCGCACCGTGCTCGATGAACGCCTCCTGCAGCGGGTGAAGCTGCCCATCGCTGCTGCTCACCCCTTCGATGGTAGTGATCTCCTGACCGCCTGCCTGGACTGCCAGGACCAAGCAAGCGTTGACGGGGGCTCCATCCAGCAGGACGGTGCAGGCACCGCAATCGCCGGCATCACAGCCTTTCTTGGTCCCCGTGAGGCCCAACTCGTCCCTCAGAACGTCGAGCAGGCTGCGATGAGGCGCCAAGTCCAGCGCATGATTTTTCCCATTTACCGTCAATACCAGGCTTTGCCTCGTCATGAATTCCGTCCTCCGGACCTCGCACCACCCGTCTCACACAGCAGGTGCAGCAAGCGCAAGGTCCACGCCTCTACCAGGAGCCTGCGTCCGCTTCCCGTCGCACGAACGTCGGAAATAGGGCGGCATTCCTCCGCAGCCAGTGCGGCTGCTTCGGCAAGATTCTTAGCGCTTGGAGCCCTTCCTATCAGCGCCTTCTCGGCCTGGCGTGCGCGCATCGCCGTCGGCGCTACCGCGCCCAGTGCGATACCAACGTCGCGAACGAGGCCGTCTTGCCCGATGTCGATTCGGCCGGCGAGATTGATGATGCTGATCGCCTGCGCCTTGCGGCGCCCGACTTTCACAAAGTGGCTACGGCAGCCCGGCCCCTGGGAGGGGATTACCACCTCGGTCAATACTTCGCTCTTGCCCAAGCAGGTCTTGCCGGGCCCAGTCAGAAACTCGGCCAGGGGCACTTCTCGCGTCCCGTCCGCGCCGAGGAGCACCAACGTTGCATCTGCTGCCAGGAGAGGCGGAACGGCATCGGCCGCCGGCGAAGCCGTTACGATGTTGCCTCCCAAGGTCGCCCTGTTGCGAATCTGCCGCGAACTCATCTGGAGGGCAGCCGCCGCGAGCGCCGGCGCCTTGCGCCGCACCGCGGCCGACGCCACGATTTCCGACATACGCACCGCGGCGCCGAGGCGCAGATGATTCCCTTGCTCGACGATGCCGCGGCACGGCGCCAAATCGCTGATGTCGAAAACCACCCGGGGGCAGGCCACGCCAGAGCGGATCTTGACGTGCAGATCGGTGCCACCGGCCAGCACGGCGCCCTCAAAGCGTGCTTGGCGCAACCCCTCTAGCAGGTGTTCGAGCGTCGGCGGCTTGACGTAATCGAAATAAACCACGGTCTTCCTCTCTAGTTTCCAGCGGACTGCGGCCAGGCCTGCGCCGCAAAGTTGGCACTGCCTCAGTCTTGCTCGTTTGATCGGCTAACCCTGGTATTCCGTCACGCCGTTCTCACACGGTCCAGACCCAACCGTTGATCCGGCGGCCGGGCCACGAGGTCAATCACGAGGGGCGCTGATCGCAAGGTTCTTTCAGGGTACGTGGGATACCTTCATCAGCGCCTGCTCGTGAGACGGAAGGATCTTGTCGCCAAACATCTGCAGCAGCTTAAGGCTGCTTTCGTACGCTTCGATCGTGTTGGTATGCACGGCGGCGGGAATGATCGGGTAGCCGATCGCTTTCTTCAACTCCTCGGGAGGATAGAAATTGTCGTTGATCGCGCAGTAGCCCGAGATGGCGTACCACCCCTTCTCGGTTTCGACAGCCACGGTCTGCCCGCCCGGCGTGTGACCGGGTGTGTGGATTAGACGAATACCCGGCATGAAATCGACGTCGCCCCTCACCAATTCGAGATTTCGCATCTGCTCGTAATACGAGCGCGGCGCGTACGCGAAGGTCTGCATCGGGTGCGGAGCGAGGGCGCACCTCCACTCGTCCTCCTGAACGACGAGCTTGGCGTTCTTGCACTTCTCGGCGTTCATGATGTGGTCCCAATGGAGGTGAGTGATCAGTATGACATCGATGTCGGCGGGCTTGAGTCCCCAGGCAGCGAGACCATCCTCGAAACTCGTCACGTCCTGCACGTCCTTGAAACTCTCGCCTCCCGCGACGAAGGGTTCCTTGTTGCCCGCTTTGATGACGCGGTAATAGTCGGCGGCACTGCATCCGGCATCGATCAGGATATTCTTATCAACGCCCTCGATGTGCCAGATGATGTACGGAATATCGACCTTCTGGCCGTAGAAATTCAGGTACGTAAATCGCGATTTCTCGCGGGCCGGGCCCATTGCGTTGGTAAACAAACCCAGAGAATACTTGCTCATTTGTCTTCCTTTCGCCATTAGATTCAAGTTTGTCCAGTACGCCAACTGCCGCCTCTTTCGAGGTGCAGCAACGCTCCGCCTTTACTTCAATTTCAGACCGGATCTGACTCGCGCTGTCATCCCACGCATCCCAGAAGCGGTTATGGGTCGCCGGAAACCCACTCGCCGCGATCTACTCCCCTGGGGCAAACAAATATCAACATATGCCAATTAGCAGTCACCGTCAATATATAATATTCTGTATACGGGATCTGCTATGACAGATAAGACAAGACAATGAGCGACCGATCGCTCGAGATGCCCGAGATTTTGAGCGGAAATGCGACAAAAATGGCGGCGCGAGGATGTTCTGGAGTGTTTTGGCTTTTTTGTTCCG
>MEQZ01000008.1 GCA_001770425.1 Betaproteobacteria bacterium RIFCSPLOWO2_02_FULL_65_20 | reverse complement strand
CGAACATCAAGGGCGCCGAACGGCTGCTCGCCGAAAAACGCAGGAACATGATCTGAGCGCCGCCGCGCGGGGCAGGTCTATTCACAGGACGGGCAGGCATCAAATTCATCAGGACCGCCGCCGCATCCGCTTTCCTCGTGCTTTTGTTCGCGCAGCTCGCGAACGCCCACGTTACAGCGCGCGACTCGCGAGAGACAGGCTGCACCTCCTATCATGGGTGATCTTCAACTACCTGGTTGGAAATGCGGACGCGATCGCGCAGAGAATCAACGCCGCGGTGATCGAGGTACTCAACCAGCCCGACGTGCAGAAGCGCTTCCGCGACCAGGGCCTCACGCCCGTGGGCGGCGCCGAGGCGGCCGCCTTCATCGCCGAGGAGACGGCGCGCTGGCAGAACGTGATCAGGACGGCGAATATCAGGCTGGAGCAGTTTGGCTGCGGCCGCCCACCTCGGCCGGAGGAGGCAGAGCCCAAGGCGCGAGCTCGATGAGCTGGCCCGGCTCCAGCGCTGCGATCGCCGATGCGATCCGGTCCGTGATCTTCTGCAGGCGCGGCCAGCTCGTGGTCGGCAATACAAGAATTGCGATCCGCCGGCCGGACAGGTTCTGCTGATTGCGGAGATTCCGGTCGGTCGTTACAAGAGCGTCGAACTGCTGCTCTGCTTTCGCGAGCAGTTCGCCGTTGCGCAGCGTCGACCAGCCCAGTTCGTAGGCCGTGCTCACGTCATGCCCCGCGAGGTGATCCCGCAGCGGCACGGGTACGCCCTGGTCGAAGAGAACGCGCAAGCCGTGGAGCGGGTGTTATGCCGCCTGAACGCTTCGCGCGGCGTGTTCCAGGACGGCTTCGGCCTGCGCGCGCGCAACGCCTGGGAACCAGGCAAGAAACTGATCCAGCGTCGCCCCGCCTTCGAGGTTCTCGAACAGCGCACTCACTGGCACGCGCGAGCCGCGAAATACCCAAGCCCCGCTGACCTTGGCGGGGTCCTGTTCCACGGCCGGGCAGGTGGACCAATCGAGCATGGGTAAATTCTACTCCCGTCGGCCGCCCGGACGGGAGCCGCTTTCGAACGTGAGCAAACTCGCCTCTTCCGGCACGGACGAATGTTGAGACCGTGTATAGGCCGCTCGCAGATTCCTGGGCGGTGTACGATAACTCCGGGGAAATTCCCCATTTGCCGGAGCGGGGACCATGAAGCGAAATGGAGGTGGACGGCAGTCGAAAGAGTTTGCGGCCAAGGTAGGCCGTGCGCTCCGCCGCGCTGCGTGCGTTGCACGCAAGGTCGCGCGGATCTACCACACCCCTGTCTACGTGTGGAAGGACGGCAAAGTCGTGGCGGAGAAGCCTTGGACGCGGCAGGTATTGGTCCGTCCCGGTTCGACCCGGAGCCGGGCCGATTCATTCACAGGAGCGACAAGCATGAAACTCGTCAGGACCGCCGCCGCATTCGCTTTGCTCGTTCTCGCGTTCGCGCAGGGCGCGCTCGCCCAGTCCTATCCCTCGAAACCGATCCGCATCGTGGTGCCCTACCCGGCCGGCGGGGGCATCGATCTCATCGCGCGCGCGGTCGGCGCCCAGCTCACGCAGCGCTGGGGCCAGCCGGTGGTGGTGGAGAACAAGCCCGGCTCGGGCACCATCGTCGCCGCCGACGGCGTGGCGAAGTCCGCGCCCGACGGCCACACGCTGCTGCTCACCACCGACTCCACCATGACCATCAATCCGCATCTGTACGCGAAGCTGCCCTACGATCCGGTGAAGGATTTCGCGCCGGTGACGCAGCTGGTGTTCCTCAACCAGCTGCTGCTCGCCAACCCGGCGGTGCCCGCGAACAACCTGAAGGAACTGATCGCCTACGCGAAGGCCAACCCGAACAAGCTCAACTACGCCTCCTATGGCAGCGGCAGCCAGCCCAACCTGGCGATGGAGATGTTCAAGAGCCAGGCCGGCATCCAGGTGGTGCATGTGCCCTACAAGGGTATCCCGCAGGCGGTGCCGGCGGTGATCGCGGGCGAGGTGCAGCTGACCTTCTCCGGGGCGGCGTCCTCGCGCGGGCACATCCTGGGCGGGCGCCTGAAGCCGCTCGCGATCGGCGGCAGGAGCCGCCTCGCCCTCTTGCCCGACGTGCCCACCTTCGCCGAGCAGGGCTTTCCCGACATTCCGTCCAATGCGTGGTTCGGCCTGTTCGCGCCCGCGGGCACGCCGCACGAGGCGATCGCCAGGCTGCACGACGAGATCACCCGCATGTTGAAGGAGCCCGCGTTCAACCAGCGCGAAGTGGTGGCCAAGGGCTACGAGCTCATCGCCAGCACGCCCGAGGAATTCACCGCCTTCCTCGCCGCCGACAGCGCGATCAAGGCGCGCGCGGTGAAGATTTCGGGGGCGAAGGTGGAGTGAGCGCGACCGGCGCGGCCGAGGTCCGGCGCGGTTTCGACCAGGCCGAGCGATGATGAGGCCGGGCCGAGCGCCACGCCGGCTCGATCGCCAGCGCCGTAAATCGACAACATTCATCGGCGCATCGCGCCGTTCCGCGCCAGCCGCAGGGCAGTTATAATGTCAAAACTGACAACCCACCCGGGGAAAATTCCGCCATGGCCGCCAAACCGCCCTCCTCCCGGTTGCGCGCGCTGCTGCGAGCGCGCATCACGCGCCGCATCGACGAGCTGCACCTGAACCGCGCCGACGCGGCCGAGGAGCTCGGCTTCACGGCCTCGCAGCTGACCCGGCTGCGCGCCGACGAGGACATTTTCAGCCTCGACCGGCTGGTGGAGGCCGCGAGCGCGATCGGGCTCGCGGTGCGCATGACCGCGACCCGGCCGTACGGGTAGCGGTGAGCGCGGGCCTTGGCGCAAACCCGCATTCGGATGCATCATCACGGTTTCACCGGCGAAGGAGGAACGCTCATGACACAAGGCCATCGGCAATTCGGCATCCGGGGATTCATGACCGCTGCGCTTGCCGGCGGCGTGGCGCTCGCTGCGGCGCTGCCGGTCGCGCCGGCCTCGGCCCAGGGCTACCCGGTCAAGCCCATCAAACTGGTGGTGGCCTTTTCGCCCGGCGGGCCGACCGACATCGTGGCGCGCATCGTGGCGCAGAAGATTTCCCCGGCGCTCGAGCAGCAGGTGGTCATCGATAACCGTCCCGGGGCCGCAGGCACGCTGGGGGCGGATATCGTGGCGAAGTCGCCGGGAGACGGCTACACGCTGCTGCTCGGGACCATTTCCACGCTGGGCCTTGCGCCCTCGACGTTCCCGAACCTCCCCTACGATCCTCTGAAGGCGTTTGCGCCGATCAGCCTGCTGACCAACAACTATTTCGTGATCGGCGCCAACGCCGCCGCGGTGCCCGGGACGCTGGGCGAATTCATCGCGCAGGCCAAGGCGATGCCGGACAAGTTCAACTTCGCCTCGAACGGCACCGGAAACATCACCCATGTCGCCGGGGAAATGTTCAACGCCATGGCCGGCGTGAAGCTGGTGCACATCCCCTATAAAGGCACCGCGCCCGCGGCGCTGGACGTCGCCGCCGGCCGCGCGCACATCCAGTTCGACCTGCCGACTGCGTTTCTGCAGCACATCGCTGCGGGCAAGATCCGGGCGCTTGCGCTGGCGGGCCCGAAGCGCGACCCGCGGCTCCCCGATGTGCCGACAACGGCCGAGGCGGGGTTGCCCGGCTTCGTGGCGAGCGCGTGGTTCGGCCTGGTGGCGACCGCGGGAACGCCCGATGCGGTGATCCGGCGCCTGAATGCCGAAGTGGTCCGGGCCCTGGCCTCGAGCGACGTTCGCGACACCATCCTCAAGCTCGGCCTGGAGCCCGCGGGCAACACGCCCGAGCAGTTCGCCGCGCTGATCGCCGAAGAAAACACGAAGTGGGCGCGGATCGTGAAGGACTCGGGGCTCAAGCTCAACTGACCCGCGCCGAGCGCGAAGGGGGAACGGCTCATGGAACTGCTCAGCGTCAGAATCGACAAGCCCGAGACCGCCAACTTCATCCTCGGCCAGACTCACTTCATCAAGACCGTGGAGGACGTGCACGAGGCGCTGGTCGGGGCGGTGCCGGGGATCAAGTTCGGCCTGGCGTTCTGCGAGGCCTCCGGCAAGTGCCTGGTGCGCTGCTCGGGCACCGACGCGGCGATGGTGGAGCTGGCGAAGAAGAACGCGCTCGCCCTGGGCGCGGGGCACAGCTTCATCGTGTTCCTGGGCGAGGGGTTTTTCCCGCTGAACGTGCTCAACGCGCTGAAGCTGGTGCCCGAGGTGTGCCGCATTTTCTGCGCCACGGCCAACCCCACCGAAGTCGTGATCGCGCAGACCGACCAGGGGCGCGGCATCCTGGGGGTGGTGGACGGCGCTTCGCCCAGGGGCGCGGAGACCGAGGCCGACGTCGTCTGGCGCAAGGGTTTCCTGCGCCAGATCGGGTACAAGCTTTGAGGGGTGGGACTGTCTTCGAGCGCTGCAGCCCTATCTTGTTCCCGATCGGGAGTAATTTCCGGGTTTCAAGCCTGTAGCGACGAGGCTGCCGCCGTCGAGCGAATCTTGTCCGTGATCGATGAGCGGGCAACGCGCCTTGCGGGCACGCTCGAATGAAACGGCCGGTTCCATTCAGCGCACCGGGATCGAGCCGGAACAAACGCCTGTGTACGGTACGACCATGATCGGGAAAACCAAATCATTCATATGAACACAGCCAAAGTCTGGCGCGATTTCGACCAGGCCGAACTGGACCGCCAGTACAACAGCCGCGGCACGGTTCCCGACCACATGGTGTACGTGCGCGACTACGCCGAGCGCACGCGCGCCGCCAAGGCGAGCCTCGCGTGGAGCGAGTTCGCCTACGGCGAGGGGCCCGCGGACAGGCTGGACGTCTATCGCGCACTCAAGCCGGGCGCGCCGGTGCTGGTATTCCTGCACGGCGGGGACTGGCGCGCGCTGTCGAAGGAAGAAAGCGGCTTCGGCGCTCAGGCCTTTGTCGCGGCGGGCGCGACCCTCGTTGCGCCCGACTTCAGCCTGGTGCCCGATACCAATATCCCCGCCATGGGCGCGCAGGTGCGCCGCGCGCTCGCGTGGCTGTGGCAGAACATCGCCGGAGAGGGCGGCGACCCCGCGCGCATTTTCGTCGCCGGGCACTCCTCGGGGGCGAACCTGGTGAGCCAGCTGCTCACCTGCGACTGGGCGCGCGATTTTCGCGCGCCGGCCGACCTGGTGAAGGGCGCGGTGTTCATGAGCGGCCTGGGCGACCTGGAGCCGGTGCGCCTGTCGTTTCGCAACCAGTGGCACAAGCTGGACGAGGCGATGGTGGCCGAGGCGTCGCTGTTGCGCCGCAAGCCCGCCACCGCGTGCCCGATGATCCTCGCCTACGGGGAACACGAGACCGACGACTACAAGCGCCAGGGGCGCGAGGTCGAGGCGTACTGGGCCGTGCAGGGCAACCGCACGCAGTTCTTCGAGCTCGCCGGCCGCAACCACTTCGACGCGGTGCTGGAATGGGCCGATCCGGCAAGCGCGCTGTTTCGCGCCACGCTCGCGATGATGGAGCTGGGCTGAGCGGCACGGGCGTTCGGCGCGCTGAAGCCGCGCCCTACAGTCTTGCGTAGGGCGCGGGTTTACCGCGCCGGGTTTGGAACACAGCGTGGTTCGGCGCGCTGAAGCTGCGCCCTACAGTCTTGCGTGGTTCGGCGCGCTGAAGCTGCGTACAGTCTTGCGTAGGGCGCGGGTTTACCGCGCCGCCCACCATCGGCGCGCTTTGCATTACCATCCGCAGTGCCATGAACATCCATAGACCACGCGGCTGCGCTGCGCCGCTCGATGCGGCCCGCTGACATCGTGCAGCCCTCGCGCTCGACCATCCTGCTCATCAGCCTCGTCGTGGTCACGATGACCTCGATCGGCATGAGCACGTTCAGCCTGTTCATGCCGCCGATGCAGGCCGAGTTCGGCTGGTCGCGCTCGATGGTCACGGTGCCCTACACGGCGGCGATGATCAGCTGGGCGGTGGGCGCGGTGCTGTTCGGAAAACTTGCGGATGATTTCGGCGTGCGGCGCGTGATCCTGGGCGGCGTGGCGCTGATGGCGCTCGGCTTTTTCGGCATGGGCGCCTCGCGCAATATGTGGCAGCTGGTGCTCACCTACGGGGTGATGGTGGGCCTCGCGATGGGGGCCTGCGGCCTGGCGATCGTGTCGCTCTTGGTGTCCAAGCATTTCGATGCGGCCGACCGCGGCTTCGCGGTGAGCGTGATCCAGACCGCGCCGCCGTTCAGCGCGCTCCTGTTCCCGCCGCTCGTGTACCTGCTCATGCACAAGCACGACTGGCGCATCGCCGCGCTGGCGGCCGGGATGCTCATCGCCTGCGTCGCGCTGCCGCTGGCGTGGATAGGCGTGCGTGATCCCCGTCGCGATGCCGGCGCGGGCCACGCCGGCGCGCGCGCAAGCTGGGCGGAATGCATGCCGTGCCTGCGCGACCGGCGCATGATGATCCTGTTCGCCGCGCGCTTCTCCTGCGGCGTGGCGTTCTTCCAGATCGCCCACCTGGTGGCGCTCACCCTCGCCAAGGGCTTCAGCATCGCCGCGGGCGCCACGGCGGTGAGCGTGTTCGGCGGCGCGGCCATCGCCTCGGCGCTGCTGTTCGGCTGGCTGTCGGACAACTACGGGCGCTCGAAGATGCTGGGCCTCTCCTATCTGGTGCGCGGGCTGGGCACGCTGCTGCTGGCGGTGAATTTCTCGAGCGAGTTCTGGTTTTTCGTGGTGGTCGGCGTGGCGATCGGGCCCACCTTCGGCACCGTGGCGATCCAGAACGTGATGTTCTACGAGATCGTCGGCCCGCGCCTGGCGGGCGTGGTGCTGGGCCTGTCCTTCATCGTGCACCAGATCGGCGCCGCCGGCGGCCCGATGATCGCGAGCATGGCGTTCGACCGCACCGGCAGCTACGACGGCTTCATGCTGGTGATGGCCGGGATCCTGATCGTCGCGGGCCTGCTGGTGGTCGGCGTCGCCGGCCCGGACGCGCGCGCGCGCCGGTCCGTCCTGGCGACGAACCCTGGCGCTTCCTGAAGCGGAAGAGGTCTGTCCTCTTGCTGAAACGGTCTGTCGCCGTTTCTTGCGGTGCGCATGACCGCGAGCCGGCCGCACGGCCGGCGGCGAGCGCGCGCCTTCAGCCGCACGCGATGGCCTCGATCTCGACGCGCGCCCCGCCCACCAGGCCCGCTGCCTGGAACGTGGTTCGCGCCGGCGGGTCTTTCGGAAAGTAGCCGCTGAAGACCTCGTTCATCGCCATCAGCTCCCCGAGGTCGGCCAGGTAGATCGTGACCTTCGCGACCTTGGCGAGCGACGAGCCGGCTGCCTCGAGCACCGCCTTCAGGTTTTCGCACACCTGGCGCGTCTCCGCGCCGATCCCGCCTTCGGCCAGGCGCCCGGTCGCGGGGTCCATCCCGAGCTGGCCCGAGGCGAAAACCCAGCCGCCGGTCTTGATCGCCTGCGACAGCGGGACCCTCGCCGGGGGCACTTTGTCGGTGTGCACTACGTGTCGCTCCATGGTGTGTTCCTCCTCGCGGTAATGGATGAGGTGATGCAGGGCAGCGTAACGAAGATAGCCGAAAGGCCGTGCGCGAAATACGGGGTCTGACCCCACGACTTGCGGTATTCGCAATTCGCGAATAACATAACTCCATGATCCTAAAGCCTCAAGATGTCGTCATTCTGCTCAAACTGGTTGCCCTGGGCCCCAGGCCGTGGACCTTCCAGAGCGTGGCGATGGAACTGTCGATCAGCCAGTCGGAGGTCCATGCCGGGGTGCGACGGGCGGTGACTGCCCGCTTGATGACCGACGCGGCCACGGCGTCCGGCCGGCTGGTGCGCGCCGCGTTGCTCGAGTTTCTGGTTCACGGGGTCAAGTATGCCTATCCGCCCGGGCGCGGCCACATCACGGGCGGCGTGCCGACCGGCTACGCAGCGCCGCCGTTGAACAAGGTGATCGCTCCGCCGGGGGATCCGCCCCCTGTCTGGCCTCATGCCGGGGGCAGCGTGCGCGGCTATGCGTTCGCGCCCTTGTACCGGACCGTGCCCCAGGCTGCGTTGCGGGATTCGCAGCTCTACGAACTGCTGGCGCTCGTGGACGCGATTCGCGACGGACGCGCGCGCGAGTGCGATGTTGCCGTCAGGGAGCTCGAGTCGCGGCTTGGCGGTGATGGCGGGATAACTCAGGCTGCCTCGCAACCGGCCGCAGCGAGGCCGGCCTTGCACTCGCCTGCGGCCAGCCGTGCCTCCAAGGGGTCAAAGCCGGTTGCGCAGAAACTTCGCATCTCGCAGACCAGGCTCGCCGCGCTGTGCCGCAAGTACGGCATCGCCAAGCTGAGCCTGTTCGGATCGGCGTCCAGAGGCGAGTTGACGCCCGAGAGCGACGTGAACCTGATGGTCGAGTTTTCCTCCGGCAGCAGCGCGTCGCGGTTCGACATCGCGCCGATGCAGGACGAATTTCCCGCTGCGTTCGGCGGCCGCGAAGTGGACATCGTCACGCCGGAAATCCTGCTCGATCCGTTCCGGCGGGATTCCATCGTCCCGGACCTGAAGCCGATCTACGAAGCCTGAGACGCGTGACCGGGGCCGAGTGAAAGGTCAGACCCCAATTTTCACGCGCCCGGATCCATCAGCCTGCGCAGGTCGGCGATGATCTGCTGCGTGGTCTGCTGGTGCCCCACGGCCAGGCGCAGGCGTCCTTCGGGATCGAACACGTAGGTGAGCGCGGTGTGGTCGATGGTGTAGGACTTTCCGGCCGGCACCTTCTGGTAGTAGACGCGGAATTCCTTCGCCACGTCTTTGATGCGCTCGGGCGAGCCCCACAGGCCGACGAAGCTCGGGTCGAAGGCGAGGGCGTAGTTCCTGACGTCGGCCGGTGAATCCCGCTCCGGGTCGAGCGTGATGGTGACGACCTGG
This sequence comes from Betaproteobacteria bacterium RIFCSPLOWO2_02_FULL_65_20, assembly GCA_001770425.1. Taxonomy (GTDB): domain Bacteria; phylum Pseudomonadota; class Gammaproteobacteria; order Burkholderiales; family SG8-39; genus JACQTO01. The sequence continues at coordinate 4,717 of MEQZ01000008.1, read as the reverse complement.
ATTTTTTCCTTGTCGGCGCCGAATCCGTTGCGCACTTCGGCCGCGCGGATGAGCGCCGCCGGGCAGACTTCCGGGCAATACGCATAGCCGAAGAACACCATTACGTATTTGCCGCGCCAATCGGCGAGCGTGCGCTCGCGGCCGTCGGCATCCGAAAGCCGGAAATCCCTGCCCCAGCCGGCGCCGGTGAGATTGATGCCGTGGTAGTCCGGGGTCAACAGGTCGCAGGCGACGAGCGCCGCCGCGATCACTGCCAGTACCGTCGTTGTCAGGGCCCTGCCCATCGTGAACCGCTTGCCGGAAAAACGGGGACAGACCACGTTTTTGCTCCTCGAAAACGTGGTCTGTCCCCGTTTTTTCGGCGATCAATACTCCTCGACCGTGTCGATAAGTCTCTTGATGAAATCCTGCCCGCCGATGAAACGGAATCCGGAGCAGTGCACGTGACTGCCATCGGGCAGCGTGACGGTCTCCGAATACCGCACTTCCATGTCGATGCTGACCGGATCGGTTCCCGGCATTTTGATGCGGCTGCCCACCAGCACGGTGCCCGGTTCGAGCATGATGTCCGAGGGATAGAGCAGGACGCTCAAGCCGCCGGTGCTGATGTCCCTTATCTGCGCGTCGAAGGGTGTGATGCCGCCGGCATCGGCGACGCACCGCAGCGGGACCGCGGGGTGCGCGTCGTGGCGCACATTCCGGCGGCGCTGCAGCACGGCAAGGATCTCCGGATAGCGCAGACGTATCGCCGGCGCACCGTCGTGCATCAGTTTGCAGGGTTCGGCGGCGACGAACTCGATATGCCAGTTGCCCGTCTCGGAAACGAAAGTCACGCGCGCGCGGTCCAGCAAGGCCGCATTGGCCGATTCGTCCGCCGTCGCGGTGACGATGATGAACTTCCCGCCCTGGTCGGCGCGGATGATGCGGGCGGTGAACGGACCGTCTGGCAGTTCCGCGGTGACCAGGTTGCGTCGGGCGGCCAGCGGCGCGAGCACCCGCGCGATCTGGGAGATCGAGCGCAGCAGGTGGCCCGACGGATCGGTTGTTTTTGGGGTCGCAGGCATGGGCGGTGCGGCAACGGGCCTGTTACGCCGGACCCCGGGGAACGATTGCCTGGCCGGTCTTGACAGACGCGCGCACGGCAACGGCATGGGATTGTGAAAGGGAATAGATGGAATCGAGCACCGAAAGCAGGTAGTAGTTGAAAAACGAGCCCGCCAGAGCAAGCATCAAGGTGATTCTTTCGAGGGGCCGCCAGATCCGCGACCTGCGGTCCTCTTCGGGCCTGCGCGCGGCGAGCGCCTCGATATATCGGTGTATGTCGTCGACGGAATTGAATCGCGGCGGCGGTCCCGACTCCGGGCGCCTGCTCGACCCCGGCCGCGCGAGCCTGTCCTGCAAGTCGAGGACAATCTGCTTTTCCTCGGCGACAAAATCCCGGTTTTCCGCGCTGGCCCGCTTTGCCGCGATGCGCGCTAGGGATTCGCTGTCCAGGAACGCCGAGAGGTCGTGGGCAACCAGCACGATCGTTTTGGGTTTCCCCGTCTTGTCCCGCACCGGATTTCCCGTGCACTCGATGAAGCGCCACGAGCCGTTGGCGGAAACCAGGCGCAGCTGCATGCGCCTGGTTGAGCCGGGGGACGAGGCCGCGACCGCGTTCAGGAACGATTCGGCCTGCTCCCGGTCCTCGGGATGAACGAGCTGCAGCCAATCCGCGCCCGAGCCGAAGGCGTCGCGTTCGAAGTGCTTCGCGTACGAAGAACTCGCGTAAAGGAATCGGCCCCGGGTGTCCAGCATGGATACCATGTCGGTCACATTCTCGGCGATGAAACGGAATTGCTCTTCGCTGGTCAGCAGCGCGTCACGCGTACGGACGAAATTCCTGTTCCGGATGTATGCAAGCGATCCGACCCACGATGCGTAGACGAGGATGCCGACGATACAAGTTGCGGTGACGACCGGCCCGGTATCCGGTTTGAAGTGGTAACCCGTCACTGCTCCCCAGGCGCCGGCAGCGGCGCCGAAGAGGGCAAGACTGCGTAACAGGCGGCTCAGATGCCCGTGTGCGGCGCTGTTGAGGCAGACCGCGGTCAGCAGCCCGACGCTGGGCCAGAGCGCAAAATGGAGTTGTGCCGTCCAGGCGCCGAGAAGCAGCGCGTCGGCGTACAGATTGTTCAGCTCCGCACGCTTGGAATCGGCGACGATGCGCGTGTGCAGATAAGCGAGATGCGGATAAACGAGCAGGGTGAGGACCGCCGGGAAGAATTCCCACGCGCTGAATCTTCCCCTCTCTATCCACAGTATTCCGATCGCCAGGAAACTGAAAGCGAAGGCCGCCGTCCGCGGCGCATAGTTGTTCAGCGCGAGACGGTGCGCGGGTGGCAACGCCAATTGCATCCCAACTCCCTCTGCTGTGGTTGTGGTGCCGCTCTACGGTCTTGCCGGTCCGGACTGCATCACGCCGGGCGCGGTCATCGCGTCGCGCGCTTGCCGGTATGCGGGCGCCGGCGTCTGCGCGACGTTTGCGGAGGCCTGAATGTCAGTGTCATATTACCGCGCGCCGCGCAACAAAGCCAAGGAATTCGGCGGCAATCGATGCGTGCCTGCGAATGAGAACAGCGCAGAGGCGACGCGTTTGCATGCTCGTGAATTCCCGAGACGCTCGGGCCAGGCCAGCGTGAGGCGCCGGTGATGCGGCGCAGGATCCGGTTGGCCGAAGGTCCTAGATCGAAGGTCCTAGCTCGAACGTCCTGGATCGAACGTCCTATATCGAAGGTCACGGACCATGCGTGCCGGACCACACGTCGAGCGGCTGAGGGCGACGGGAATCAGCGTGCCGGAATACGCTTTGTGTTGTGCGCCCGTTCCTGCTTGATGGCGGCGAGCACTTTCTCCGCAGTCGCAGGCAGCGAGGTGATGCGCACGCCCACGGCGTCGTGGATCGCGTTGAGAACCGCGGCGGCGGTCGGCACCGAGGTCGGCTCTCCCACCCCCTTGGCGCCGAACGGACCGGTGGGATCGTAGCTGTCGACGATGTCGACTTCGATTTCCGGCATGTCGAGGCTGGTGGGCATGATGTAATTGGCCAGGTTCGGGTTGACCTGCACGCCGGCGCCGTCGAACAGTATCTGTTCCTGGAGCGCGAAACCGATCCCCATCGAAATTCCGCCTTCGACCTGGCCCTCGACCCGCATCGGGTTGATGGGCCTGCCGCAGTCGTGTGCGGCGACGATGCGCAGCACTTCCACTTCGCCCGTCTCGTCGTCGACGTCGACTTCGGCGATCTGGGTCGCGTAGACATAGGTGCTGAAAGGCTTGCCCTGGCCGGTCAAGGGATCCATTGCGACGGTGGGCGGGTTCCACGATGCGCTGCCGATGGCCGGCTGACCCATCACGACCTGCGAGCGGTGGGCGACCTCGCCGATGGCGGCGTTCCTCTGCGGGTATCCCTTGACCTGGATCTTGCGATCCCGGGCCTCGAGCTGCGCCGGCTTCACGCCGAGCATGGGCGCGGCGATCTCGAACAATATCAGTCTGGCCTGCTCGGCCGCGAGCCTGACTGCGTTTCCGGTGACGTAAGTGGTCCGGCTCGCGATGGCGCCGGTATCCATCGGCATCGCATCGGTGTCGGCCGAGAGGACATGCACGTCGTCGGTCGCGATGCCGAGCTCCTCCGCGGCGATCTGCGCGAGCACCGTCAGCGAACCCTGTCCGGTCTCCACGGTGCCGGTGAGCAGCGTGGCAGTGCCGTCCTCGTTCACCTTCACCGTCGCCGCGCTCGGATTGGCCGATACGGTGAAGCCGATCGGATACCACATGCAGGCGATGCCGCGTCCGCGCCGCTTCATGAGCGCGGCTCCTTCCAGCCGAAGCGCTGCGCCGCGCGGAGCAGCGAGTCCTTCAGCACGACGCTGTGCAGCACCTGGCCCGTCGGGCTCGCCGTGCCTTCCTCGAACGCGTTGAGGAGCCTGATTTCGAGCGGATCCATGCGCAGCGTCGCGGCGATTTCATCCATCTGCGATTCGTAGGCGAAGCAGACCTGCGGCGCGCCGAACCCGCGCATTGCGCCGGTCATCGTCTTGTTCGTGTAGACGGCATGGGCTTCGACGAGCAGGTTGTCGATACGGTAGGGCCCGGTGGACAGGATGCACGCCTTTCCGAGCGTGGTTTCGCTCCACGAGCAGTACGCGCCGCCGTCGAGTACCAGCCGCACCTTGCGCGCGACGATCCGGCCGTCCTTGGACACGCCGGTCCTGTAATCCATGACGAACGGATGGCGGGTGGTGGTGGAGGCGAACTCCTCGCCGCGGGTAAACACGCCTTTGACGGGCCGGCCCGTCTTCTTCGACAGCAGCGCGAGGACCGGCTCCTGGGTGATCTCGTTCTTGCCGCCGAAATTGCCGCCCACGATGGTGGCGACGATGCGCACCCGGTTGAGCGGCAGTTTCAGGGTGCGCGAGATGTCGGCGCGCCCGAGCGTGATCCGGCCGAGCGTGGTATGGATGGTCACGCGGCCGTTGGGATCCCACACCGCGATCGCCGCGTGCGGTTCCAGAGGCGCATGCTCCACCATCTGGGTCCGGTACTGCCTCTCGAAGACATGGTCCGCCCCGGCGAGAGCCGCGTCCGCATCGCCCTTGCGGATGACCTTGGTCTCGTAGATATTGCTCGCCGGCGCATGCACCTTGGGCGCGTCCTCGCGCATCGCCTCGAGCGG
>MEQZ01000007.1:4879-5631 GCA_001770425.1 Betaproteobacteria bacterium RIFCSPLOWO2_02_FULL_65_20 | reverse complement strand
GGCGCGGGTTTACCGCGCCGTTCACACGATCGACGGCAATCCCTCGGCGCGCTGAAGCTGCGCCCTACGCTGCGCCCTACGCCGCACCCTACGCTGCGCCCTACGCTGCGCCCTACGGGGTGGTGGTGAGCTGGCCGCGGCGTTTGGGGCGCGTCGCGGGCGTATTCGTGTTCTTGTAGCTCTCGAAGTTGGCGCGGAAGATGTCGGCCTGCTCCACGGGCAATACCAGGTCGTTGCCCTGGCCTTTCGAGACGACGGCGCCGTTGTGGCCGGGGTTCAGCGAGTTGATTTCTTCGATGGATACTCCGGAAAGGCGGGCTGCGACGGCCAAACCGATATTGCGATCGCTCGCGATGGTGGTGAAGTACGGCCGGTTGGCGATGGGTTCGAGCACGAGCCGGAAGGTTTCCGGATAGGCAATCAGGTTTTTCAGGGCCTGCAGCTTGGGCACGTAGTTGCGCGTCTCCCCGGGCAGCCTGAGCGACAGGAAGTCGGTGCGCAGACCCTTGGCCGCGTTCTGCTCGATCGCCTTGGCAACCGATTTCTCGCCCCAGTTGTAGGCCGCCAGCGCCAGGTGCCAGTCGCCGAAGAGTACGTGCAGATCCTGAAGGTAATCCAGCGCGGCGCTGGTGGAGGCGACGATGTCGCGGCGCGCGTCGTAGTCCGGCGTAAGGTGCAGCTTGTAGTCGCGCGCGGTGGAGGGAATGAACTGCCACAGGCCCGAGGCCTTGGCCGGGGACAAGGCCGCGGGG
>MEQZ01000007.1:4300-4814 GCA_001770425.1 Betaproteobacteria bacterium RIFCSPLOWO2_02_FULL_65_20 | reverse complement strand
TGCCGTTCAGAACCTCGGGCCGCGCGAGATACCAGGCCTGCCAGCGGTCCACCAGCGGCGAGTCGAGGTCGGACATCGCGTAGCCGGCGCGGATGCGGTCCCACAGGTTCTCGTAGCCCAGCGGCCGGGCCGATTTTGCGAGGTGCCAGGAATCGACCGCGGGCGCCGGCAGCGCGATTTCGGGGGTGGGGAGGAGTTGTTCGAGGCGGGTGGGAAGTGAAGCGGCGGTGTGGGAAGACCACGATGCATCGTTTGGCGGGTTGGCGTTTTCCGGCGCGCCGGAACCTGGCGCGCTGAAGCTGCGCCCTACGGCATAGGAGAGGGAAAGAAGCTCAGAGGGCGAGCCGGCCGCAGGGGCCGCGCCCGCCCAAAGGATCAACAGCAGAGTAGCAGCCTGCCGCATCGGAACGAATAACCAGGCCAGTTTACTTACGGAGACACCGGCGTCGTGCTGGTCGTCGTCGTAGTCGTCGTCGTGCTGGTCGCGGTCGCCGTCGTCGTCGTAGGCACCGTT
>MEQZ01000007.1:1845-4185 GCA_001770425.1 Betaproteobacteria bacterium RIFCSPLOWO2_02_FULL_65_20 | reverse complement strand
GTCGTCACGGGCGCCGTGATCGTCGGCGGCGGCGGAATGATGACCTGTATTTGCTGCTGCCCGGTCGGCGTCTGCGTCTGCGGCGCGGGTTGAGGCGGCGGCGTCGCGTTCTGGATCGTCGCTGTGGGCGTCACCGGTAGATTCAGTGTCTGCTGCGTCGTCTGCAGGCTCGTCGTCTGCGTCTGAACGCTCGTCTGAAGCAGCGTCGTCTGCGCCTGGATCTGCGCCGGCGTGAGGGTAGGCACGACCGCACTCAACGGGGCCGCGGTCGGGGTCGGGGGTGGCGCTGCAGGCAGCGTCGCGCCGGCGCTCACCGCGGCGTTCAACGCCTGGACCGCCGCCGCCTGGGCAGTGGCGATCGCCGCCGTCGCCAGCGCGGTCGCCTGCGCGGCCACCTGGTTCGCCGCCTGCTGCGCAGCTTGCGCGGCGGCCCTGGCCTCCGGCGTCTGCGCTGCGGCGACGGCGTTGGCCGCCGATGCCGCCACCGCCTGCGCCGCGCGGGCCGTGGCCACAACCTGCGCAGCCTGCGCTGCCGCTGCAACGATCACCGGCGTGTTGATTGGAATCTGCACGTTACTCATCTGCGTTTGGACAGCGGTAACAGATTGGAAGGTGGACACAAGCGTCTGGAGGCCGGTCTGAGTTGCCAGCGCGGCGGCCATTTGGTTCGTTGGTGCCACAAACGCCGCTCCAAGTCCAGGTCCAGCTCGGGTGTTTATAATCGCCGACGACCGCACGGGGATCACTGCAGTGCCCTCAGGGTTGGTGAAACTAAGCGCGCCCTGGTTCACGGCAGCGAGGATGACGCCTTCGACATAGCTCGCCCAGCCGTCGGTGCCGCGCACGCCGATGGTGGCGGTGCCCACGTTCAGCTTGAACGCGTTGCGGTTCGTGGACCCGATCACGCCGGTGACGAAGCGCAGGCCGCCTTGCAGCAGCGCGAAGACCATGTTGCTGTCGCGCACGGAGCGCTTGTTGTAGCTGTATTCGCGCACGGCGAAGCGCGTCTCGGGCGAGAGCGTTACCACCTGTCCGTCCTCGAACTTCACCACCGCGACGCTGTCCTTGCCGGTGGCGAGCGTGACCCCCGCATCGAAGGTGTCGCCCATCTTGAGCGGCCGCGCAGGCCCTGCGCCGACAGCCGCCGTGAGCGTGCCCTTCAAGTCGTGCACGTAGGCGGAGGCGGCGTAGACGCTCGAGAAAGGCAGCGCGAGCAGAACCGTCAACGAAAGGATTCTAGACAGACCGCGCATGAGATTTCGCCCTGGATTTCCTATTCAGTCACAGTGCACACAGCCCGAAGCGCTTAGCCGACCGACTTGCCAGTGCGCCGCCTAGGCAAGCACATCCCCGGCTATGAGGACCTCGCAGCGCACTTAACGCAATTATTCTAGACGATTACGGGCATTTTAGTCGGTTTCTTAGGGCGTCAAGTGACACTTCGCACAGAACACCCACTCTTCCGTGGGTGACGGCAAGCCTGGCCAACTGGTCGGCCTGCCGCACTGCAGTGCGGCGCCAGTTTTCCCTGATTTGCTCCTGGAACGGGGGGTCGAACCGGTCCCAGAGGGCTAAACCTATTTGCGAGGCGATGAGTTGCACGCCGGGTTCCCAGGGGCCCAGGCGCATGGCCGAGGCGAGCGCGCGGCCGAACTCGTCATCCAGCTGGTTGAGCTGATATTTCATGAGTGCGACCCTGATCCAGGTATACGGCCAGGTCGGGCGCAAGAGTGCCGCCTGGCGATAGTGAATCAGCGCAAACTCGGTGTAGACGTTCCATCCGCCAGCCCGGACAAAGTTTCGCGCGCCCGCCTCGTAGGCAAGCCCCAGGTCTTCCCAGAGATTCGGATCCCTTGGCGCAAGACGCAGCGCCTCACGCAACTCATCCACCGTCCGCCGCCACTGTTCCTCGGAGGGCTGCGCGCGCCCCTGCAACAACATGCGCAGGTCATTGCGCCAGCGCGTGGACCCCCAGTCCTCGAGGCCCCGGCGCGCGGACTCATAGGCCGCGAAGCCGAGCACGGCGATGCCGATGAGGGCGATGGCGATGCGGGCGAGGCGCGCGGACGAACCGGCAAGGAAAGGACGAAGCGGCATAGTCGGATGTTACCCGGCGCAGAGCGCAATGCCCATCCCGCGGGTTTAATTTCAGTGCGTAGGGCGCGGGTTTACCGCGCCAGCCATCCCGCCAATTTCATTTCGGAACGTAGGGCGCTGGTTTATCGCGCCGTTCACATCATTCACGCGGATCCCACGGCGCGCCGAAGCCGCGCCCTGCGCATAGTCGGTGGCACAACCGTAGGGCGCGGGTTTACCGCGCCGTTCACATCATTCACGCGG
>MEQZ01000007.1:1307-1803 GCA_001770425.1 Betaproteobacteria bacterium RIFCSPLOWO2_02_FULL_65_20 | reverse complement strand
CGTAGGGCGCGGGTTTACCGCGCCGTTCACATCATTCACGCGGGTCCCATGGCGCGCCGAAGCCGCGCCCTGCGCATAGTCGGTGGCACAACCGTAGGGCGCGGGTTTACCGCGCCGTTCACATCATTCACGCGGGTCCCATGGCGCGCCGAAGCCGCGCCCTGCGCTGCGCCCTACGCCGCGCTCTACTCCCACTCGCCGGCGCATGCGTCGATCTCGGCGTCGCCCGCCCAATCGGGTAGCAACAACCCCGTTCGTATGTAACGATGAATGCTCGAATGCGGCCAATCGGCTGCACGGCCGGCATGCCCATGCTTGACCGGGTTGAAGTGAATGTAGTCGACGTGGCGCTCGAAATCCCGGTCATCGCGCAGCACGTGTTCCCAGAATCGATGTTGCCAGATGCGGCGATCAGCAATTGGCGCGCTAAAGCTGCGCCCTACCGGGCTGGGACGGGCGATTGGCGCGCTAAAGCTGCGCCCTACCGGGCCGGGAC
>MEQZ01000007.1:0-1288 GCA_001770425.1 Betaproteobacteria bacterium RIFCSPLOWO2_02_FULL_65_20 | reverse complement strand
GGGCGATTGGTGTTGTCCGCACGGCGTCCGCGGCGTGACAGGCGTGCGTGAAACGTCCTTTTATGCGCTGCCAGCGCAGTGAGAAATTTGCGTCACCAGGCGGCAACGTCCATATGCAATGCAGATGATCAGGGAGCACGACAATGGCATCGACGCGAAACGGCAGTTCGCCTCGCGTCCGCGCGAATGCGCCTCGCAGCGCATCAATCTGTTCAACGAGCCAATGCTCGGCCCGATCCGCAAGCGTCACGGTGAAGAAGTAAGAGGCGCCGGGAACTCGGGCGCGACGGTAGTTGGGCATGCAGCCAATAGCGCATGATCAGCCGCAACGGTTGACGCGGGGGGGGTTACCGTGCCAGCCATCCCGCCAATTCCCATTTGGCAACGTAGGGCGCGGGTTTACCGCGCCGTCGACGCGGGTTGTGTTGGTCCGTGGCGCGCTGAAGCTGCGCCCTACGCGGCGCCCTACTTATCTTGGCGCGCTGAAGCTGCGCCCTACGCGGCGCCCTGCGCCGCGCTCTACGGTGTGTAATAGCTCCGGTACCACTCGACGAAGCGGCGCACGCCCTCTTCCACCGTCGTGCCGGGTGCAAAGCCCACCGCCTGCTGCAGCGCCGAGACGTCCGCGCTGGTCGCGGCCACGTCGCCGGCCTGCATCGGGAGGAAATGCTTCTCCGCTTTTTTTTCGAGGCAGCGCTCGATCGCTTCGATGTAGTCCATCAGGCTGACCGGATGGTGGTTGCCGATGTTGTAGAGGCGATACGGCGCCCAACTGGTGGCCGGGTCGGGCTGCGCCGGATCGAACGCCGGCGACGGTTGCGCGGGCTGATCGGCAATCCGGACCACGCCTTCGGCGATGTCGTCGATGTAGGTGAAATCGCGCTGCATCCTGCCGTGGTTGAACACCTTGATCGGCTCGCCGGCGAGGATCGCCTTGGTGAACAGGATCGGCGCCATGTCCGGGCGGCCCCAGGGGCCGTACACGGTGAAAAAGCGCAGGCCGGTGGTGGGCAGCCCGTACAGATGGCTGTAGGTATGCGCCATGAGTTCGTTGGATTTCTTGGTGGCCGCATACAGGCTCACCGGATGGTCCACGCTGTCGTGCTCGGAATAGGGCAGCCGGGTGTTGCCGCCATAGACGCTCGAGCTGCTCCCGTACACGAGGTGCCCGACCTGGCTGTGCCGGCAGCCTTCGAGGATATTGACGAAGCCCGCGAGGTTGCTGCGCACGTACGCCTGGGGATTCTGCAGCGAATAGCGCACGCCAGGCTGCGCGGCGAGGTGGATC
>MEQZ01000006.1:11132-14553 GCA_001770425.1 Betaproteobacteria bacterium RIFCSPLOWO2_02_FULL_65_20 | reverse complement strand
GAACTCGGCGACCACTGCGCCATGCCGGCGACGCGATAGAACGGCAGGCTCTTCTCCGGTTGCGTGAGCGAGAATATCTTCCCATCCTTGAACCCGAGCTGCTCGGGCGGCACATCGAGCACCTTGCCGGCAATGGCCGCGATGCGTTTTCGCATCCGTCCGGCGGCGAGATAGGCGGCGCTGCAGGTCGAAGCGGCGAAACGGCTGGCGTAGTTGCCGGCGGCAATCGACCACCCGTCCTTGGCAGTATCGAGTTCGACGTTGACCGAGATGTCCTGGACCTTGAGCCCCAGTTCGTCGGCGACGATTTGCGCCAGCACCGTGCGGTGGCCCTGGCCTTGGGGCGTCGAATCGGACACCACGGTCACCATGCCGTTGGCGTCCACCGCCACCGTGGCGGTGCCGATGGCGCCGTCCTTCGGACCTGACTTGATGCGGGCCTCGAGCGGCAGCAGGGCCGAAAGATAACCCATGTTGGATACGCCCGGCTCGACCACGCACGCGTAGCCGATGCCATAGAGCTTGCCCTGCGCGCGCATCTGGTCGCGGCGGCGCTTCAGTTCGTCGAGCAAACCCTGGCCGGTCGCGGTATCGATCGCGAGCTGGAAATCACCGGAATCGAGCAGCGCGCCGGCGGCCGTGAGATAAGGGAATGCAGTCGGCGCGATCAGGTTGCGCTTCACTACATCGAGCGGATCGAGCTTCAATTCGACCCCGATGCGCTGCACCAGGCGCTCCAGCGCGAAGTAGATCTGCGGCCCGCCGAAGCCGCGCACCAGGCTCACCGGCACCCTGTTGGTGAGCACGATGCGGTTGCGGATGGACAGGTTGCGGATGCCGTAACCGCCGGTGGTCACGCCGTGCATGCGGTACAGCGGCCCGGGCATGGGCGCGCGCAGGCAGGCGCCGTATTCCTCGACGTGATCGCAGGCGAGCGCCAGGATTTCGCCGTCCTTCGACACGGCCGCCTCGATCTTCGTCTTCCGGTACGGTCCGGAGCCCGATGCAGCCAGATGCTCCAGCCGGTCCTCTACCCACTTCACCGGCCTGCCGGTCTTCTTCGAGGCGAGGCAGATCAGCACCATGTAGGGGAAGGTCGCCAGCTTGGAGCCGAAGCTGCCGCCGGAATTGGGCGGGGTGCGCAGGCGGAACTTGTTGCTCGGCACGCGCAGCGCCCGCGGCACGACGGTGAGCACCGAGAACGGCCCCTGGAAATTGGCCATCACGTCGTAGCTGTCCTCGGCGCCGTTGTAGTCGGCCACCACGACATAGCCTTCCATCGGGGCGCACAGCACCCGCGGGTACTCGACCTCGAGCGAAACCCGGCGCGGCGCGTTCGCGAACGCGCTTTCGGGGTCCCCGTAGCGGAATGCACGGTCGTGGACCACGTTGGTCTTGCAGGCCGGGTGCAGCAGCGTCGCCTCCGGCCGCATCGCCTCGTCGACATCGACCACGACCGGCAGCGGCCGGTAATTCACCTCGATCGCATCGAGTGCGTCTTCGGCCTTGTAGCGGTCGCTTGCCACCACCACCGCGACCGGCTCGCCGACGTAGCGCACGCGATCGACCGCGAGCGACCAGTCGTCGATCGGCGCTTTGACGCCGACGATGAACGGCTCGGACTGTGCCTTGACCTCCTTGCCGACCAGTACCGCGGCGACCCCCGGGCGCGCCAGGGCCTCGGTGACATCGATCGAGAGGATCTCCGCGTGCGCATGCGCGGATCGAAGGATGGCGGCGAACAGCGTGCCGCCGGGCACCGGCATGTCGTCGCCGAAACGGGCGGAGCCGGTGAGGAGTGTGGCGTCTTCTGTGCGCTCGATCGACCGGCCGACGTAGCGCTCCTGCGCAACCGACTTGTCAACGGCAATGTTCACGACAGTGTGTCCTTCGTCTACTGCGATCGAGAATGCCGGCGGTGGCCGGGTTGCCAGCCCCCGCACACCCGTATAATGTAGCATACATACAGACATCTGAGCATCGAGGAATGCGTGGGTGATGATGAACCCCGGTATCCCCTATCAAAGCATCGATCAGATCATTACGCGCCATGCAGCCGAGCGCGGCGCCAAGGCTTACGCGATCAGCGCCGAGACCGGTCGCCAGATCACCCACGCGCAGCTCGATGCCATTACCAATCGCATCTGCCACTTCCTCGCGTCGCGCGGGATCAGGGCCAACGACCGGGTTTCGGTGCTGTCGCACAACTGCCTGTCGCAGGTCGCGTTCTACCAGGGCGTGCAGCGCTACGGTGCGACCATCAACCTGGTCAACTGCGAGGTGAACGCCAGGAACGTCGAGCAGATCCTGTACGACGTGGAGCCGAAGCTGGTGCTCTGGCACAGCGAGCTGGCGCCTGAACTGCAGGCCATCGCCAAGGCGGCGGGAGTGGAGAACTACAGCTTTGGCGACATGCCCGAGGCCGGACCGCAGAACGAGTTCTTCAACCTGGTCGCCCGGCTGCCGGCGACGCATTGCGACCGGATCGTCGGCGGGCCGGATGACCTGGCGCTGATCAATTACACCTCGGGCACGACCTCCAGGCCCAAGGGCGTGTGCTGCAGCCACGCCTGTTACTTCTACGTGACGGACTCGGTCGCCGACGGTTTCGACATCACGGAGAACGACAGGCTGCTGGAGTACCGTGCGCTCACCTGGTGTTCGCCGCAGATCCTATCGATGACGCCGACGCTGCTGGTCGGCGGGAGCTTCGTGCTGGCGAAGAAGTTCTCGGTCGGCCATTTCTTCGACTGGATCCGGCAGTACGGCGTGACCATTTCCGCAGGCGTGCCGACCGCGATCACGATGCTCCTGGAGCGCCCGCACCCGGTGACCAAGGCCGACCTGCCGACGCTGCGCTACATGACCACCAGCACCGCGCCGATCGCCCCCGAGACCTACGAGGCCTTCCAGAATCGCTACGGCATCACGTTGCTGCAGGCCTGCGGGATGTCGGAATCCGGATTCATGTTTTCCAACGATCCCAGGGCTCCGCGCCGGGGCCCCGTGGGCAAGCCCCAGCGCAACATCGTCGCGCGTTTCGTCGACGAGGACGGAAACGACACGCCGGTCGGCGTCGAGGGCGAACTGATGGTGGACGGACCGCAGGTGTTCTCGGGCTATCTGACCGGACGCGGGGAGATCCAGCCCCGGCCGGCCGGCGGCTTTCGTACCGGCGACTTGGGGCACTACGACGAGGACGGCTATGCATTCCTCACCGGGCGCAAGAAGGATCTGGTCATCCGCGGCGGCGTGAACATCGCACCGCTGGAGATCACGGCCATCCTGTGCGAGCACCCGGGCGTGCTCGATGCGGCGACCATCGGCGTGCCGGACCGGATCTACGGCGAAGCCCTGGCCTGCTTCGTGGTCCCGAAGCCGGGCCACACGCTCAGCGTCGAGTCGATCATGGACCACCTTA
>MEQZ01000006.1:10597-11121 GCA_001770425.1 Betaproteobacteria bacterium RIFCSPLOWO2_02_FULL_65_20 | reverse complement strand
GCCGGGCCACACGCTCAGCGTCGAGTCGATCATGGACCACCTTAAGCCGCGGCTATCCGAATTCAAGATGCCGCAGTCGATCAGCTTCATGACATCCATACCCAAGACCGATCGCGCCAAGGTATCGAAGGAAGGGCTGCTGGCGCACTGGCGCAAGGACGTACAGGAGCAAGCCAAGGCATAGCGAGCCAACTTGACTTGTTTGGCTCCGGCTTGGGCCGCTTTGGCATTGCGTGCCCATGCTTGTCCGACCGCCAGATTCTCGCGCTGGTTCCTGGTCTGGAGGGAGTTGATGTCGAAAGCAACACACTTGGTCACGGTGGGGGGCCGCAGGCTCGAGTACCGGCGCTACGCCGGCGCGAAGCCGGACGCGCCGACGATGGTATTGCTGCACGAGGGCCTGGGTTCGGTGTCGATGTGGGGCGATTTCCCCGCGCGCGCCGCCCACGCGGCCGGCTGCGCGGTCGTCGCGTACTCGCGCTTCGGCTACGGGCATTCCGACGCGCGCGTGGCCTCCTATCCCG
>MEQZ01000006.1:0-10578 GCA_001770425.1 Betaproteobacteria bacterium RIFCSPLOWO2_02_FULL_65_20 | reverse complement strand
CCGATCCTGTTGGGACACAGCAACGGCGCGGAGATCGCGATCATCCATGCCGGCACGAACGAGCGGGTCAAGGGGCTGGTGGTGGAAGCGCCGCACGTGTTTCTCGAGGACGTCACTTTCAATGCGATCGCCGCGGCGAAAGTGGCGTTCGAGACGACCGACCTGCCGCGCAAGCTGGGGCGCCACCATGCAGACGCCGAGATGGCTTTCCGGGGCTGGAACGACATCTGGCTGCATCCGGATTTCCGGCGCTGGAACATCGAGGAATACCTGCCCAGGATCAAATGCCCGGTGCTCGCGATCCAGGGATACGACGACGAGTACGGCACGATGGTGCACCTGGAGGCGATCGCTTCGCAGGTGCGCGGACCGGTGGAACTGCTGAAACTCGCGCACTGCGGCCATTCGCCGCACCGCGATCAGCCGCAGGCGGTGCTGGAGGCGTTGACGCGGTTCGTTGCAAGACTGGCTGGCTGAATAGAGGGGAGCGACCATGTCCACGGCATTGATCACCGGCGCAAATCGGGGGATCGGGCTGGAATTCGCGCGTCAGCTCGCCCGGGCCGGCTGGAGGGTGCTGGCAACCTGCCGCAACCCCGAGCGGGCCGACGCGCTGCGCCGGCTCGCGGCTGAATCCGGGCAGGTCGTCGAAGTCCACACGCTGGACACCGGAGACCCGCAGTCCATCGGTGCGTTATCCGCGGCAGTCGGAGGCGAGGCGATCGATCTGCTGGTCTGCAACGCGGGGGTGTCGCTGATGAAGCCGGCGCTGATCACGGGCAGGGAAGGGCAGCGCATCCAGGACGCGGACGATGCGCTGTGGTTCGAGACCTACCGTACCAACGCGATCGGGCCGCTGCGGGTCGCCGCCGCGTTCGCGGACCGCGTCGCAGCGAGCGAGCGCCGCCTGATGGCTTTCTTGTCCACGCACATGTCGGTCGCGGGGCAGAACCGCAGCGGCGCCTACTACATGTACCGGGCGAGCAAGGCGGCACTGAATATCATCGTCAAGAACCTGTCCATAGAACTCGCGCCGCGGGGGGTCACCTGCATCATGTTTCATCCGGGCTGGGTGCGCACCGACATGGGCGGGCGCAATGCAGACGTTTCCCCCGAGAACAGCGTGTCGGGCATGCTGGGGATCCTGCTCGACGCCAAGCTCCCGAAGAAACTGCAGTTCCTCGACTATCAGGGCGAGATCGTTCCCTGGTGAGGGCGCGCTACAGCGCCAGCGCCGTGCGCATGCCCTGGTCGATCGCTCGCAGCGCGTCGAGTTCGGCTGCGCGTTCCGCACCGCCGATGACGCGCACCGGCGCTTTCAGGGCGAGGAGTTCATCGTAAAGTCCGCGCACGGATTCTTGTCCCGCGCACAGCACGACGGCGTCCACTGTAGCCCGCGCTGCGGGTGCGCGCGGCGCAGGCGGCGAATTCGTCGATGGTCTGCTCGACCTCGGCCTCGGTGAGGACATGCGGGGTCATGCGGTTGATCGGTGCGGGGAGGTCCGATGCGCCGACGAGGTCTTTGTGGCGCGCGTACCGCCCTGCATGCAGGATCTGAAGCGCGATGCGGCCGCCGGCCGCGTGCACCGCATCGACGACTGCACGATGGGGCGGCAACTGCGCCCGACGGTCTAGCACGCCGCCGCGCCCGCTCAGACGCCCGGCGGCGTTGGGCGAGCATCCTCCGGTGATGATCAACGCGGCGCCGCCGCTCGCTCGCTCGGCGTAGAAAGCGGCAAGACGCTCGCTCGCTCCGGGCCTGCCTTCCAACTCCGTGTGCATCGAGCCCATGATGATGCGGTTCGCAAGCGTCACCGGGCCGACCGCAAGCGGGGAGAACAATGTGGGGTAGCGGCCGGAGGACATGGGAGAAACCGTTGCGTGTAATGCGGGCAATTATGGCGGCAAGCGCACCCCTCCACAACCGCGCGCGTCGGTCGCAATGCTCTGTCCGCTATAATGCGGCGCTTGAAACCAGCCGCAGCGTCCGCTTGCGGCACAACCCGGTCGATCGCCGCCCCCGTCCATGACCACCGCAGTCTCCCCGCTACGCACCGACGTGACGATCATCGGGCAGGTGTGCGTCGCGCACCTGATGTCGCACTTCTATGCGCTGGTGGTGCCGCCGATCTTCTTCATGCTGACAGAGGAATTCGGCGTGGGCTATGCGGCGATGGGTTTCGCCACCAGCATGTTCTATGTGGCTTCCGGGCTGCTGCAGACGCCCGCCGGCTTCGCAGTGGACCGCCTGGGCGGCAAGGCGGTGCTGGTGGGCGGGCTGGCGGTCCTGTCCGCCGGTACGCTGATGATCGGATTCGCGCCCTCGTATCCGCTGTTGCTTGCGGCGTTCATGATCGCCGGCGCGGGCAACAGCGTGTTCCATCCCGCCGACATGGCCATTCTCAACGCGAGGGTCGATCCGTCGCGTCTGGGCTACGCGTTCTCGATGCATGCCGTCTCCGGCAACCTGGGTTGGGTGGTGGCGCCGCTGTTCTCGGTGGCGATAGGGACCGCGTTTGGCTGGCGCGCGGCCATGATCGCGGCAGGGGCGATCGGCCTTGCGATCGCGCTGCTGCTCGCGTTCCAGCCCGCGCTGCGCAGCGAACCGCATGCGCCGGCAGTACGGGAGCACGGCAGGGCGGGGGTGCGCGCCGATCTCAGGCTGCTGCTTTCAGCTCCGGTGCTCACCTGTTTTTCATTCTTTGTCTTCTCCTCGGTGACGACCGTCTGCCTGCAGACGTTTTCCATACCCGCGATGGTCGGGCTCTACGGGGTGGCGGTGACAGCGGCGACCGGCGCGCTCACCGGCTACCTGCTGGGCGCGGTCACGGGCACGCTGGCCGGCGGCTTTATCGCCAGCCGGGTGCGCCGCCACGACGCAGCCGCCATCACCGGCGTTCTGGTCGCGATGCTGTTCGTGCTCGCGCTTGCGAGCGGAGCCCTGTCGCAGGCGATGCTCGCTCTCACCATGGCGATCGCGGGCTTTTTCGTCGGCACCGTCAATCCTTCACGGGACATCGTCATTCGCGAAGTGACGCCGGCGCACGCGCGCGGCAAAGTCTACGGCTTCGTCTATTCGGGCATCGACCTCGGATCGTCGGTCGGGCCGCCGCTGGTCGGGTGGTTCATCGATACGGGCCGGCCGCAGCTGGTGTTCATGGTCAGCGCGGGCGCGCTGTTTCTGTGCGCGACGACGATGTTTCTGCTCGGGCGCGCGCGTCATTGACCACGACTGTGCAGCTCCGGCGTTCGTGGGAAGTAAAGGCCTGTGGTAGCATATTTTTCGGCTCCCGGTGGCATGCGTATTTCGTGAGCCACCAGGTGAGAAGGGGATAGAAATACCATGGCAATGATTCCGCGCGACCGGCTTCCCTACAGGGCCATCGTCGACCGGCCCAAGCTGCGGCTGCCGAACGGCGAGCGCATCATCGTATGGACCATCGTCAACCTGGAGGTCTGGGACATATCGCGCGCGATGGCGCGCCAGGCGTTGCCGCCGCCCACCGGGGTGACGACGCTTCCGGACGTGCCGAACTGGTCGTGGCACGAGTACGGCATGCGGGTGGGCTTCTGGCGCTTCCATGCGCTGTACGAGCGGCTGAAGATCCGGCCGACGCTGGCGATCAACGCGCGCGTGTGCGTGGACTATCCGCGCGTCGCGCAGGCCTGCAAGGACTCGGGCTGGGAGTTCATGGGGCATAGCTACGAGCAGGGGCCGATCCACAACGAAAAGGATCAGCCGGCGATGATCAAGCGCGCGCTGGACACCATCGAGCGCTTCACCGGAAAGCCGGCCGCCGGCTGGCTGGGGCCGGGCCTCACCGAGACCCTCGACACCCCTGAGTATCTTGCCGCGGCCGGAATCAAGTACATCGGCGACTGGGTGCACGACGACGAGCCCACCGAAATCGAGACCGCGAACGGCCCGCTCATCACGCTGCCGTACTCGATGGAAACCAACGATATTCCCGTGATGATGGTGCAACACCATGAAGCCGCGTACTGGAAACAGAAATGCATCGACAGCTTCGATCGCCTCTACCAGGAAGGGGCGGACCGCCCCAAGATCATGGCGATCGCCATCCATCCGTACATCAGCGGCCAGCCGTTCCGTATCAAGTATCTCGAGCAGATCTACGATTACATCAACGGGTTTGCCGGGGTCCTGCACTGGAACGGCGAGCAGATCCTCGACTGGTATCTGAAAGCGCGCACGCAAGCCAGGTAGTCTTCGAGTGACCGTTAACTCAGCTGCCAGGCCGTGGTGAGGGCGCCGATTCGCAGCATTCCGGACGGGATGGGGGCAGCGGCGCTCACTATCCTCAAGTCCGTTTTCGGCTACCCGTCGTTTCGCGGCGCGCAAGCCGAAATCATCGAGCATGTCGCCGCCGGCGGCGATGCACTGGTGCTGATGCCCACGAGCGGGGGAAAGTCGCTGTGCTACCAGATTCCGGCGCTGATGCGCGAGGGCTGCGGCATCGTGATCTCGCCGCTGATCGCGCTCATGCACGACCAGGTCGGCGCGCTGCGCGAGGCGGGAGTGAGGGCGGCCTGCCTCAACTCCACGCTCGATGCGGCGGCGGCAGGCAAGGTCGAGAGGGAGTTGCTGTCCGGCGCGCTCGACCTGCTCTACGTCGCGCCGGAGCGGCTGGTCACGCCCCGCTTCCTGGACTTGCTCGATCGCGCGCACCTGGCGCTGTTTGCGATCGACGAGGCGCACTGCGTGTCGCAGTGGGGCCACGATTTCCGGCCGGAGTACATCGAGCTGGCCATGCTGGCCGGGCGCTACCCGGCAATCCCGCGCATCGCCCTGACGGCCACCGCCGATCGGACTACGCGCCAGGACATCGTATCGCGCCTGACGCTCGGCGAGGCCCGGGTTTTCGTCGCCAGCTTCGACAGGCCGAATATTCGCTACGAGATCGTCGAAAAGCAGAATGCGCGTGCGCAGCTCCTCGAGTTCATCGGAACGCGGCACGCGGGCGAGTCGGGGATCGTCTATTGCCTGTCGCGCGCCAAGGTGGAGGAGACGGCGGCGATGATCGCCGGCCACGGCCTGGACGCCATTGCCTACCATGCCGGCATGGATGCGGCTGCGCGCGCGGCGCATCAGGACCGCTTCATGAACGAGGATGGCGTGGTGATCGTGGCGACGATCGCTTTCGGCTTGGGCATAGACAAGCCGGATGTGCGTTTCGTCGCGCATCTCGATCTGCCCAAGAGCGTCGAGGCGTATTACCAGGAAACCGGACGCGCCGGGCGCGACGGCAAGCCGGCCGAGGCGTGGATGACCTATGGCCTCGGCGATATCGTGCAGCAGCGGCGCATGATCGAGGAGTCGGACGGGGAGGACGCCTTCAAGCGCCTTTCGATCCGCAAACTCGAGGCGCTGGTCGGCCTGGCCGAAACCGCCGGCTGCCGCCGGGTTCAGCTGCTGGCGTATTTCGGCGAGGCGAGCCGGCCATGCGGGAACTGCGACAACTGCCTGAGTCCTCCGCGCGTCCGGGACGGCACGATCGATGCGCAGAAAGCGTTGTCGTGCGTTTATCGAACCGGCCAGCGCTTCGGCGCGGTGCACCTGATCGACGTGCTGCTCGGCCGTGCGACCGAGCGCGTCGCAAAGTTCGGCCACGATAGGCTCTCCACGTTCGGCATCGGCGGCGATCTGAACGAAAGGCAATGGCGCGCGGTGTTCCGGCAGCTGGTCGCTCTGGGCCATCTGCACCCAGACCACGAAGCCTTCGGTGCGCTGAAATTTACCGATACCGCGCGCGGCGTGCTCAAGGGCGAGACGACCGTGATGCTGCGGGAGGAAGCGGCCCGGCCGGCGCGGCGCAAGCCGGGCAGGGGCGCGGGGGCCGGACTAGCCCCGGCTGGCGCACCCTCGGCCGGACTGCTCGAGGCACTGCGCGCCTGGCGCCGCGACGTGGCGCGCGAGCATGGCGTGCCGGCGTACGTGGTGTTTCACGAGGCGACGCTGGAGAGCATTGCCGCGCGCCTTCCGCGCACGCTGGACGACTTGCGCGGCATCTCGGGCGTGGGGGAGAAGAAGCTGGAAAGCCATGGAATCGCGCTGCTCGATATCGTGCGCCTGCATACCGGGTGAGCGATCCGGAACCGGCTGCGGCGCCGAGGGGATGCCCGCGTTGAGGGATCGCTGGCGGCCAGCCGTCACTTCGAGGTCTTGGCCGCTACGCTCAGTTCCGGCAGCGACAGCTCCTCGACATTCACCGCAAGCAGGAAATACATGAGAGCGAATGCGCCCAGGATCGATCAGACGACGTCGCGCCGCACTGCCGCCTCCAGCGGGGCTCAGCGCCGTGCAGGGTCTGGCCGCCCGAGGTATTGCGCGACGCGGTCGGAGACGGTGCGCGAGGACTTGATGCAGTCGGCAACGGAAATACCCCCGCGATAGTTGGCGCACAAGTACAGGCCGGGCAGCGCGCGCTCGGCCTCGTCGACGGCGGCAATCCGCGCAAGGTGGCCGAGCGTGTACTGCGGTATCGCGCGCTTCCAGCGTTTCACCCAGGTGCGTTGCGGCGCCGCGCGCACGCCCAGCAGCGACACCAGTTCCTCCTGCACGAGGGACGCAAGCGCCGCCTCGTCCCGTTCAGCGAGTTCGGGCTGGCGCATCCCGCCGACGAAAGTCGTCAGCAGCACCATCCCGTCGGGCGCGCGGTTGCCAAACAAGGTGCTCGAAAATATGGTGCCGAGGATCTGTCGTCGTTCCTTTTTCGGCACCAGAAACCCGAAACCATCCAGTGCATGGGCCAGGTCGGCGCGCGCGTAGGCGCTCGCCACCGAGGCCACCGGCGGATACGGGATGGCGTCCAGCGCATCGGATGCGCAGGGCGCGTGCGTCCGCATGAGCTGCGCGGCGGCGTTGGTCGGCGTGGCGAGCACGACGGTCTTCGCGTGCAGGGTCAAGGGCCCCCGCGGCCCGGCAGCGGTCACTTCCCAGCCGGCATCGCCGCGTGACATGCCGGTGGCGCGTGTGTCCAGGCGCAGGTCCTCCATACGCGCTGCGACGCCGTCGGTCAGCGTCTGCATGCCCTCGGCAAACGACAGCATCGGCGCGGATTGTTTGGGGGTTTCCTGGCTGCGCTTGCGTTCCTTCGCACCCATGATTTGTCCCCGGATGAGGCTGCCGTATTGCTGCTCGATTTCGAACAACCGCGGAAAAGCGGCCCGCACCGAAAGACACTCCGGATCGCCGGCATAGACGCCGGCGACGAAGGGATTGATGGCATAGTCGAGGAATTCCACTCCGAGCCTGCGGCGCACGAACTGCGCCACGGTTTCCTCCACGCCGGGAGAGGACCGCCGGACGAACGGTTCGCGCAGCAGGCCCAGCTTCGCGCCCGCCGAGAAAAGGCGCGTCTTGAAGAACGCGGGCGGCGACAGGGGAAGGGGAAGGAGCATCCCGCCGCGAAGTATGAAACGGTTATTCGCGGCCGGATTCGCGTAGATGCGCTGCGCAATGGTTCCGGTCTGCTCCAGCAACTGCGCGATCAGAGGCGATGTTTCCAGCGTGCTGTTCGGCCCTGCTTCGACCAGGTACCCGGAGTCGCGAACGGTGCCGATGGTGCCGCCCGGCCGCGAATCCGCCTCGATGATGGTGACTTTGTGGCCGCCGCTCTGCAGCCACCATGCGCTGGCGAGGCCGGAAATGCCTGCGCCGATGACCACGACGTCCGATGCGGGATTCATGAGCTTCCAATGTCCGCCCGGCGGCCGGCGCGCGCCATTCCCGGGGCGGGATCAGGCCGAGGTTCGGCCCGCCTGATAACCGATGGTCATGTGGTAGATCAGGTCCTTGAGCAGGACGCGCTTTTTTTTCATTTCCTCGATGGTGAAATCGCTGACCGGAACGTCGGCTTCCTCCAGCCTTTCGATCTCGTCCGTCAGCCTGTGATATTCCATGAACATGGCACGGAACCGGTCGTTGTGTGCCGTGAGTTCCTGCATCACGTCGTGCAGCTTCGGAAACTCGTGGTCCAGATCATGGTGTTCGACGCGCATCGTACGGGCTCCAATTGGCGATTGATGGCCCGCAGAGCGGTCCGTCGGCGGGAAATGAAAAAAGTATAGCCGAAAGCAAAGTCTTGGGCCCGCGCTTACGGCCGCGGCATGACGTTACCGCAGCCCCCGCAGGTGCGGAACGCTTCACTGTCGAAGAAGCGGGCGTAGGCCTTGGACACGGGGTCGGCCCGGTAGTCGCTGACCACCGCGGACTCTTCGTGCAGCAGTCGGTCGCATTTCGGGCAGTACCACTGGAAGCGGTCCACTTCGCCCTCGCGGCGCTTGCGCTCGATCACCAGCAGGAACGCGTCCGGCGGGAACCGCGGCGAGTGGGGAACCCCGGACGGCGTATAGATGGTGGAGCCTTCGGACACGAGGGCAACTTCTTCTTTTCCCTCGGGCGTACGGTAATGCAGCCGCATCTCGCCCTTGATCATGTACATCACTTCGTCGGACGGGTTGATGTGGAATTCGCTGCGGTATTCGCGGCCGCGCGCGACGAAAACCAGCGATTCGGGCTCCTGCCACAGCACGCTCACGCGCTGGCCGGTGTCGGCGAGCATCTTGCTCACTTCGGCAAGGTTGACGATAGGCATCGGTAACATGATTGGGTTCCTTTTCAGTGCAGCAGCACAGGGTCGATTCTCGTCCTTGCAGCGGCTTTCACGCGACCGCGTTGATCTCGATGAGCCGGTGGGCATAGGGAAACTGGTGCACCGCCGGCGCGCCTGAAACAGGAATACATCCCGCGCGGGCTGGCCTTGCCGGCGACGAGTGTGGCTTCTGCACTCACAGTTTAACGCAGACGTTCGTGGGTTCGGAGTAGAAGTTCAGCGAGTGCAGCCCGCCTTCGCGACCGATGCCCGAGAGCTTGGCGCCGCCGAAAGGGGTGCGCAGGTCGCGCAGGAACCAGC
The DNA here is from genome assembly GCA_001770425.1 of Betaproteobacteria bacterium RIFCSPLOWO2_02_FULL_65_20. Lineage (GTDB taxonomy): Bacteria > Pseudomonadota > Gammaproteobacteria > Burkholderiales > SG8-39 > JACQTO01. Next base: position 1,642 of record MEQZ01000006.1, on the reverse strand, counting down.
AGTTGACCCAGGAAATGCCGACCTCCATGGCCTGCGCCACGCGATGGCCGCGCGACAGGTTGGTGGTCCAGACGGTCGAGGCCAGGCCGTAGCGCGTGTCGTTCGCCATGGCGATCGCTTCCTCCTCCTTGTCGAACGGCGCGATGTGGGCGCACGGGCCGAAGATCTCTTCCCTCACCGTGCGCGCGGTCTCGGGCAGGCCGGTCCAGAGGGTCGGCTGGACATAGGCGCCGTTGTCGCGCGCATCGCCGAATTTCGGCACGCCGCCGCCGGTGACCACCGTGGCGCCTTCCTTGCGCGCCAGTTCGTAGTACGACAGCACTTTCTCGCGGTGCAGCTTGGAGATGAGCGGCCCCATGCTGGTCTTGGCCTCCCCGGGCCAGCCCATGATGTAGCCTTCGGCCTTTTGCTTGAGCCCTGCGAGAAAGCGCTCGAATAGCGGCCGCTCCACGTAGACCCGCTCAGGCGCGAGGCAGACCTGGCCGCAGTTGGAGAAAATGGCGTTGGCCATGCCGGCGACGGCGGCGTCGAAGTCGCAGTCCGCGAAAACGATGCCGGCGTTCTTGCCGCCCAGTTCGAAGGACACCGGTTTCACGGTCGGCGCCACCGCCTTCATGATCGCGGAGCCGGTTCCCGTTTCGCCGGTGAAGGTGATGCCGTCGACCCCGTCGTGCGTGGTGATGAATTCGCCGGCGGAGTCGGGCCCGAAGCCGTGGATCACGTTGAAGACCCCGGGGGGCACGCCGACCCCGTGCATGACCTCGGCAAGCAGCGTGGCGGTGGAGGGCGTCTCTTCGGAGGGTTTGGCGACGATGGTGTTGCCGCAAGCGAGCGCCGGCGCGAGCTTCCACGTCATCAGCAGCAGCGGCAGATTCCAGGGCGAGATGACGCCGACCACGCCCAGGGGCTTGCGGATGGCGTAGTTGACGGCACCCTTGCCGTCGGGCGTATCCAGAAAATAGGACTCCGTGCCATAGGTGCGCACGATGTCGGCGAACACGCGAAAGTTTGCTGCGCCGCGCGGAATGTCCAGATGGCTCGCGAGGGATACCGGCTTGCCGGTGTCTGCCACTTCGGCGGCAACGAAGTCCTCGAACCGCGCTTCGATGCCGGCGGCGATCCTGCGCAGCAGGTCGACCCGTTCCTGCAGGGGCATCCGGCCCCACGGCCCTTTCAGCGCGCCGCGCGCCGCCTGCACTGCCTGGTCGACCATGTCCCGGTCGGCCTCGTGCACGATCGCCACCTCGGAACCGTCTACGGGACTCAGTTTGGTGAACTGTTTGGCGCTGCCGACGAAGCGGCCGTTGATGTAGTTCTTTCGTTCCTGGACGTTCATTGCTGCTCCTGGCATGGCTGAATGTCGAATCGCGGACGGGGCTATTACGGCATAATTCACGTCCGACCGCAATTGTCACCGGCATGGCCCCGGTATGCATTTGCGAAAGAGGAGAGAGAGATATCCGATCTGACATGAATGGAAACAGACGGAGTCGCTCGAATTACTTGCCACGATCTCCCGATGTTGGGAAGTTGCAAGTTCGCAACTTCCCAACATCGGGAAACGTATACAAACCCAAATTTCGGCTAATGTGGTCAATATTGGGCGATAAGTGACTCACTGGGAGGAGGACAGCATGGCGGT
>MEQZ01000005.1 GCA_001770425.1 Betaproteobacteria bacterium RIFCSPLOWO2_02_FULL_65_20 | reverse complement strand
CATGCCGTTGATCGCGCCGCTGATGAGCTTCTTGTCCTCCACCGGCTCGACGTAGCCCGACTTGATCGCGCCGAACACCTCGGCAAAGGCGCGCAGTTCGTCCACCGGCAGGGGGAAGCGCGCGACCTCGCGCTGCGCGACCGCAGAGAAATTCAGGCTCAGCATGACCCCGGCGATCACGCCGATGCATACCAAGCTGACCTGTTTCAGTTTGTTGCCCATGTGCACTCTCCGACTGCTCCAGCAAATTCAGTTCGTTACGATGAGGGGTCCCGCAGTTCATGCACCCCTGTGCTCGAGGCCGTTTCGGCCATTCTTGAACGGCCTCTCAGACCTCTGACCTCTTGCCCCGTCACTTCAGCGAAATCCATTTCAGGGGATCGAAGGGCTTACCTTGACGGCGAGTCTCAAAGTATAAACCCGATTCAGGGCTCCCACCGGTCGCGCCCACGGTGGCGACCACATCGCCCGTTCGCACTGGGTCGGCGACCGCCTTCAGAACCGACTCGTTGTTGCCGTAGATCGTCAGGTAGCCTCCGCCGTGGTCCACGATCAGCAGGTTGCCGAACCCCCGCATCCACTCGGCGAACACCACGCGCCCGGCGGCGACCACGCGTACCTCCTGTCCGGACGCGGCGCGGATGAACAGGCCTTTCCACTGCGGACCTCTCTCTGACCGTCTGGCGCCGAAACGGTTCATGATTTCCCCCTTTATCGGCAGCCGAAGCTTGCCCTTCAGGTGTGCAAACGAGCCTTCCGCGCCGCCGCGCTCGGGTACGCGCTCGTTGCGGCGGCCGATCGGCGCCGCGATGACTTTGGTCAACCGGTCCACCAGCCGCGACAGCCGCGCTTGGTCGCGCTCCAGACTTTTCACCTCCCGGCGCTGATCGCGCAGCTGCGCCGACACCCGATCCAGCACGCGGCGCCGCTCGACCTGCTGCCCGAGGAGTTGGCTGCGCTCGGTCCGCTGCTCGGACTCGATCGCCGAGAGCTCGGTCGTCTTGTCGCGCGTCAGGGCTTCGATCGCGCGCAGCCGCTCGAGGTCGGCGTGCAGGGACTGAATGAAGGCGGCCTGGGCGCGGGAGATATAGCCGTAGTAGTGCAGCTCGCGCGCCACCTGGTTGGGGTCCTCGCCCATCGCCAGGAGCTTCAGATAGCTGCGCTCGCCGCCCAGGTAATGCGCGGTGAGCAGCCGTCCCAGCCGCTCCCGGCGGGCTGCAATCTCCGCCGCGACGGTCGCCTGCCGCGCGCCCAGCGAGGTGAGTTCCGCGCGCGCGGCAGTGCGCTTGCGCGCGAGTTCCCGCAGCGCCCGGTTGGCCTCGGAAATCGCTCGCTCGGACTCGCGCAACTGATCGCGCGCTTCGGCGCGGGTTTCCTCGCTGCCGGCGATTTCGCTGCGCAGGCGCTCGATGCGCAGCCGCAGCGTCTCAAGTGGCTCCTGGTCCGCAGCCGCAAGGGGCAGGGCGAGCCAGGCGAGCGCAGCGACCGCGAGCCTTGCCCCGTGGAGCATCAGGCCCGGACTTTACCCTGACCGGCGACGGCCTTTATCGCCGCCTCGACCGCAGACTGGTCGCCGAGATAATAATGCCTGAGCGGTCTGCAATCCGCGTCCAGCTCGTAGACCAGCGGAATCGCAGTGGGGATATTGAGGCCCATGATCTCCTGGTCGCTCATGTTGTCCAGATACTTGACGAACGCGCGAATCGAATTGCCATGGGCGGCGATGAGCACGCGCTGCCCGGTGCGGACCACCGGCGCAATAGTGTCATTCCAGTAGGGAACGAACCGCGCCACCGTGTCCTTGAGGCACTCGGCGGCGGGGAGTTCGGATGCGGACAGCGCTGCGTAGCGCGGGTCGCTTTTGGGATGACGTGGGTCGGACTCTTCGAGGGAGGGAGGCGGCACATCGTAGCTGCGCCGCCACGCAAGCACCTGCTCCTCGCCGAATTTCGCTGCCATCTCGGACTTGTTCAGCCCCTGCAGCGCGCCGTAGTGCCGCTCGTTCAGGCGCCAGGAGTGGTGCACCGGGATCCACATCAGATCCATCTCCTCGAGCGCGATCCACAGTGTCTTGATGGCGCGCCTGAGCACGGAGGTGAATGCCACGTCGAAGACGTAACCTTCGGCGCGCAACAACTCCCCGGCGCGACGGGCTTCCGCCAGTCCGGCATCGGTCAGGCCGACATCGGTCCAGCCGGTAAAGCGATTTTCCTTGTTCCAGGTGGACTCGCCATGGCGAAGCAGCACGATTTTGTACATGGGCACCCTCGTTTCTTTTGCGGGGCAAGGACCACATCCCTATAATAGCCGATTAGTCTTCGAATCCAGAGCACCCTTGAACCCGGTAATCCGACACTTTCCCGACCTCGGCGCCATCCTGCATGGGGCCTTGCGCGGCACGCGGGCACGCGCATGAAACCCGATCTGATGAAGTTCTTTCTCGACAACATCTATCTCGTCGCCGTCGCGTTCGTGAGCGGCGCGATGCTGCTCTGGCCGCTGCTGCGCCGCGGCGCGGGCGGCGCTTCGGTCAACACGCTGGAAGCGACGCAGCTCATCAACAGACAGGACGCACTGGTGCTCGATGTGCGCAATGCGGAAGAATTCCAGAACGGCCACATCCTGAATGCGCGCAACATTCCGCTCGCGCAACTCGATGCCCGCGCCTCGGACATCGCCCGCCACAAGGGCAAGCCGGTCATCGTGGCCTGCGAAACCGGCAACCGTTCCGGCGGGGCCGCTGCGGTTCTGCGCAAGCACGGTTTCACGCAGGTTTTCAATCTGAACGGCGGAATCGCGGCGTGGCAGCAGGCGGGACTGCCGGTGGAGAAATAGCGCCTATGCCCAAAGTCCTCATGTACGCGACGGGCGTCTGCCCTTACTGCGTGCGCGCGGAGATGCTGCTCAAGTCCAAAGGGGTCACCGACATCGAGAAAATCCGCGTCGATCTCGATCCGCAGCAGCGCGAGGAGATGATGCAAAAGACCGGCCGGCGCACGGTGCCGCAGATCTACATCGGCGGGACGCACGTCGGCGGATACGCCGAACTGGCGGCGCTCGACCGGTCCGGCAAGCTGGATCCCCTGCTCGCGGCGTAGCCGCGGGATTTTCCACCCAACCCGTTTCCGGGAGCCTCGATGAGCGACCAGCAGCCCGTTTTCAGCATCGAAAAGATCTATGTCAAGGACCTCTCGCTCGAGGTGCCCAATGCGCCGCAGGTCTACGTGTCCAATGATGCCCTCCAGCTCGAGGTGCAGCTGTCCCAGGGCGTTCAGGCAATGGATGGCGCCCTGTTCGAGGTCACGCTGAGCGTCACCGTGACCGCCAAGGCGGGAGACAAGACCGTGTTTCTGGTCGAAGTGGCGCAGGCGGGCATTTTCCAGATCCGCAACGTGCCGCAGCCCGAACTGGATCCGATCCTGGGCATGGTCTGCCCGAACGTGCTCTTTCCCTATGCGCGGGAGACCGTTTCAGACACGGTCAACCGTGCCGGCTTTCCGCCGGTGCTGCTCGCGCCGGTCAACTTCGAGGCGCTCTACCAGCAGCGGATGGCCGAGCAGCAGGGCCCCAAGATCGAGATCGCGCACTAGCGCACGCGCGATGGACCGGGCCGTCCTCGGCGGGCGCAGCAAGCGGCGGATGAACGCGTGTTCCCATTGCAGCCGGCGATCTCGTTGACCGCGCCCCTGTCATGAATATCGCGATTCTCGGGGCCGGCGCGTGGGGCACGGCGCTCGCCATCGCGCTCTCGGCGCGGCATGCGGTGACGATTTGGGCGCGCGATCCGGTGCATGCTCGGGCGCTGGAGGGATCGCGGTGCAATGCGCGCTATCTGCCCCAGGTCGCGCTGCCCGGGCCGGTCGGCGTGACGGAAAACCTTGAGCGTGCGCTGCAGGGCGCAGTGCTTGCGCTGGTGGCGACGCCTACGTCGGGGCTGCGCGAAACGCTGGCGGCGCTGCGCAGAACCCGTCCGGGTTTGCCGGTCGTATGGGCGTGCAAGGGTTTCGAGCGGTCCAGCGCGCTGCTGCCGCACGAGATTGCGGCGCAGGAGCTTGGACAGGCGCACTGCGGCGCGCTCTCCGGACCGAGCTTCGCTCTCGAGGTTGCTCAGGGCCGGCCCACCGCGCTGACGCTCGCTTCCAGGAATGCGGAGTTCGCGCGCGCAACCGCGCGCGAACTGCACCAGCCCGCGCTGCGGGTCTACTTCAGCACCGACCTCGCCGGCGTGGAGATCGGCGGCGCGGTGAAAAACGTGATGGCCATCGCGACCGGCATCTGCGACGGCCTGGGCCTGGGGCTGAATGCCCGCGCGGCGTTGATCACCCGCGGTCTTGCGGAGATTACCCGGCTCGGGGTCGCGCTGGGCGGCCGGCCTGAAACCTTCATGGGGCTCGCAGGCGCCGGGGATCTCATCCTCACTTGTACCGGCGACCCGTCGCGCAACCGCCGCGTCGGTCTCATGCTCGCGCAGGGGCATAGGATCGAGGACATCCTGTCGAGCCTTGGCCATGTGGCCGAAGGCGTGTACTCGGCGCAGGAGGTGCAGCGCATCGCCACTGCGAAAGGCATCCAGATGCCGATCACCCAGGCGGTGTGCGAGGTGCTCTACCGCGGCGTGCAGGCAAGGCAAGCCGTTCAGTCGCTGCTCGCGCGCGACCCGAAAGAAGAGGTGCAGGGACCGTGACAGGAGTTCTGAAACGGACTGCTGGAGCGCATTGCCGAGTGAGGGGATTCGCCCCCCGCATGCGTTCCTGGGTGGGTCAGCGGCCGTTCTCGAAACCCTGCTGGCGCCAGGCCTCGTAGACGACCACGGCGACCGCGTTGGCGAGATTGAGGCTGCGGCTTTCCGGGCGCATCGGCAGCCGCAGCCGCATGGCCGGCGGAAAACCGGCCATCATTTCCCGCGGCAGGCCACGGGTCTCCGGGCCGAACAGGAACACATCGTGCGGCGCAAACGCGGCCTCGGAATAAGTTCGCGTCCCGCTGGTGGAAAGCGCGTAGATTCGCCGGCCGCTGAGGTGCAGGGCGCACGCCTGCCAATCACGGTGCTGGGTCACGCTCGCGATTTCGCGGTAGTCGAGCCCGGCGCGCTTGAGCGCGCGGTCCGAGAGGCGGAATCCCAGCGGCTTCACCAGGTGCAGCCTGCAGCCGGTATTGGCGGCGAGCCGGATGATGTTGCCCGTGTTGGGCGGTATCTCGGGCTCCAACAGGACGATGTCAAACATGGTGCGTCATTCGAGTGTGCGTGCCACGATCCAGTTTTCCACCCGCGCAGCGCCCGCGCGCTTGAGCACCTTAGCCAGTTCGCCGAGCGTCGCACCGGTGGTCATGACGTCATCGAGCACGGCGACGCGCGCGCCGCCGAGGTCGATCGCGCAGGCAAACGCGCCACGCACGTTGCGCAGGCGCTCGCCAAACGCAAGGTCCGCCTGCGGTAGTGTACGGCGAATGCGGCTAGCAGCCTGAAGCGCCAGCTTCGTCCGCGGGGTCCGGGCGCCTGGGTTCCCCGTCAGGCGGCGCGCGATCTCGGCTGCCTGGTTGAAGCCGCGCTCGGCCAGACGCGCGGGGTGCAGCGGCATCGGTATCACGACATCGACGGCATCGGTCCGCGCGACGAGCGGCGCGAGCGCCTCGGCGAAATACGACGCCAGGGCCAACCGGCCGTGGAACTTGAGCGAGCGCACCAGCCGGTCGACCGGATAGGCATAAGGCCAGGCGGCGAGCGTCGTGTCGAACGGCGGGGGGTGCCGCAGGCAGACGCCGCAGACCTCGCCCAGCGGGCTTGGCATCGCGCAGCGGGGGCAGCCGCGCGGCAGCGCAGGCAGTTCGCTCCGGCACGGCACGCACAGCGGGGCGTCATCGCTTGCGCTGCCGCACAGCAGGCAGTCCTGCGGCAAGGCGGCCGCTACGACCCGCGTGCAACTGTGCCGCAGCCATGATCCGATCGTCGACATGGGTTCCTCGCGCCGCTGTCGACAACATCAACGCGCGAGGCGGGGTTGCGGGCTACCGGGGCGGAACTTGAACCGCAATTCCGCGTCCATGCCGGCTGGACTCCGGCCATAAGAGGCGCAGCGCCCCTCGTTCCGACCCTCCCCGGGCCCAGCCGGTAGAATCCGCTGTCGAAATCCTCCGCCGGCGAGAATCCGAGTGAAAACATTGCCTGACCGCGAACGCCGCGCCCCCTCATGACCGCCTCCGGGATCGATGTGCCCGCCGCAAGGCGGCGTTTCGAGCGCTCGGCATCCACTTATGGCGAGGTCGCCGTGCTTGCGCGCGAGGTGGAGCGGCGAATGGCCGAACGGCTTGACTACATGCGCCACGATCCGCGATGGGTGCTCGACGCAGGCTGCGGACCCGGCGAAGGATTGGGGCTGCTGCGGGAGCGCTATCCGAAGGCGAATCTCATCGGTCTGGACATCGCGCGGGCGATGACGCACTCGGCGCGGCAGGCTCGCACGATCCTGGCGCGCGCGCGCGACCTGTTTTCCGGGGCCGCGTGCCATCACGTGTGCGCCGATCTTGCACGCCTGCCGCTCGCCCCGGCAAGCGTCGCCATGGTGTGGTCCAACCTGGCGCTTGCGTGGGCAGCCGATCCGCCCGCGGCGCTCTCGGAACTGGCGCGCGTACTGGAGCCGCGGGGGCTGCTGATGTTTTCGACCTACGGACCCGACACGCTGAAAGAGCTTCGAGGCGCATTTGCGGGGATCGACGGCTATGCGCACGTGCATCGGTTCATAGACATGCACGATCTGGGGGACATGCTCGTAGCGGCGGGTTTTGCCGATCCGGTGATGGACATGGAGGTGATGACCTTGTCCTATCCGGACGTCGGCGCGCTTGCGCGGGATCTGCGGCGCTCGGGGCAGTCGAATGTGGAGACCGGGCGCCGGCGGGGGTTGATGGCGACCGATGCCTGGACAAAGATGGTCGCCGCCTATGAAAGCTCGCGGCGGGAGGCACGCCTGCCGGCGACGTTCGAGATCGTCTACGGCCATGCGTGGAAAGGGGAGGGGCGGGCAGACGGCGAGCAGGTGGTGAAAACGGATTTTTCCCTGAAAAGACGAAATGATTCGTTCTCCTGAGCCCAAATTTCCCTGGTGGTGTTGCTTGTTCATGCCCCACTAGTGTGCTAATCTCCCGCGCTTTTCGCGGCACCCCTTTCCTGTTCAAGGAAAGGCCGGAAGCGCGCCCGAAATTGCGGCTAACTGGCAAGCAGGGAAGGAAAACGATGAGACACACGCTGTTGGCAACCTGGGCAGGCAGTGTCCTGCTGGCGGGATTCTCGGGCCTGGCATCCGCGGCTTACGAGCTGAACATGCAGGCGCCGGCATCGAAGGTCGCGCAGGACGTCTACGACCTGCACGTGCTGATGATGTGGATTATCGTGGTGATATTCGTCGGTGTGTTCGCGGTGATGTTCTATTCCGTGTTTGCGCACCGCAAGTCCAAGGGCCACCAGGCCGCGCAGTTCCATGAAAACGCCACGGTAGAACTTGTTTGGACCATTATCCCCTTGATCATCCTGATACTGATGGCTTGGCCGGCAACCAAGGTGCTGCTGTCGCTTCGCGACACCTCCAATCCGGATCTGACCATCAAGGTGACCGGTTATCAGTGGAAATGGGGTTATGACTACCTGAGAGGGGAGGGAGAAGGCATCCGCTTCGTCTCGGCGCTCGCGACCCCCCGGGATCAGATCCAGGGCACGGCACCCAAGGGCGAGAACTACCTGCTCGAGGTGGACAACCCGGTTGTAGTGCCGGTGGACAAGAAGATCCGGATTCTCACCACCGGGAACGACGTCATCCACTCGTGGTGGGTACCCGCGCTTGGCATCAAGCAGGACGCCATCCCCGGTTTCGTGCGCGACACCTGGTTCAAGGCGGACAGGCTAGGTACGTTCCGGGGCCAGTGCACCGAGCTTTGCGGCAAGGACCACGGGTTCATGCCGGTGGTGGTCGAAGTCGTGTCGGCCGACAAGTACAGTGCCTGGGTGGGCGAGCAGAAGAAGAAAATGGCCGCACAGGCCGACGATCCGAACAAGACCTGGACGCTCGAGGAGTCGAAGGCGCGCGGCGCGAAAGTCTATGCCGCCAATTGCGTGGCCTGCCACCAGGCGAACGGGCAGGGCGTGAAGGGGGCATTTCCGGCGCTCGATGGCTCGAAGGTGATGAACGGACCGAAGGACGGCCTGATCAACGTGGTGCTGAACGGCAAGCCGGGCACCGCGATGGCGGCGTTCGGCAAGCAACTGTCCGATACCGAGCTTGCCGCGGTGATCACCCATGCGCGCAACAGCTGGGGCAACAAGACCGGTGAGGCGATCCAGCCGGCCGAAGTCAGGTCGCAGCGCAAGTGACGAGCATACTGGGAGCGCAATAGCATGGACGCAGTTCGAACACACGGTCACGCCCACCACGACGACCACGCGCATCATCCCGGGGGGATCATGCGCTGGGTCATGACGACCAACCACAAGGACATCGGCACGATGTACCTGTGGTTCAGCTTCGCCATGTTGCTCGTCGGTGGCACGATGGCATTCGTCATCCGCGCCGAGTTGTTCCAGCCCGGCCTGCAGATCGTCACGCCGGAATTCTTCAACCAGATGACCACCCTGCACGGTCTCATCATGGTGTTCGGCGCGATCATGCCCGCCTTCGTCGGATTCGCCAACTGGCAGATTCCGATGATGATCGGCGCGCCCGACATGGCGTTTCCGCGCATGAACAACTGGAGCTTCTGGCTGCTGCCGCCCGCGGCGCTGCTGCTGATCATTTCGCTGTTCGTGCCCGGCGGTGGCCCGGCGGCGGGGTGGACCATGTACGTGCCGCTTGCCACCCAGATGGGGCCCGGGATGGATTTCAGCATCTTCGCGGTGCACCTGCTGGGCATGAGTTCGATCATGGGCTCGATCAATATCATCACGACCATCCTGAACCTGCGCGCGCCTGGAATGACGCTGATGAAAATGCCGATGTTCTGCTGGACCTGGCTGATCACCGCCTATCTGCTGATCGCGGTGATGCCGGTCCTGGCCGGTGCGGTCACCATGATTCTCACCGACCGGCATTTCGGCACCGCGTTCTTCAACGCGGCCGGCGGGGGCGACCCGGTCCTGTACCAGCACATTTTCTGGTTCTTCGGGCATCCGGAGGTCTACATCATCGCGATTCCGGCCTTCGGCGTGATCTCGCAGGTGATTCCGGCATTCTCGAGGAAGCCGCTGTTCGGTTACACCTCGATGGTCTACGCCACCGCGTCGATCGCAATACTGTCGTTCATCGTCTGGGCGCACCACATGTACACCGTGGGCATGCCGGTCACCGGGCAGCTCTATTTCATGTACGCCACCATGCTGATTGCGGTTCCGACCGGCGTGAAGGTCTTCAACTGGGTGGCGACCATGTGGAAGGGCTCGCTCACGTTCGAGACGCCGATGCTGTTCGCCATCGGGTTTCTGTTCCTGTTCACCCTGGGCGGATTCTCCGGGCTGGTGCTGTCGCTGGCCGCCGTGGACGTGCAGGTCCATGACACCTACTATGTGGTGGCGCACTTCCATTACGTCATGGTGGCGGGCGCGCTGTTCTCGGCCTTCGCAGGCGTCTATTTCTGGCTGCCGAAGTGGACCGGCAGGATGTACGACGAGACGCTCGGGAAATGGCACTTCTGGCTGACCATCATATTCTTCAATGTCACGTTCTTCGTGCAGCATTTCCTGGGCCTCGCGGGCATGCCGCGGCGCGTCCCTGACTACGCGCTGCAGTTCACCGAGTTCAACGTGATTTCCTCCATCGGCGCATTCGGTTTCGGTGTGTCGCAACTGCTGCTGCCCTACATCGTCATCAAGGCGATACGCTCCGGGGAGAAAGCGCCGCAGCGGCCCTGGGAAGGCGCCGACACGCTCGAATGGACGCACCTGCCCTCGCCGCCGCCGTATCACAGCTTCCAGACCCCGCCGGTGGTGAAGTAGGGCGGCGACGTGGGCGAGCCGATCAGGAGCAGGAACCTCAGGACCGGGCTGGTGCTCGCGACCGTCGCGCTCGCGTTCTTCGTCGGCGTCATGCTCAAGTACCTGGTGCTGAAATGAGCGAATCCGCGCCCGACGTTTCGGCCGCCAACCGGCTGATGCTGAAGAAGCTGCTGGCCGCGAGCGTGCTGATGTTCGGCTTCGGGTTCGCGCTGGTGCCGTTTTACGAGAAGATCTGCCAGGTTACCGGCCTGCGCGACGTTTTCAGGGATGAAGGGTCGGTCGTCAAGAACACCCAGGTGGATGCGACCCGATCCGTCAATATCGAATTCGACGCCAACACGCAGCGGCTGGCCTGGACCTTCAAGCCCTTGCAGTCGCATGTGGCGGTGAATCCGGGCGCGGTGACACAGGTCATCTACGAGATTCGCAATACGCTCGATCGCCCGGTCACCGGGCAGGCGGTGCCGAGTTACGGCCCGGCCAATGCAGTGGAGTATTTCAAGAAACTGGAGTGTTTCTGCTTCCGCCAGCAGACGCTTGCAGCCGGCGAGGTGCGAAGGCTGCCGGTGGTATTCGTGGTCGATC
>MEQZ01000004.1:13366-25462 GCA_001770425.1 Betaproteobacteria bacterium RIFCSPLOWO2_02_FULL_65_20 | reverse complement strand
TGGGCTTGATCCTCGCCGCCGCCACTGCAAGGATGACGGCACCGCGTTGAGCGCTCGCCGGCGCGCGTTCCGGGCGTCAAGATTTGAGTTGTAAGAGACCAGACGACGATCAGCCGTGGCTAGCGTTTTTTCGGAGGCCACTGCCCGATTTCCTTGTAGAACCTCTCCGCCCCGGGGTGGTAGGGGACGACGTTCTCTTCGGTCATCCCGTCCGGGGCAAAACTCCTCATCGCCGGGGATGCAGCCACCAGCGTCGATTTGTTCTCATAGATCGCCTTGGTCGTCTTGTAGACCATGTCCGCAGACGCATGCGTGCTACTCACGAGGAAGGCGCTATACACCATCAGACGGGTGGGTGCGGTGATCCCGGTGAACGCGGGCAACGGCTTGAAGACCTGGGAGCGGGCGCCAGGGAACAGCTTGCGCATTGCCGCCACCGCCTCTGGCGAATCGCTCATCGGCAAGAAGCGCATCCCGCCGCGCGAGGCGAGTGCGACGTTGACCTCCTTCGCCGTCGCGCAGGTGAAACAGGACAGCGCCGCGTCCACCTTGCCGTCGCCGAGCGCCTGCATTCCCTTGAACTGGTCAGGCACTGGAAATCCGGTCAGGTCGGCACTGGACAGGCCGCCCGTTGCCAAGGTCGCATCCAGGACGGACTGCATCGTGCTCTGCGCCGTGAACCGGTTCGATATGCGCAGCCCCTTGAGATCCTTGATCGATTTCGCTGGCGAATCGTTGGGTACTGCGATGCCGTTCTGAATGTCGAACAAGACCCCCACCAGGCGCAGGTCGGGGTTCTTGCGGTCCTTGAAGTTATCTACACCCTCGTAGGCATTCACGACGTCGACCGCGTTCAACAGACCGAAGTCGACCTGTCCGCGGTTGACCAGCGGGGTATAGGACGAGGACCCAGACAGGGGCTGGACCCGGGCGGCCACACCGGCTTTCTGCTGCATAACGCCGGCGACCGCGGCCCCGACCGAATAATAGAGCGAGCCCTGCGGATTGGTTGCAATCCCGACCACCTGGGCGTTTGCCATCGTCGCCGCGCATGAGAGGATGGTCGCGCCAATTACGGATCTAAACGAAGTCATAGCGATTTCCCTTTGGAATTGAGCTGCCGAAATCTTCGTGCCGTACCGCACGGATGAGATTGAGAGTCTAGCGCGATTGGAACAGCATGGGTAAACGGTCAGGCTGCGCGAAGCAAGAGAGTACGCGCAGCGGGCCATGCAAGCCGGTGGTGCCATTGTGGCGTGGACGGGCAGCGATCTTGCGGATATCCTGTGCGAGCAGTTCGGCCGCGGCGACGGTGCTTGCACAGGCGATGGAGCGGCGATGATGAGGCGCAACGGGCTGTCGGTTATAGGTATCGCGATGGTCGCGGCGGCGACGCTCGCGGCCTGCCAGACCGTGCCCCTCACCGGACGCAGCCAGCTGCAGCTTCTGGGCGAGCGCCAGGAGGTGCAGTTGGGTCTCTCGGCCTACCGGGATACGCTGAAGACTGAGAAGATCTCGGCCGACCCGCGGCTGAATGATCAGGTGCAGCGCGTCGGGCGCCGCATTGCCGAGGCGACCGGCAAGGGCGACTACCAGTGGGAATTCAAGGTCCTCGAGAATGACAAGACGGTGAACGCGTTCTGCCTGCCCGGAGGCAAGGTGGCCGTGTACACGGGCATCCTCCCGCTTACGCACGACGATGCGGGGCTGGCTGCAGTGATGGGACACGAGGTCGCGCACGCCATCGCGCGCCACGGGGGAGAGCGCCTGTCGCAGCAGCTCGCCGTCGAGGGACTCATGGCCGCAGCAGCGGTCGGGCTCGCCGAGGGCGATTCACGAAAGGCCAAGCTGTACGCCGGGCTGCTGGGTGCCGGCGCGGCCGTCGGCGTTCTTCTGCCGTACTCGCGACTGCAGGAATCGGAGGCCGACCGCCTCGGGCTCATCTTCATGGCCAAGGCGGGGTATGACCCGCGCGCGGCGGTCGATTTCTGGCGCCGCATGGCCGATGCGGGCAAGGGCAAGGCGAAGCCGCCCGAATTCCTGTCGACGCATCCGGCCGACGACACGCGTATTCGGCAGATCGAGAAGTGGCTGCCCGAGGCGCTTTCGTACTACAGGCCGCGCTGAAACCTCCGCTGGCGTCCCGTTCGCCGAGACGGGCGAGGCACCGGAGGGTTCCGGTATAATCTGATGTTTTCGCGATTGACTTCCGCATGACGCCGCAAACCCTCTACGACAAGCTCCGGGACAGCCACGCGGCGGCGGCAATCGCCGGGCATTTCGTCGATGTGCGGCAGCGGTGCTGAAGGAGATCGGTATGAAAAAATTATTGTTCCTGACTTTGGTCGTGCTGTTCACCTCCGGATGCAACACGCTCCAGGGCGTCGGCAAGGACCTCAAGCAGGGCGGTGAGGCCCTCGAGCGTGCCGGATCGAAGAAATAGCGACGCCGTTGTTGCGGCGCTGTGAGATTTATCACTCAAGTATGGACAGATCTGGCGAAGAATCGCGGTTGGTACAGGTCTGTCGATCTTGGATTCAGAATCGAGCGGATCCGTTTCGTGATTCCGGCCATGCCGGCTTGGGAATGTGACATTCAACGGTGATGAAAATGCGACGAGTTGGAATAGTGGGATGGCGGGGCATGGTGGGCTCGGTGCTCATGCAGCGGATGCGCGAAGAGCACGATTTCGATGCTATCGAGCCGGTGTTTTTCTCCACCTCGCTGGCCGGGGGTCGCGGGCCCGACATCGGCAGGCCGGTTCCACCGGTCGCCGACGCGCACTCGATCGAGGCGCTCAGCGCGAACGAGATCATCATCTCCTGCCAGGGCGGAGATTACACCAACGAGATCTTCCCGAAACTTCGCTCGGCGGGCTGGGGCGGGTACTGGATCGATGCGGCTTCGGCGCTGCGCATGAAGGACGACGCCGTGATCATTCTCGATCCGGTCAACATGGACGTCATCAAGCGCGCGCTCTCAGGCGGCGTGCGCAACTACGTCGGCGGCAACTGCACCATCAGCCTCATGCTGATGGGCATGCACGGCCTTTTCAAGGCCGGCCTGGTCGAGTGGATGAGCGCGATGACCTATCAGGCGGCATCGGGTGCGGGTGCGGAGAATATGCGCGAACTGGTAAAGCAAATGGGTTTTGCGCATCACGCAGCGGAAGATCTGCTTGCGGACCCGGCCGGCGCAATTCTGGAGATCGATCGCACGGTGGCCGATGCTCTTCGCAGCGACCGTCTGCCGACGAAGCACTTCGGTGTTCCGCTCGCCGGCAGCCTGATCCCCTGGATCGACAAGGACATGGGAAACGGGCAGAGCCGCGAGGAATGGAAGGGGCAGGCCGAGGGCAACAAGATCCTTGGCAGGGAGAAGAACCCGATTCCCATAGACGGCCTGTGCGTTCGGGTCGGTGCGATGCGCTGCCACAGCCAGGCGCTCACGATCAAGCTCACCCGCGATGTGCCTCTGGATGAGATCGAGGGCATGCTCGCGGAGGCAAACCCGTGGGCGAAGGTGGTGGCGAACCAGCGCGAGGCCACGCTTGCCGAACTCACTCCGGCCAAGGTGACAGGTTCGCTGTCGGTTCCGGTGGGGCGCCTGCGCAAGCTGTCGATGGGGGGGCAGTACCTCGCTGCGTTTACCGTAGGGGACCAACTGCTCTGGGGTGCGGCCGAGCCGTTGCGCCGCATGCTGAGAATCCTGCTCGAGGAGCGGATCGGCGCGCGTGCAACCGGGTCGGCTGCGGGTTCAACGGCGACGGTCTGATGCGCGCGCTGAACGAAGAGAACCAGCTTGGTCGCCGATTTGTGAAGAATTTCCGCAGCAAAAGACCGACTTAGTAGCGTTTGCAAGAGGGAAAGTGAACTTGCATGCCTAACACCATGATGGTATGTTAGTTTGCTTCCACCAAACCTCGAGGGTGGCCGAGTGGGCAAGTACACATCCGAATTGAAGGCACTGGTGCTCGCGGTCCTGCTCCTGCCTTCGCTGGCGTGGGCGGCCGGCCTGGGCAAACTGTCCGTGTTTTCCGCGCTTGGACAGCCTCTCAGGGCGGAAATCGAGGTCTCCTCGCTCGAGTCCGATGAAGCGATCTCCCTGACTGCGCGGCTTGCAGCCGCCGAGGCCTACCGCGAGGCCAACATCGAGCGTCAAGCTGCGGCGATGTCGATCCGTTTCATTGTTGACAAGCGTCCGAACGGCCAGCACGTTGTGTTGATGACCACGGTCGAGCCGATGAACGAACCCTTCCTCGATCTGCTGGTCGAGTTGAGCTGGGCCAACGGGCGGTTCGTGCGCGAATACACTTTCCTGCTGGACCCGGTCGAATACAAGGCGCCTGTCGTGGCCGTGCCTGCCGCCACGCCGCCCGTCGTCGTCCCGGCGGTGCCGGTGGCGCCGGTGGCGCAGCCGGCACCGGCCCCCGCAGCGACTGAACCCGCGGTGCGCGCTCCCCCCGCGGTCACCGAGCGCCCGCTCGCGCCGCCCGCTGCGCCGGCGAAGCCAGCTGTGACAGCGAAGCCAGCTGTGACAGCGAAGCCGGCTGCGACAGCGAAGCCGGCTGCGACCTATGAGGTGAAGCGCGGCGACACGCTGACGAAAATCGCCAACCAGAACAAGTTCGAGGGTGTGAGCGTGCAGCAGATGCTGGTCGCGCTCTATCGCGGCAACCAGGATGTGTTCGACGGCGGCAACATGAGTCGTTTGCGGGCCGGGAAGATACTCAACATCCCTGAGCGCGAGGCCGCCGCAGGTGTCTCGCAGGAAGACGCGCTGCGCATTGTCGCGGCGCAGAACGCCAGTTACGACGAGTACCGACGCCAGATCGGCGCGGCAGTCGCCCAGGCTCCCGAGCGCGCGGCGGGGGGACGTCAGGCGTCGGGCCGGATCGGCGCCCCGCGCGAGGCGGCACCGCCGCCTCCGGAAGCGGCGAAGGATCAGTTGCGTCTGTCGAAGGCCCGGGACGCGAAAGCGGCAGGACGCGCGGGCGCTGCGGCGCGCGCCGACGACCTGGCGGCGAAGGAAAAGGCGCTCAAGGAAGCCAACGAGCGCATCGCGATGCTGGAAAAGAACGTCCAGGACTTGCAGAAGCTGGCGCAGTTGAAAAGCGAGGTCGGTGCGCAGATGCAGCAGGCGGCCAAGGGCGCGCCCGCAAAGGCTGCCCCAGAACCCGCAGCCAAAGCGGCTGCGATGCCCGACGCAGCGAAGGCTGCGCCTCCCGCGCCAAAGGTCCCGGAACCGGCCAAGGCAGCGCCCGTCCCGGCACCGGCCAAGGAGGAAGCCAAAGCTGCCGAACCGGCGGCGCAAGCGCTGAAGGCGCCCCCAGCGGCGGCACCCAAAGCGGCACCGAAGCCGGTACCGGCTCCACCCGAGCCCAGTTTCATCGACGAATTGCTCGACAACCCGATGGCGCTCGGCGGAGCGGGCGGTGTAGTCATCCTGTTGGCCGCTTACGCCGTCTACGCATGGCGCACGAAGCGCAAGTCCCAGTTCGAGGCCAGCTTGATGGGCGCCGCCTCGCAGGCGTCCCCGTCCGTGTTCGGCGCATCCGGCGGGCAGCAGATCGATACCGGCGGCGCTGCCTTCCAGAGCGACTTTAGCCAGGGAGGCATCGGCAAGATCGACACCGAGGAGATCGATCCGATCGCCGAGGCCGACGTCTATATGGCCTATGGTCGGGATACGCAGGCCGAGGAGATTCTCAAAGATGCAATCGCCAAGGATTCCTCGCGGCATGAGATTCGCGCCAAGTTGCTGGAGGTCTATGCCAACCGCAAGGACCTCAAGGCCTTCGAGACGACCGCGAGCGAGCTCTATGCCGCGACCAGTGGTCAGGGCCCGGAATGGGAGAAGGCGCTCGGCCTCGGACTGTCGATCGATCCGCACAACCCGCTCTACGGCGGTGCGCCGGCCGCCGCTGTAGAGGACACTCAGGTGCTGACCCAGGAAGAACTCGCTGCCGTGGCGCCGGTCGCGACGGACGCGGCGGGCGAATCCCCGGCGCAGGCCGCGCCGCGGCTCGATTTCGACCTCGACCTGGGAGAGGCGCCGGAGCAGGCCACCGTAAAGTTCGATATTCCTCCCATTGCCACGGTGACTCCAGCCGCCGAATCGCCGACCACGCTCGACTTCGATTTGGGATTAGGCGACGAGCAGGCGGCCGAGCCGGAGAAGGGACAGGCCGCCCCCGGCGTAACGCTCACTGCGGAGGCGCCGAAGTCCGAAGCTGCGGCACCGGAGACCGATAGCGATAGCGGCCTTTCGATCGACTTCGATCTGGGCTTGACTGAGGCCGCAGCGCCCGCGCCTGCCGCCGAACCCGCAGCAGCGGCGGATATGGGCATTACGATGGACTTCGATCTGGGCGCGCCCAGTGAAGAAGAAGCGAAGCCGGCCGAAGAACAACTGCTGGAACTCGATCTGTCAGCGATCAGCCTCGATCTGGGGGCCCCGCCTGAGGCAGCACCGGAAACGGGGGCGGCAGTACCTGTCCCCGATGCGCACTGGCAGGAAGTGGCTACGAAGCTCGACCTTGCCAAGGCGTACGACGAGATGGGCGACAAGGACGGCGCGCGAGAACTCCTGAACGAGGTGGCCAAAGAGGGTGACGCCGCTCAGAAACAGCAGGCGAAGACCATGCTCGAAGCGCTTGGTTGAGCGCCAGGCCGTTGCATCCGAAATCGGCGCCACCGGCGCCGATTCTTGTCTCCGGTGCACGCGCTGCGCGCCTACGAGCGCAAGCGCGACCTGCAACCCGACGCGCACGCGTTGTATCTTCCCGGAACCATGAGTGGCAGCAATGCGCATCGCGATCGGCATCGCTTATGACGGCACCGCGTTCGACGGCTGGCAGTCGCAGCCATCGGGCAATACTGTCCAGGATCATCTGGAGCGGGCGCTGTCGGTGATCGCGGACAACGCGATCCGCATCAGCGGGGCGGGGCGCACCGACGCGGGCGTGCACGCCTGCGCGCAGGTCGCGCATTTCGATACCGACGCTGTGCGTCCGGACTCGGCCTGGGTGCGCGGGGTGAACGCCGCGTTGCCGCCCGCGATTGCGGTGCAGTGGTCGGCACCGGTGCAAGATGAGTTCCATGCGCGCTACTCGGCGCGGGCCCGCAGCTATCGCTACGTGCTCTACTGCCACCCGGTGCGCCCTTCGCTGCTGGCGGGCAGGGTCGGATGGTTCCATGGTGCGCTCGACCTGGAGGCGATGCGGCGCGCAGCCGCGATGCTCGCCGGGGAGCATGACTTCTCTGCGTTTCGTTCTTCCGAGTGCCAGGCGAAGAACCCGGTGCGGGTGATGGAGCACGCTGCGGTGGCGCGTCGCGGACCGTACGTGTACTTCGATTTCACCGCCAACGCATTCCTGCACCACATGGTTCGCAACATGGTCGGGTGCCTGCTCTACGTGGGCAACGCCAGGCATCCGCCGGAGTGGGTTGGGCAGGTGATGCAGGGCCGCGACCGGCGCCTCGCCGCGCCGACCGTCGCGGCCGCGGGCCTGTATCTCACCGACGTGCGCTACGATGCGCAATGGCAGCTCCCCGCGTTCGCACGTATGATGCCGCTCGGCCCGGTGGAGGATGAAGCGTGAGGACGCGTGTCAAGGTGTGCGGGATCACGCGTGAACCGGACGCGGTGTCGGCGGCGCAGCTGGGCGCCGACGCAATCGGGTTCATTTTCTGGCGTCCGAGCCCGCGCTATATCGAGCCGGAGCTCGCAGGGGCGATCGCGGCCGCGCTGCCGGCTCTGGTCACGGCAGTCTGCGTATTCGTCGATCCGACGCCCGGTGAAGTGGAGGCGGTGCTGGAACGCCTGCCCGCGGCCACGCTGCAGTTCCACGGCGAGGAATCCCCCGATTTCTGTGCGCGCTTCGCCCGCCCCTATATCAAGGCCGCCCGCATGAAGCCGGGACTGGATTTGATAGAATACTTCGCTTCGCATGCCGCGGCTTCGGCATGGCTCATCGACGCGTTCGACGAGCGCACCTACGGCGGCACCGGCGCCCCCTTCGACTGGAATCTGCTGCCGGGCGCACTGGCCAGGCCGTGGATTCTTTCCGGCGGCCTCGGCGCGGAAAACGTGACCGAGGCCATACGGCGACTGCGGCCCTGGGGCGTGGACGTATCGAGCGGGGTGGAATCGGCAAAGGGCATCAAGGACGCGCAACAGATCGCGGCCTTCATTTCAGGAGTCAGGAATGCAGATGGCTGACCTCCCGGACGACAGGGGGCATTTCGGTCCTTACGGCGGCGTGTTCGTCGCCGAGACGCTGGTGCACGCGATCGCCGAACTGCGCGCCGTGTATGAAAGCTGCCGCGCGGACCCGGCTTTCATTGCGGAGTTCGAATACGACCTCAGGCATTACGTGGGTCGCCCGAGCCCCGTCTATCACGCCAAGCGCTGGTCGTCGCTGCTCGGCGGGGCGCAGATCTACCTGAAACGCGAGGACCTCAACCATACGGGGGCGCACAAGATCAACAACACCGTGGGCCAGGCGCTCCTCGCCCGGCGCATGGGCAAGCCGCGTGTGATCGCGGAGACGGGCGCGGGGCAGCACGGCGTGGCCGCAGCGACGGTCGCCGCGCGTTACGGTATGGAATGCGTGGTCTACATGGGCTCGGAGGACACCAAGCGCCAGGCGGCCAACGTCTACCGCATGAAGCTGCTGGGCGCGACCGTCGTCCCGGTGGAATCCGGTTCGAAAACGCTGAAGGACGCGCTCAACGAGGCGATGCGCGACTGGGTCACGAACGTCGGAAACACGTTCTACATCATCGGCACCGTCGCCGGGCCGCACCCGTATCCGATGATGGTCCGCGATTTTCAGTCCGTCATCGGACGCGAATGCCTGCGGCAAATGCCCGAGCTCGCGGGGCGGCAGCCGGACGCGGTCATCGCCTGCGTCGGCGGCGGCTCGAACGCCATGGGGATCTTCTATCCCTACATCCCGCACGCGTCGGTGCGCCTGATCGGCGTCGAGGCGGGGGGCCTGGGGCTGTCGAGCGGCAGGCATGCGGCATCGCTGGTTGCAGGCAGGCCCGGCGTGCTGCACGGCAACCGGACCTATCTGCTGCAGGATGAGCACGGGCAGATCATCGAGACGCATTCCATTTCGGCAGGGCTGGATTACCCCGGTGTCGGTCCAGAGCATGCGTGGCTGAAGGACAGCGGGCGCGCCGAGTACGTCACCATAGACGACAGCGAGGCGCTTGCGGCGTTCCACGCGCTGTGCCGCAACGAGGGCATCATTCCGGCGCTCGAGCCGAGCCATGCGCTCGCGCATGCCGCAAAGATCGCGCCCACCATGCCGAAGGACGCCGTCCTGCTGGTCAACCTCTCGGGTCGCGGCGACAAGGACATGCACACGGTCGCCGAGAAATCCGGCATCCGGTTCTGATCTTGGATATCTCGCTGCACAACGAGGATTTCTTCGGCGGGGTCGGGCGCATCGCCGACGCGAGCGTGGACCTGGTCATTGCCGATCCGCCGTATGGACTGGGCAAGGACTACGGGAACGACTCGGACCGACGATACGGCGAGGATTACCTCGCGTTCAGCCGCCGCTGGATCGATGCCGTGCTGCCCAAGCTGAAGGCCAGCGGCAGCCTGTACGTGTTTCTCACCTGGCAGCATGCGCCCGAGGTCTTCAGCTACCTGAAGACCCGCATGTTGATGGTCAACGAGATCATCTGGGACCGGCGCGTGCCCAGCATGGGAGGCAGCACGCGCAGGTTTTCCTCGGTGCACGACAATATCGGTTTCTTCGCCGCGTCGCGCGACTATTACTTCGACCTGGACCGCATACGAATCCCGTATGATGCGCAGACCAAGAAGGCGCGTTCCCGCTCTATTTTCGTCGGCAAGAAATGGCTCGAAATCGGTTACAACCCGAAGGACGTATGGAGCGTGGCGCGGCTGCACCGGCAGGATGCCGAGCGCGAGGACCATCCGACGCAGAAGCCGCTGGCGATCATCGAGCGCATGCTGCTGGCCAGTTCACCGCCCGGCGGCCTGGTGCTCGACCCGTTCATGGGCAGCGGTACCGCGGCGGCGGCGGCGGCGGTGCATGGGCGCCGATTTGTCGGATTCGAGTTGAACGGCGACTATCTCGCGATTGCCAGGGAGCGGGTGGCGGCAGCACAACCCTCCCAGTCCAAAGCCGCCGGGAACGGGGGCAGTACCGTCGATGAATTTCGTCTCGTATGACGCAAGTATTGGAAGCATTGGTGATGATTTTTGGGTTTACATCCGTCTCCCGATTTTGGGAAGTTGGTACTTCCAACTTCCCAAAATCGGGAGATCATGGACGCCAACGCGAGCCAGCCCGTCTGGTTCATCGCAGTTTCAGGTCGATCTGATGTCGCGCATCCAGGCCACCTTCGACAATCTGCGCCGGTCCGGCCGCAAGGCGCTCATTCCCTACGTCACCGCGGGGGATCCAGATCCTGTTGCAACGGTGCCGATCATGCATGCGATGGTCGAGGCCGGCGCCGACATCGTCGAGCTCGGCGTGCCGTTCTCCGACCCGATGGCCGACGGTCCGGTGATCCAGCGCTCCGGCGAGCGTGCGCTCAGGCACCATGTGGGGCTGGACCGGGTGCTGGCGATGGTGCGCGAATTCCGTGCCAAGGACCCCTCGACGCCGCTTGTGCTGATGGGCTACGCCAACCCGATCGAGGCGATGGGACAAGAGGCGTTCGTGCAGGCGGCGAACCAGGCCGGGGTGGACGGCGTGATCGTCGTCGATTATCCACCCGAGGAGAGCGAGGAATTCGCACGCCGGCTGCGCGAATGCGGCATGGACATGGTCTTTCTGCTCGCGCCGACCTCGACCCCGGAGCGCATCGCCAAGATTGCGCGGCTGGCCAGCGGATACATCTATTACGTCTCGCTTCGCGGCGTGACCGGCGTGGCGGACATCGACATGGCCGACGTGGCCGGGAAGATCGCGCAGATCCGCGCGCAGACCGCGTTGCCGGTCGGGGTCGGATTCGGTATCCGGGACGGCGCCACGGCGCGTGCGATCTGCGACATCGCCGACGCGGCGATCATCGGCAGCCGCATCATCCAGGAAATCGAGGCCGCGCCGGAATCGGCGCGCGACAGGGTTGCCGCGTTTCTGCGCGGCGTAAGGCTGGCGATGGATGCGAACTGACAGACCATGAGCTGGTTACAGAAACTGCTGCCGCCGAAAATGCAGCGCGCCGGCGCCGGGCCGAAGAAGAACGTGCCCGAGGGCCTGTGGAGCAAATGCCCTTCGTGCAGCGCAGTCCTGTACGCGACCGACCTGGAGAAAAACGCCAACGTTTGTCCGAAGTGCGGCTATCACAATCGGATCAATGCGAGGCAACGCCTGCAGCTGCTGCTCGACAACGACGGGCTGTTCGAGATCGGCGCGGAAGTGGGGCCCGTGGATGCGCTCAAGTTCAAGGACAGCAAGCGCTACTCGGACCGGCTGGCGGACGCGGAAAAGGCGACCGGGGAAACCGACGCGCTGGTGGTCATGCAGGGAGCCATCAAGACCATTCCGGTCGTGATCGCGGTGTTTGAATTCGAGTTCATGGGCGGATCGATGGGCTCCGTGGTCGGGGAGCGGTTCGTGCGCGGCGTGCACGTTTGCCTGGATCAGAGTCTGCCGCTGATATGCATCACGTCCACGGGCGGCGCGCGCATGCAGGAAGGCCTGCTTTCGCTCATGCAGATGGCCAAGACGACTGCGGCGCTGACGCAGTTGTCGGCGCGGCGGCTGCCGTTCATCTCGGTGCTCGCCGATCCGACCATGGGCGGCGTGTCGGCGAGTTTCGCCATGCTCGGCGATGTCGTCATCGCCGAGCCCAGGGCGCTGATCGGTTTTGCCGGTCCCCGCGTCATCGAGCAGACCGTGCGCGAGAAGCTTCCGGAGGGTTTCCAGCGCGCCGAGTTCCTGCTCGAGAAAGGGGCGATCGACATGATCGTCGACCGGCGCCAGATGCGCGACAAGCTGGTCTCTCTGCTCACTCTCCTTCAGCGGCTTCCGCCTGCGGCCTGCTGATCCCCGATGCCGGGTCGCGGGATACACGATACACAGGCGATACACAGCGGTCG
>MEQZ01000004.1:3246-13258 GCA_001770425.1 Betaproteobacteria bacterium RIFCSPLOWO2_02_FULL_65_20 | reverse complement strand
AAAACAGGAGACATATGAAGATTCAAATTCCTCGCCCAGGCTGGCAGCACTCGAGTGAGTCATAAGAATTCCACCGTACCCTCAAGCGCTCCCTGAACTTCCATAACCGATGCAAACACCCGCGACGCTCGTCGAGTGGCTGGAGTACATCGAGCGCATCCATCCGAAGAGCATCGAACTCGGACTGGACCGGGTGCTGGTCGTGAAGCGTCGCCTCGCGCGCCGGAGCGCGGCGACCATCGTTACGGTGGCCGGCACCAATGGCAAGGGATCGACCTGCGCCATGCTGGAGTCGGTCCTGCTCGCCGCGGGGCACAGGGTCGGGATGTATAGCTCGCCGCACCTGCTGCGGTACAACGAGCGGGTGCGCGTCAATGGCGCCCCGGTCGAGGACGCAAGCCTGTGCAGGGCGTTCGAGCAGGTGGAGGCGGCCAGGGACGGCGTGGCGCTCACCTATTTCGAGTTCGGGACGCTCGCTGCGTGGATCATTTTCGCGGGCGAGCCGCTCGATGCGCTCATCCTCGAGGTCGGCATGGGCGGGCGGCTGGACGCGGTGAACGCCTTCGACGCCGACTGTGCGGTCCTCACCAGCATCGCCATCGACCACATGGACTACCTGGGCCCCACGCGCGAGCAAATCGGGCTGGAGAAGGCAGGGATTTTTCGTGCCGGCCGGCCGGCGATCGTCTCCGATCCCGAACCGCCCGCATCGGTGATCGAGCACGCGAGGGCCATCGGTGCGGACCTGCAGCGCCTGGGGCGCGAATTCGGCTACGCCGACGAACGCGGGCAGTGGACGTTCTGGGGCAGGCGCGGCCGGCAGGCGGGCCTGGCGCATCCGGCGCTGCGCGGCGCCTGCCAGTTGCGCAATGCGAGCGCCTGCCTGGCGGCGCTGGATGCGCTGGCCGAACGGCTGCCGGCGGGAATGAACGAAGTGCGCAAGGGTCTCGCCACGGTCCAGTGGCCGGGACGGTTTCAGGTGCTCCCGGGTCGTCCTGCCGTGGTGCTCGACGTGGCGCACAATCCCGAAGCTGCGGCAATGCTGGCGCAGAACCTGGCCGACATGGGCTCCTATCCGGCGACCCACGCCGTGTTCGGGATGCTGCGCGACAAGGATATCGAAGGCGTTTGCGCGGCGCTCAAGGGGCAGGTCGGCGCCTGGTACGCGGCCAGCCTGAGCGGTGCGCGGGGGGCGCAGGCGGCGACCCTGGCGCAGGCGATTCGGTCGACCTATCCCGGGGTCGAGGTGGGGCTGTTCGACTCGCCGCGGTCGGCGTTCGAGGCTGCCTGCAAACGGGCCGGCGGGGATGATAGAATTGTAGTGTTTGGATCGTTTTACACCGTTGCGGAAGTGATGGCAGCACAGGCTCCAGGGTCCGGACGCTGAAGCGCCGCACGCGGTTTTTCGACGGAATCCCAGTTTTTGCGGAATCCCAATTGACCGAAGACCAGGACGCAAGCCTGCTGCAACGCCGTGCGCGTCGTCGCGTCGTCGGGGCGATTGCGCTGGTCGTCCTGATCGTCATCGCGCTGCCGATCGTGCTGGACAAGGAACCCAGCCCCATCGGCCAGGACCTGGTCATCCAGATACCGAGCCAGGAGGCGGGCAAGTTCAACACCCGCGTGCTGCCGAAGTCTGCACCCGCCGCTGCGCCGGAAAAGGCCGTGGTCCCGGGCACTGCGCCGGCGCTACCCGCAGCGCCGCCGGCCCAAGACAAAGCGGCCCCGGCGTCCGATGCGAGGCAGGACGCTGCGGCGCTCGCGAGGGATCGCGCTGCGAAGGACGAGTCCGACGCCGCGCGCGCGAAGGCGCTTCTGGAGGGCAAGGAGACGTGGGTGATCCGGCTCGGCGCGTTCTCCAATGAGGACAACGTCAGGCAGTTGCGTTCGAAGCTGACGGCCGCGGGCATAAAAAGCTATACGGAAACCGTCAAAGGCCCGAAGGGCATGCAGACGCGGGTTCGCGCCGGTCCGTTCGAGAGCAAGGGTGAGGCCGAAAAGGCCCAAAAGGAACTCACCGTGGCGGGTGTTTCCCCCGGAACGGTGGGGCCGCGGTGAGCCGGGGGCACCTCCGGTGGCACGTCCGCTGCGGCTTTGCCTGTCCTGAATGACCCGCTTGGGAACCGATGGCGTGGTTTGATTACGCGGTGCTGACCGTGCTGGGCTTGTCTCTGGTGCTGGGGGCGTTCCGGGGCATCCTGCGCGAGTTGGTATCGCTGTCGGGCTGGATCGCCGCATTTGTACTGGCGACTGCCTTTTCCGGTATCGTTGCCGGGCAAATGCCCGAAAGCCTCGGGCCGCTGCTGTCGGGGCTGCTTGCGTTTGCGCTCATTTTCATCGGTGTGCTGTTGGTGAGCGGTGTCATCGGCCTGGTGCTCGCGCGCCTGGCGCGCGCGGCGGGGCTGGGATTCGTCGACCGCCTGCTGGGTGCGACGTTCGGCGTTGCACGCGGCGCGGCGATTGTGCTGCTAGTCGTTGTGCTGGCCGGGCTGACTCCGCTGCCGCGCGAGCCCTTCTGGAGGCAGGCGGTGCTGTCCGGGCCGTTCGAAACCGTGGCGCTGGCGCTCAAGCCCTATCTGCCAGAGGGCGTGGCGCAGCGGCTGAAGTACCGATAACCGGGAGAGACGGCAATGTGCGGCATTATCGGAGTCGTAGCGAAAACCCCGGTCAACCAGCTCCTCTACGACGGGTTGCTGCTGCTGCAGCACCGCGGCCAGGACGCCGCTGGCATCGTCACCGCCGAGGGCAAGACGTTCCACATGCACAAGGGGCCGGGCTACGTGCGCGACGTGTTCCACACGCGCAACATGCGCTCGCTGCTGGGGGAAATGGGCATTGCGCACTGCCGCTACCCGACCGCGGGGTCGGCGTTCAATTCCGCCGAGGCCCAGCCGTTCTATGTCAACTCGCCGTTCGGGATCGTGCTCGGACACAACGGCAACCTCACCAACTCCGAGGTGCTCAAGCAGGAGATGTTCCGCCAGGATCTGCGGCACATCAATACCAATTCCGATTCGGAGGTGCTGCTGAACGTGCTCGCGCATGAGTTGGAACTCGCGGCCAAGGGCGCCAAGCTCGATCCGGACACGATTTTCACCGCGGTGGCGAACGTGCACCGGCGCTGCCGCGGCGCTTATGCGGTGGTGGCCATGATCTCCGGCTTCGGCCTGCTCGCCTTTCGCGATCCCTACGGCATCCGCCCGCTGGTGTTCGGGACCAACATGGCCGCCGAGGGGCAGGAGTATGTGGTGGCATCGGAAAGCGTCGCGCTTGCCGCAATGGGCTTCGAACTGGTGCGCGACGTGGCGCCGGGCGAGGCGATTCTGGTGAGCGAGCGGGGCGAGTTCTACAGCCGCCAGTGCGCCGCCAAGACGGTGCTGTCGCCGTGCATCTTCGAATACGTGTACCTGGCGCGGCCCGACTCGGTCCTGGACGGAGTCTCGGTCTACGAGACGCGGCTCAACATGGGCCAGCAGCTCGCCGACAAGATCAAACGGACCATGCCCGGCCTGGAGATCGACGTGGTGGTTCCGGTTCCGGACACCAGCCGCCCGAGCGCGCTCGAACTGGCCAAGGGGCTGGATGTGTCGTTCCGGGAGGGCTTCGTGCGCAACCGCTACGTCGGGCGCACGTTCATCATGCCGGGCAAGACCATCCGCCGCAAGTCGGTGCGGCAGAAGCTCAACGTGATGGCGATGGAGTTCCGCGGCAAGAACGTGCTCATCGTCGACGACTCGATCGTGCGCGGCACGACCAGCCGCGAGATCGTGATGATGGCGCGCGAAGCCGGCGCGAACAGGGTGTATTTCGCCTCCGCCGCGCCCCCGGTGCGCTACCCCAATGTCTACGGCATCGACATGGCGACCCGCGCCGAACTCATCGCCACCGACCGCAGCGAGGATGAAATCGCCCGCGAGATCGGCGCCGACGCGGTCATCTACCAGGAGATGGATGCGCTCAAGGCCGCGGTGCGCTCGGTCAACCCCAGGCTCGCGCAGTTCGAGACTTCCTGCTTCGACGGCATTTACGTGACCGGCGACGTCACCAGCGAGTACCTGGCAACGGTCGAGCGCGCGCGCGACCCGGCGCGGCAGGAGAGCGAGGACGAGGCCCAATCGGCCGACGTGAATTTTTCCTGACCGGCGCGGCGATTTGACATTTGCACGCGGCCGCGGTAGTTTGGCCCCTGCGCCGATTTGATCGACAGCTTGCGGGCGCCGCCGGACTCACCGGCAAATAAATACCGCTAAAGCGTGGCCCGAAGCCCGTGTTAGCGAAAGCTGGACGGGTTTTTGTTTTTTGGGGACAGACCACCTTTTCCTATGGAAAAGGTGGTCTGTCCCCAAAAGGGGCGATTTCATGCAGGACTACGATATCGACACGCTGGCGGTGCGCGCGGGCACTGCGCGCAGCCAGTTCAACGAGCACTCCGAAGCGCTCTATCTGACCTCGAGCTTCGTGTTCGAGAACGCGGCAAGGGCGGCGGCGTGTTTCAAGGGCGACGAGCCCGGCAACATCTATTCGCGCTTCACCAATCCCACCGTGACCGCGTTCGGCGAGCGGCTCGCCGCGCTGGAGGGAGCCGAAGCGTGCGTGGCGACCGCGTCGGGCATGTCGGCGATTCTTGCCTGCTGCATGGGCTTGATGAAGGCGGGGGAGCACATCGTTTCCTCGTCGTCGATCTTCGGCGCCACGGTGAACCTGTTCGGGATACTGGCCAAGTTCGGCCTCGAAACCACGTATGTGGACGCAACCGACCCCGCCGCCTGGCGCGCGGCGGTGCGCCCGGGTGCGACGCGGCTGCTGTTCGTCGAGACGCCCTCGAACCCGCTCACCGAGGTGTTCGACATCGCTGCGCTCTCGGAGGTCGCGCACGGAGCGGGCGCGCTGCTGGTGGTCGACAACTGCTTTTGCTCACCGGCGCTGCAGCGGCCGCTCGACCTCGGGGCGGACCTGATCGTGCACTCGGCGACCAAGTACCTCGACGGGCAGGGCAGGGTGCTGGGCGGCGCGGTGCTGGGCAAGAAGGAAATCGTGATGGAGGGCATCTTCCCGTTCCTGCGCACCGCCGGGCCGACCTTGTCCGCGTTCAACGCCTGGGTGCTGCTGAAAGGAATGGAAACGCTGGGCATCCGCATGCAGGCGCAGTCGGGGAGCGCGCTGGAACTGGCGCGCTGGCTGGAGCGCCAGCCGGCGGTCGAGCGCGTCTACTACCCTGGACTGCCCTCGCACCCGCAGCACGCGCTGGCAATGCGCCAGCAGCGCTTGGGCGGCGCCATCGTCTCGTTCGAGGTGAAAGGCGGCAGGGAACCGGCCTGGCGCGTCGTCGACGCCACGCGCATGATCTCGATCACCGCCAACCTCGGTGACACCAAGTCCACGATCACGCATCCGGCAACGACCACGCACGGGCGCATCAGCGCCGAGGCGCGCGCGCGCGCCGGTATCACCGAGGGGTTGCTGCGCGTCGCGGTGGGGCTGGAGTCGTTGGCCGACATCCAGGCCGATCTGGCGCGCGGGCTGAACGGCTAGCGGAATTACCGCAATCAAGCCGCGCGAGTAACGGCAGCGGGGGTGGTCCCTGCTCGCGCCGCGGCTTGAGTCATCAGATTATAGTGCCTAGATATTGCACCAAATATTGTACAATAAATACTTGAATCATTCGCTGGAGAACGCCATGGCGATCAAGGCATCCGACGTAGTTCCGTTCAGCCAGGCGAGGTCCCGCCTGTCGGAGATCGCGGACGAAGTGAAGGCCGGAGCGGAGAAGATCATCACCAAGAACGGCGAGAGCTACGTGGCGTTGATTGATGCGGAGCGACTCGACTACTACCACCGGCTGGAGCGCGAGCGCATCCACCTGTTACTGCTGGATGAAGCCGCGAAAGGGCTTGCCGACATCGAGGCGGGCCGGGTAATAAACGGCCGAACGGCGCTGCGGCGGCTTCGGGCCAAACGCGCGGCGATCGTCTAGAACCCGTCGTAAAACGAATTTTGCAACGGGCCAATCCAGGGGAGCATGAGGCGAGCTATCCCCTCATTTGGTAACAGGCCTTTAGAACCTCGTCATGGCGTCTAGGCTAGCCACGGTCAAGCTCAGCGCCAACTTCGAAGCCAATCTGGGCGAGATCGAAGCATTCGTCGCGCAGCTGGGCGCGGCACACGCCTACGACCTTCTGCTGGCAGAACTGGCGGAAACGGTATTCCCGAACCTGGAACGTTTCCCGCGCATGGGTCGGCTGTTCCTGAGCCGAGGCGCGGGCTCGGTCGAGACGCATGAAAAAACA
Source organism: Betaproteobacteria bacterium RIFCSPLOWO2_02_FULL_65_20 (assembly GCA_001770425.1). GTDB lineage: Bacteria > Pseudomonadota > Gammaproteobacteria > Burkholderiales > SG8-39 > JACQTO01. The sequence goes on along the minus strand of MEQZ01000004.1, from coordinate 6,971 downwards.
GCCCGGCTTGCGCGGCGTATCGGCAAAGGTGAACTGCGCGAATACCTCAGCGGCGATTACCTGCTGCTCTACGCGCTGATTGAGCAGACGGTGTACCTGGTTTCGATCAAGCACTCACGGCAGTTGTCGTTCGACTTCGAGCGGCTTTGGCAGTCCGGCGGGCCACCTCGAACCTGAGCCGGAGCGCCTTCCCTGGAGCGAGCGCGAGTTGTGGCTTACGCCGGCAACGTGACCGCGGCGACTTCGCGCCCAGCGCAGCGCAGGTAGCTTCCGGACGCATACCAGTCCGCGAGCACCCAGCGCTCGCAGCGATGGGCGTCGACCAGGTGTTCGTGACTTCCCGGACGGTGGGTATGGCCGTGGATGAGCCGGGGGTAGCCGTGCTCGCGCAGCAGCGCCCCGACCGCAGCCGCGTTGACGTCCATGATCTGCGCGGACTTGCGCTTCTTCTCCGCTTCGCTCGTCTCGCGCAGCGCTTCGATCCTCGCCTTGCGCTCGAGCAGCGGCGTCGCAAGAAAGTCATTGATCCATTGCGTTGATCGCACCTCGGCGCGAAAGCGCATGTAGTCCGCGTCATCGGTGCACAGCGCGTCGCCGTGGGTGAGCAGCGTCGGCGTGCCGCCGCAGTCGATCCGGACCGGATCATCGATCAGTTGCGCGCCCGCGGCATCGGCGAATCGCGGCCCGATCAGAAAATCGCGGTTGCCGTGCATGACGAACACGGGCGCAGCACCGGCGTAATCGCGCAATGCGGCGATGACCGAAGCGTTGAACGGATCGCCGATGTCGTCGTCGCCCGCCCAGTACTCGAACAGGTCGCCGAGAATGTAGAGCGCTTGCGCGCGCCGGGCCGGACCGGCGAGAAAAGCGAAGAAGATCCGGCACGTCTCCGGCCGCGAACTGCACAGGTGCAGGTCGGAGACGAAAAGGATCACACCACTTCCGCGCGCTCGAGGATCACGTCTTCGACCGGAACATCGCCGTGGGGGCCGCGATTGCCGGTCTTCACGCCCTTGATTTTGTCCACGACGTCCTGGCCCTCGGTCACGCGGCCGAAGACGCAGTAGCCCCAGCCATCGCGCGACTGGGCCTTGTGATTGAGAAAGGCGTTGTCGGCGACGTTGATGAAGAACTGCGCGCTCGCCGAATGCGGGTCGGCGGTGCGCGCCATGGCGACGGTGTAGCGCTCGTTCTTCAGGCCGCTGTTGGCCTCGTTCTGGATCGTCGCCTGGGTCGGCTTCTGCTTCATGCCGGGTTCGAAGCCGCCGCCCTGGACCATGAAGCCGTCTATCACGCGGTGGAACACCGTGTTCGCGTAGTGCCCGCTCTGGACGTAGGCGAGGAAATTCTTGACCGTCTCCGGCGCGCGCGCGGCGTCGAGTTCGAGGGTGATGGTGCCGTGACTGGTATGCAGTTTGACCATGGATGTGCTCGCTTTGCGGCTCATTTTACAGGGAGGAGGGTTGCAGATTCGATGATGACGGGTTCGCGGGGAACGTTCTGGTGGGGCCCCGCGTTGGCGGTCGGCACCTTGGCGATCTTGTTGACCACGTCCATCCCGCGCGTGACCTTGCCGAACACCGCGTAGCCGTAGCCCTGCGGCGTCGGTTCGCGGTAGTTGAGGAAATCGTTGTCCTTCAGGTTGATGAAGAACTGCGCCGAGGCCGAATGCGGATTGGGCGTGCGCGCCATGGCGAGCGTGCCGACATCGTTCCTCACGCGGTTGCCGGCCTCGTTCTCGATCGGCGCGCGGGTCTTCGATTTCTCCCGCATGTCGCGCTCGAAACCCCCTCCCTGGATCATGAACCCGTCGATGACGCGGTGGAAGATCGTGCCGTTGTAGAACCCGTCCTTGACGTACTGCAGAAAGTTGGCGACCGTCTTCGGCGCCTTGTCCGCGTAGAGTTCGACGACGATGCTGCCGCGGCTGGTCTTCAACTCGACCTGGGGATTCTGGCCAAGCGCCGCGCCGCTGCCCAGCGTGGCTGCGAGGAGGAATAACAGGATTCTCATTGCGTGCTCCGGATTGAAATGGAAAAGCGCGTCGAGCGCAGCAGGAAACCCGGCGTTCTAGGCCGCGCCTTCGTAGACGATGCGCCAGCGCCCGCTCTCGCGCAGCCAGTACTGCCGTTTTTTCATGACGTTCGACAGATTGCTCGATCGGTAGTTCTGATCGAAGGTGACCACGACCACCTCCTCCTTACCGGGAGTGCGGAACAGGCTGACATTGGACAAGCCCACCTTCACCCAGCTCTTGGCGCCGTTGACCTGCCGCTTGTGGCGGCCCCAGGCATCGCGGTCCTGGCCGTTCGCCGCGAAGCCGGGTGAGTAGTGAGCGAGATAGCGGTCCGTGTCCCGGCTCTCCCAGTCCCTGCGCCACTGGTCCAGCGCCTGCAGGAACGATGTGCGCTCGGTGTTCCAGGCCTCGACGCTCAGCCACTCCACCCCTTCACTGATAATCACCGGGGTCAGGCCGATCTGCAGGTGCCTGGCCAGCGCGTCCAGATCGGCGTTGGACAGCACCACGCAGCCGTCGCTCGCCCGCGGCGGCCTGCTGTAGGTGTCCGAGGGCGTCCCGTGCAGCCAGATCCCGTGGCCGTTGCGGCCCTGGCGCCGGTCCCATTCGTTCGGGTAATTGATCGGGTAGGCGCCGCTGCCGTAGAAGTCGGAGAGTTTCTTGCGCGGCAGGCTGGAGGTGACGTGGTAGACGCCGATAGGGGTCTTCTGGTCGCCTTCGCGCACTTTGACCGCGCCACGCTTGCCCGAACTGATGTAGTAGTCGCCCACGTAGCGGGGCTGGCCCGCTTCGTTCCGGAACAGGTAGAGGCGCGAGCGGCCGGTGTCGACGACGATCGCGTACTTCTGCTCCGGGAGCAACTGCAGCAGGTAACGGGGAACCTGGTCCGACGAACGCTGCTCCCGGTAGGCGCGCAGCCGGGCGACGGCTTCCTCGCGCAGGTCCACGATCCGCGCGGCAGGTCCGTTCGGGGCGTTGCCCAGGGTCGCGAGTGGCCGCGCCTTGGCCAGCAGAAGATCGCCCTTGATGAGATGCGCCATGCGGAAGTCGGGCCGCACGCGTATGAGCGCCTCGATGTGTTCCAGCGCGGCATCGAAACGCTGGCGTCCGATTTCCTTGAAGGCACGGTTGAGCAGCGTCTCAGGGGAGGTCGGATCGGGCCGAACGGTCTTGGCGGGGGCGCAAACGGGAAGGGCGAGGGCGAGGGCGGCGAGAACGCATGCCAGCGCCCGGAGAATCCGTAACAAAACGAGGGGATAAATCCCCTCGCGTTCGCCTGCGGCAGCGGCCGAAACAGAAATTCCGTCGTGGCCGTCGTTGGCTGGGCGCTTCAATTGCCGACCCGCTCCTGCTGAATCAGCCATTTTCCATCGACGCGGACCATGACCAGCGTCTTCCTGCTGTCGGCCTTGATGGAATCCGAACGGTAATGCTGGCGGAAGGTGACGGTGGCTGTATTGCCGCTGATGGCGCCGACCTTGATGCCCTCGAGTTCGACCTCGATGTGCTTGGGCGCGCTGACGCGCTGCCGGCGCGATTTCTCCCATGCGCCGCGCGCCTCTCCTTTGGGCGTCTTGAAATCGCGCGCGTAGAAAACCAGGTAGGCATCGACGTCCTTCTTCGACCATGCCTGCGCCCAGCCGCGCACGGCCTTGATGAGTTCTTCATCGCTCGCGCCGGCCTGCTTTTCGGGCGCCTTGGCGGCGGC
>MEQZ01000004.1:1378-3236 GCA_001770425.1 Betaproteobacteria bacterium RIFCSPLOWO2_02_FULL_65_20 | reverse complement strand
CGGGCGCGGCGGCCTTGGGCGCCGCTGCGGCCAGCTTTGTCGGCTCGGCCGCCTTCGCGGGCTGCGCGGCGGTGCGCGTCGGCCGGTTGGTGCCCGAGATCATCTCGCGCAGCAGAGAAAGCTTGGTCTGCGCCGCGGCATTGGTGGAATCGAGCTGCAGCGCCTTGTCGTAGGCCTGGCTCGCGAGCTTGGTGTAGACGTCGCCGAGATTTTCATGTGCTGTCGCGTAACTGGGATGCGTGCGGATCGACATCTCGAGCGCCTGCCGGGCCTTTTCGTAATGTCCCTGCGCGGCGTAGAGCACGGCGAGATTGTTGTAGGGCTCCGGCAACTCCGGGTAATCTTGCGACAGCTTGGCGTAGACGTCGATCGCTTCGGGAATCTTCTTCAGTTCGACCAGGACCAGTCCCTTCAGAAAGCGGCCCTGCGCATCGCGCGGCTTGGTCGCGAGATACTGGTTGACGCGATCGAGCGCCTGCGAGTGCTGGCCCTGTTTCATCAGCCGGCTGATGTCCTGGAGGTCATCGGATTGCGAGTGCGTAAGAGTGGCCAGTGCGAGACCGACGATCAGCGCAACCAGCCGGAGGGCAGCTCTCATTGTGTTAAAATTCCTTTAACGGTCGAACAACTCGCGATTCTATCAAGAAGCCCGCAAAATCCAAAATTATCAACCTTTTGCGGGATGAACCCGGCCGGCACGGCGGGCGCCATCGCTTATCGGTCCCAGCCCGTGCTGCGCATCTATAACACACTGACCCGTACCAAGGGGACTTTCGCCCCGATCGCGCCGCCGCACGTCAGGATGTACGTGTGCGGCATGACTGTCTACGACTACTGCCACCTCGGGCATGCGCGCTTCATGCTGGTGTTCGATCTGGTGCAGCGCTGGCTGCGCGCGAGCGGCTACCAGGTCACCTACGTGCGCAATGTCACCGACATCGACGACAAGATCATCCGGCGCGCGGTCCAGAACGGCGAGCCGATCGGGGCGCTCACCGAGCGCTTCATCCGCTACATGGACGAGGATGCAGCGGCGCTGGGCGCGCAGAAGCCCGATCTGGAGCCGCGCGCGACGCAGTACGTGCCCGAAATGCTGTCCCTGATAGGCAGGCTGGAACAGCGTGGCCTTGCCTACATGGCCGCCGACGGCGACGTCAACTACTCGGTGCGCGACTTCGAGGGTTACGGCAAGCTGTCGGGCAAGTCGCTGGACGAACTGCGCGCGGGCGAACGGGTCGAGGTGAATTCAACCAAGCGCGATCCGCTCGATTTCGTGCTCTGGAAGCACGCGAAGGAGGGCGAGCCGGCATGGGATTCCCCCTGGGGCAAGGGCCGCCCTGGCTGGCACGTCGAGTGCTCGGCCATGTCGTGCGCGCTGCTGGGCGAACATTTCGACATTCACGGGGGCGGCCAGGACCTGCAGTTTCCGCACCACGAGAACGAGATCGCGCAAAGCGAGGGGGCGACCGGCAGGACCTTCGTCAACGTGTGGATGCACAACGGTTTCGTGCGCGTCGACAACCAGAAAATGTCCAAGTCGCTGGGCAATTTCTCCACCATCCGCGACATCCTGAAGCAGTTCGATCCCGAGGTGGTGCGCTTTTTCATCGTGCGCGCCCACTATCGCAGCCCGCTCAACTATTCCGACCAGCATCTCGAGGATGCCCGCCAGGGGCTGACTCGCCTGTACACGGCCCTGAAGGGCACGTCCCTGGAGGCGGGGCCGCCGGACTGGAACGAGCCCTGCGCGAAACGCTTTCGCGAGGCGATGGACGACGACTTCAACACGCCGGAGGCCGTCGCCGCGCTGTTCGACCTCGCCGGCGAGGCCAACCGCAGCGGCTCGGCGGCGCTCCTG
>MEQZ01000004.1:1099-1316 GCA_001770425.1 Betaproteobacteria bacterium RIFCSPLOWO2_02_FULL_65_20 | reverse complement strand
GCCTTCAGCGCAACCGAGATCGAGGCCCTCATCGTGGCGCGCAAACAAGCCCGCGCGGGGAAGAACTTTAAACACGCCGACGAGATTCGCGCCGAACTGCTCGCCAAAGGCATCGTTCTGGAAGATGGGCCCGCGGGAACGACTTGGCGGCGGGCCTGACGGTCGGCAGTTGCGATGTTGCGCGGACGGCGCCCCGTCCGCGCGGATCGTCGATTGC
>MEQZ01000004.1:777-848 GCA_001770425.1 Betaproteobacteria bacterium RIFCSPLOWO2_02_FULL_65_20 | reverse complement strand
GACGATCTTGTATAAAACCCGAATCCGTCTTCGCTGTTAATCAAAACCGCATTTTCCGTACGGATGCTTTT
>MEQZ01000004.1:0-637 GCA_001770425.1 Betaproteobacteria bacterium RIFCSPLOWO2_02_FULL_65_20 | reverse complement strand
TGTCCATCCAGGACTTCGCGCGCGGATTGTGCCGCTCGCGGTCGTTCTGCGTGACGGTCTCGAATTCGTTCAATAATTCCTTCTGGCGCTCGGTGAGGTTCACCGGCGTTTCGATGACGACGTGGCACAGCAGGTCGCCGTGGGCGTGGCTGCGCACGCCCTTGACGCCCTTGCCGCGCAGGCGGAACACCTTGCCCGACTGGGTTTCCGATGGGACCTTGATCTTCGCCGAGCCGTCGAGCGTCGGGATTTCGATTTCGCCGCCCAGCGCGGCGGTGGCAAAGCTGATCGGCATCTCGCAATGCAGGTCGTCGTGGTCGCGCTGGAAGACCGGATGCGATTTGACCTGGATCTGCACGTAGAGATCCCCGGGCGGGCCGCCGTTTACACCGGGCTCGCCTTCGCCCGCGAGCCGGATGCGGTCACCCTCGTCGACCCCGGTGGGGATTTTTACCGAAAGCGTTTTCTGCTTCTTTACCCGCCCGGCGCCCTGACACGCGTGGCAGGAATCGGCAATCACCTTGCCGGTGCCGTGGCACTTCGGGCAGGTCTGCTGAATCGAGAAAAAGCCCTGCTGCAGGCGCACCTGGCCGTGACCGCTGCAGGTGGGGCAGGTCTTGGGCTGCGTGCCCGGCTT
>MEQZ01000003.1:19182-19389 GCA_001770425.1 Betaproteobacteria bacterium RIFCSPLOWO2_02_FULL_65_20 | reverse complement strand
CTCACGACCCTGACCCGTCACTCACGGCCTCGGTAGCGAATGACGGCTTCGCAGCTATTCTGTTGAAAAACTCGAAATTGGGCGGACAGCAAATTTCCGCCAGATGCGAATCCAATCGAGAATGGCATCTTCTTCCTATTTGAGAGGCAGTTGAGAGGGCCCGCGTTGCGTCATCGGTGTTTGCTTGAGGACCCCCACTATGTAGCG
>MEQZ01000003.1:7813-19171 GCA_001770425.1 Betaproteobacteria bacterium RIFCSPLOWO2_02_FULL_65_20 | reverse complement strand
CTATAAGGGCTAAATTTTTCTCGACGTCGATCGAATCGGAGTTTTTCAACAGAATACAGCGGAAACGGTCATTCAGCGGTCGGCGCTCAAGCCCTAGCCGGCTCCCCTGACCGGGCCAGAACTGGGCACCAATGGCTGATTAAAGTTGAAGTAGTTTAATATTTTCGGCCAATCCCGCATGGCGCGTTCGGCGCAGCCTCAGCGTACTACATACCAAATAATCGTCGCTTGAGGAGATTGGCAGCATCTATAGCTGCCTTAAATGCCTGCTCTGCTTCAGCCTTTGACAAGTCAAATCGGTGCCCGTGAACTACCTGATTTCTCTTTCGGGAAACATCTTCCTTCCACCGTTGAAATTCATTTGTTGATGCAAAGTCGAATCCTGTCACTTTTCTGACGACGACCTTTGCTAAGTGTTCAACTTCGTGGGGCCGTCCATCGTCACGGTGCAGCAATGCATGAATTGCCATTTCAGAGTGACCGTGATTTTTGAGGTAGTCCTCAAGGATGTAAGTAAGAAATGCCTCGAATAAGACAGCCGTCTCGATGATTGCAAGACGCCATTCACGAAGATCGAGGTAGCTATGGACCTGTTGGTCGAGGACTAATTTGACGTCGGGGGGCGCGGTGTTAGCAATTGCATTGCGTAACCGTATGTCTTGGTCGTCTGGAATTGCGCCTCCAAACATGTGCGCTGGGCCAGATCCGGTAACGTAGAGTTGCCATGTGGGATCGTTTCCGACTGTGAACGTACCGATATTGAAGTATAGAATGATGCTTGGCGTTACTGGGTAAAGGTAAAAACGGTTGGCGATCACGCGATAATGCTGAATGAAGTGGTTTACTACTTCTATTGCAGCGGAGGCCCAGTCAGACAGCTCTATATTGGTGTCACCTAATGCATCGGCGTAGAAAAAACATTCGACGCTTGAAAAAGAGGCGCGTCCGGTTCGGTCGCCTGGCATTTCGCCCATAACGACCATCTCTCTATTAGGATTGACTCGCCGAATGAAGCGAAGGGTAGCTTCAATGCGGGAACTCTTCACCGCATAGGGCGGCGCCAGATCACCCGAAGGAAGAAATACCTGCGAGGCGCTTCCAATGGTAATGGACCCTGTTTTGTTGGCACTTGGCGCGTATGGAGAGTATGGGGGCGTCCTCCCTTCTCGAACTGCGGCGACCCAATCTTCAAGAATGCGATCCGTGCAGTTGTCTTTGACAAAGACAACAAATGGCAGGTCAAAAGTTACTATTTTGTACTGCTCGCCTTCAGAGTTGGAATTCGCCGGTTGCGGAGTTGAGTGTGAATTCACGGTCTGATGCTCAGGTGGTAACGTCCGCCGTTTCAGTAACGGGGGCCTACGGACACATTGCAGGAGATATTACGGCATTCAATAATTCAGAACAAACGTCCGTGGGATCGGTCATCGTGTGCGAGCTCACTGCTTCGGACCATTCGCGAAAATGAAACGTCGGCTATCAGCCTTGAGCCGACACAACAGGCGATACAGCCGATGTCTCTTGATGGCCGGAAGCAGCCGTTGACCGTGTCTTGGCTGAGCAGATTCGTGGTTTCACATTGGAGAGCATGCGGAGCAAACCTATTTTGGCTCCCGAACGGAGTATAAACGTATCTACGTTCATTCCAGACGCCTCCTCCCCAAGAGACGGCCGGAATTTGAAACGGGATTAATGGTGACTAGATCTGGTGACTAGATCTTGCGGTACTAAATGCAGGCGGATACGATTCCATGCCGCTTGCGCCAAAGGAACTTCATGCAGGTCGGAAACATCCGCATCGATCGCGTCGCTGACATCGAGAAGAGTGCGCATCCGGCGGCGCGCGGCTTCCCGACGCTGACAAAGGAGATGCTGCAGGAACACGCGATCCGGCTGGGCCCGGACCTCATCGATCCCGGGTCGCTCGACCTGTTTATGAGTTTTCATACCTACGTGGTTCGCCAGGGCGACGCCACGATGCTGGTGGACGCCTGCGTCGGAAACGACAAGGAGAGACCCGCGCGACCGGACTGGCATCGACGACAAGGCGATTTCCTGGAAAGGCTGGCGGCGGCGGGAGTCAGGCCGCAAGATGTCGATGCCGTGCTGTGCACTCACCTGCACGCCGACCACGTGGGATGGAACACGCGGCTGGTCAATGGCCAGTGGGTGCCGACATTCCCGAATGCGCGATACCTCATGGCGGAAGTGGAACTGCGCCATTTTCAGGACAAGGTGGCGAGGGAGGGAAACGCGGCAAACAACCACTGCTATCCGGACAGCGTGCTGCCTGTCATCGAGCGTGGCCAGGCGGAACTGGTGAGCACGTCGCACCGCATATCGAGCGGCATTTACACCGAGCACGCCCCCGGACATACGCCGGGCTCCGTGCTCATCCATATCGAGGACGGGCGCGAGCATGCCATATGCACCGGAGACCTGATTCATCATCCCCTGCAGATGTCCGATCCGGGCATGCCGACCCAGTATTGTGAGGACCCGCCGGCATCCGCGCGCCTGCGATCGTCGTTCTGCCGGCAGTATGCGGACACGCGCATCGTTGTGCTGACCGCGCATTTCCCGTACCCTTCCAAGGGCTGGATCAAACGCGATGGGCAGGCATTCCGATTCGAATTCGACTATCGCTGAGCGCCCGAAATACGCTCCGGGACGGGCGCAGCCCGAACCGGTCAAGCGTGATGTCAGCGGGGTGCGATGAATTGACCCGGTGCGAAGACCCGCACCGCGGATGACCGGAAACCGAAGGAGACGCGATGACGCCGATGCTCCGCTTCCTGCCCGTCGTGGCAGCACTGCTTTGGCCTGCCTGCTGGCCGGTTCCGGCCGCCGCGCAAGCCTACCCCGCAAAGCCCGTCCGGCTGTACATTCCGTATGCAACTGGTGGATCGGCCGACTTTGTCGGCCGACTCGTGGCCCAGAAGTTGTCGGAGTCCTGGGGACAGCAGGTGCTGCCCGAGAATCGTGCCGGCGCCAACGGAAATATCGGCACAGAAATCGCGGCGAAAGCGGCGCCAGACGGCTACACGCTGCTGCTGGCGAGTGAACTGCAATTCGTCATCAATCCGGCTGTGTTCCGGTATGTGCGGCAGGACTTGTTGAACGATTTCGAGCCCATCACCCTGATCACCGTCGCCGTCAATGCGCTCGTGGCGAATGCATCGCTTCCGATCAAGAACGTCCAGGATCTGGTCGCGTACGCTCGTGCGAACCCGGGCAAGATCAATTACGCCTCACCCGGCACCGCCAGCCCGAACCACCTGGCGATGGAACTCCTCGGCCGGATCACCGGAGTCAAGATGGTCCACATTCCCTACAAGGGCGTGGGCCAGGCGCTCCCGGACGTCATTGCGGGCCAGGTGCAGGTCATGCTTGCCACCGTACCGGCGATAGTTCCGCATCTCGGATCCGGCCGACTGCGAGTGCTGGGCATCGGCGGTCCGCAGCGCATTGCGACCCTGCCGGACGTGCCCACGATCGCCGAACAAGGATTTCCAGACTTCGAAAGTTCGGTAGCGTGGTCGCTGTTTGCGCCTGCGGGTACGCCAAAGAACGTCATTAGCCGCGTTCACTCAGAAGTCGTCAAGCTCCTGGCTCTCCCTGATATTCGCGAGCGGTTCAACGCCGCGGGTCTCACGCCGATCGGGAGCACGCCGGCAGAGCTGGCGGCGCGCTTGAAACAGGACCAGAACAAATGGCCGCGGGTCATCCGTGAAGCCGGAATCAAAGTCGACGACTAAGAGCGAGGGCGCCGCCGCCGAGAGCGCTGCGGCGGGTTTGTCGTATCTGGGCGTCTGCTCTCGAGCATCGAAACGTAACAGCGGGCGTCAGCAATTGGCCGGCTGCTGCCCGATTCGCCCTGGTCCCACTGAAACTTGAGTGAGCGGCCGCGATCTGGGAGCCCTGACCGACTGCACTGGTCCCAGGCGGCAATACTGATCAATGGGCGACTCTGCGGGAATCTAGCGACTTCTCCCTAAACGGGCCGCCATCTCCCTGGCGACCTTGGCTTCAGGAAGGAATTTCGCTCCGCCAAGCCAGAATTCGAGTGCGGTGCCACGACTGTTGCGGACGAGGCGAACCGGCTCACCGTGGTTTTCAAAGCCGCCGGCGAGTTTGATCCATCCTTTGTTACGGCCTTGCACCGCAAGCTCATTTGCGTCCATGAATGGATTGAGGTCATCTGGACGCGCCACGAACACCTTGCCGCCCATGGGCACCAGATCGATAGGATTCCAGAACGTCCACCACCGGCCAGTCCAGCCGCTTACCTTGCGCGACGGTGCACCGTTCCGAGCGAAGGTCTGCAGAATTCGAATGGCCCCGTCAACCCACGGCTCCGCGTAACCGTCGCGGGCGTTGGTCAGCACCGACACTGTCAAATCCTCCCCGGGCAACACGCAGGTCCGCGTAATAGTCCCCTGGAATGCGCCGCTATGGCCGAACCAATCCCAGCCGTCCACCGACCCGCTTATGATTCCAAGACCGTAATAGCGCTCCAGGCTTGAATGAGGATCGCGCCACTGTCGCCGCACCATCTCGCGTCGGCTTGCGGCAGATAACACGCTGGTCTTCGCGTTGGGCGACAGTTGAGCAAAGTAGCGTACGAGATCGCGAGCGGTGCTTACAAAGCCTCCTGCCGGTGCAACCGCGCGTGTTGATTTTGTACTTGAGGTGACCAGACGCCGCCCGAGGGGCAGCTTGCACGTGTGCCCGTGTGCGAACGGTGTTCCTCTCGGTAAGGGCATGTCCGGAGACGTCTCCTTGAGTCCGGCAGGTTCCAAGATTTCACGCCTGATCCAGGACAGGTAGGATTCGCCTGTCACCGCTTCAATGATCAGTCCAGCAAGGCCGTAACCAAAGTTGGAGTATTTGAAGCGGGTGTTCGGAACGATAGTGGGCGGTGCGCGCAGTGCGCTTCTGAGTTCTTGTGCGTCAAGGAAAGGTCGCCGATCAAACCACTGGCCGCAGTCGGACCCGTCGCGGACGATGCCGGCGCTGTGGGACAGTACTTGGGCAATGGTTGCTTTCGCGATTACGGGATGCAGGTTCCGGACGTATTGCCCCACGCTGTCGTCGAGACGCAGTTTGTTTTTCTCGTGGAGCTTCAGGATTCCTGCGGCCGTAAAGCTCTTTGAGTGTGAGGCGACACGAAATCGATGGCGCGGCGTAAGGCGAGCGCCGTCAATTAGATCGGCATGGCCGAAGGCCTCCTCCAATACGATGTGGTCCTTGTGCGCAATCGCAATCACCGCGCCAGGTTGTTCGTGCTGCCGCACTTGGAACTCGACCCAGCGGGAAATGTAGTCGAGGGCGGGTTTCAACCATTGGCCTTTGGTCATGTTCTCACCTGGCGGAAGAGGAGATGTTCGGCGGATAGGTCTTGCATGGTCAAGTTTGATGCATAGCGCTCGCGATAATACGCTCCCAGGTGGAAAGAGAGCTGTGCGAGCGCCCCATGGGGACCTAGTTATCGAATAGGACGTCCTGAACGACCGCTTTCTGGCAAATCGTCCGTCTGTTCATGGCCGGTTGTACGCACTCAGCATTCGGCCCGAAAGCCGTCCTTCGCCCAGAAAGAGAACAATCAGACTCCGATCAACAACGAAGGAGTCTGTCATGGAATCCACTCAATGTAGGGAACCCTGGAATAGAGGCAAACTGATCGGTCAGAAGCCTCCCCTCAAACCCAAGGACATCTGGGCCATCCGCATTCACTTGCAAAACGGGGGCCGGGTTCGAGACCTGGCGATGTTCAATCTTGCAATCGACAGCAAGCTACGCGGCTGTGATCTTGTCAACCTGCGCGTCCGCGACATCACGCACGGCAACCAGATCCTGAGCCGGGCGATGGTCGTTCAACGAAAGACCCAACGGCCCGTACAGTTTGAATTGACTGAGCCTACGCGGACCACCGCCGCTGCATGGATCGAAAAGGCGAAACTGAAGCCGGAGCAATGCTTGTTTCCAAGCTGTCTCGCCGACTCGCCACATGTCTCAACCCGGCAGTACGCCCGTATCGTGCATCAGTGGGTGTCAGCCATCGGCCTCGATTCGACTGCCTACGGCACCCATACGATGCGCCGGACCAAGGCGACGCTGATCTACAAACGGACGAAGAATCTACGGGCTGTTCAGCTTCTGCTCGGGCACACGAAGCTGGAAAGCACTGTCAGGTACCTTGGGATAGAGGTAGATGACGCCTTGGAGATCTCTGAACAGACCGAAATCTAGGTATCACCCCGTGCGGTCGTATGGCTACGCCGTGCGACCGCTTTCTGGCAGGAGGCGCAATGCGTGCTTCCGGCCAGAAGCGGAAGTTCCCAGTTACATTTGCTTTTTGTCCCGACCAGTCATTTATCCCCTGTTAGAAACCCGTCAGTCTGTTACCCATTGGCGCAATTTCGCGTAATAGGCGTCTACCGGCCACTGAACCGAATCCGCATCGTATGTCTTGCGGACTCGTGGTACTCAAGCGCCCTTGGTACCGATAGTGGACGCACCTATTGGCCTCGACCGTCCGGGATCGTCGTCGGTGGTTGGTTGTGCCCGCACAGCACATTCACTTGCTCGCCGCGCGGGCGAGTCGGGATGCGGACGTCTCCATCGTTGGCGCGGACTACACCCGACTATGCTGCGGAGCTGGCGCCTACGATCGGCCGCCAGTCAGGCCCACCTCAAGCGTTTATTACGAGCAGTGGGCCGATGCGAGTGGATTCACCAAGGATAAAGCCGGTGAGCTCATCAAGCGATTCATCGGTGATCGCCTCGGGCGCCACCACGTACTCCATCAGGCCGAAGCGCTCAACATTGCGAGTTCTGAGCAGCAGTTTGCCGGTCTTGAAATTGCCGGCCAGCTGCAGGACCGCCTTGACTTCGCACGGAATCACGAACGACGCCCGCGCAACTTTGCCCCGCTCGTTGCGTTCCTCGTTGGAACTGTACGCGATATTGTTGTCGAGCAGCATCTGTTTCAGCTTTTCATGCTCCGGGCTGTCGCGGACCACGCGCAGCTGCCTGCCGGCGGACAACCGGAATTCCAGCGTGAACCGATCGAAAAGCTTCGTCGTTGGCGTGCTTTCCCGCGTAAGAAGATCAATCTTGCCTTGGTCCCAAATCAGACCATCGAAATTCGGCATGCCAACGATGGCGTATTCCTTCGGATAGGCCGGCTTCAGGATATTGAGCTGGTCGGTGAACTCCTTCAGGTACCGATAAGCCTTCTCCACCGCCCGGCTGACACGGGCATCGATCTCCGGCTGCGCGTCCGGCTTCTGTTGCTGCGTCTGTTTTGCCTGCGCAAGTTGCTTGAGTTGAGCCAGACGGCTGCTGCCCTGAGGTGTGGACGGCGAGGCTGGCGCGACGGGCGTAGCCGCCGGATGCGCTGCGGGGATGGCCTCTGCGCCGGGGAGCGCAGACTCTGCGGCATTGAGAATGCTTCCGGGGACAGCCTCTTGGTCGCTGGCCTCAATGCCAAGAACCGTCTTCACCGCCTTGAGCAGTACGTCAATCTGGAACGGCTTGGTGATGTAGCCATTGGCCCCGCCCAGCAATCCCTTGAGAACCGCCTCCCGGGTCGCTGTGCCGGTGACCATGATGACGGGAACCTTCCCTAGCAACGGGTGCTGGCGCATCCTGGCGAGGACGTTGAACCCGTCGGTATCCGGCAGCATCACGTCGAGGAGCACCAGATCCGGCAGCGGCGGCTGGCGAAGAGCCGCGACGATCTGTTCGCGGTTCGCCGCAACTCGCGCGACGAAACCGGCGAAGCCCAGCACCTTGCGCATGTTCTGGGCGAGTTGCTGCTCGTCTTCGACTACCATCACCGTGAGCTTCTTGTCCCGCGCGGGCTTGGTCTCGCTCGGCGGACGGCGGACGATGCGGACAATGTAGCCATCCTGTTGCAACGTGGATACGCCGCGCGCGATCGTACTATCACTCGGCATTTCCCCCTTCCACTCACCTGGGGCGCTGGCGTCGAAGAGGTCGCCCACATCGAATTCCTGCAGCGCGATGTGCTCGGAGCGCAGAAGCTTGTCCAGCACTTCGATCACTTCGCTGGGTGCGAGATGCCCAGCACTCGCCTGCACTTGGCTCACGGCGGCTTTGCCGTCAATCAATACCAGCAACTCTAGTTCCGAGCGGGACAACGACGTCCCTGTCGCGGCGAACTCGCTCTGACCAAGAGGCGTCAAGAAATAGACATCTTCACTATTGATCATCGGTGGCTGATTAGCGACCATACAGAACTTTCAGAGGCCCGTCTGTGCAAACATACCATGCCAGCCTTGCCCCGGCGCGGGACCCAAGGTGCGCCGAGCGCAAGCAAGACAAATGCCGTATCACGTCTATTCGTCCGATTTTCCCAATGTCGTCACGAAACAGCGCAAGCACCGGGATCAGCGGGCCGATGGCCCAGTCAACCCTGGTCGGAAGTCAGTCTACGCTTGAACGGCTGCTCATGAGCAAGTCGAAGGTCGGCTCAGGGTCGATAGCACCCGGTCGAGGCGATGAACAGCGGTCGTTCGAAGGCGCAGAGCGGCCCGTTGTCCGGTCTCGGATGTACAGCGGCCACACGCATTCTACGGACCGACGTCGCCTATGGCCGACAAGCCGAAGTCCGCGGCCAACTGGCGAGTGGCGGCTTGACCTTACATAGCTGCCTTTCATGACGCCGAAGGTCGCGCGTCTCTTCAGGGTCGTCTGCTGTCCCCCAGCACCTCCGGTTAGCGGCCGCTGGCCGGATTTTCAGTGGAGGGACGGTGCCAGGGCCCGCAGTCGGCCATTTTCGGACGCTCAGACGCTTCCCCTAGCTAAGAACTGGCTAGTCTGCTGTCCTTGGCATAAGCGAGGATAATGGGCACCCGAGTAGGGGAATGAATTGACAATCGCCGCAAATTGCACGTTGTCCTTGGCGCTGGCGCGCTCGCGGCGCCGTTTGGCTCCTTTGCTAAAGAAGAAGGCAAGGTCTAGCGAGTCGGGCAGGGTCGTGCGGGAAGCGAATATTAGGACCGAGTGAGGCCGCAAGGACATTGTCATGGTGCGGAAGCTCACCGATATCATTCAGAGCAAACTGGGAAAATGGCGCAAGCGTCGCGTTCCGGCCGCCGAAGCGGAATCCACTTCGGCGCAATCTGCCGCTGTTCCGGAGATAGCGGAACAAGTTGTCGTACCGGCGGCGCCGTTAGCGTCAACCTCCGATAACCCGCCGCCGGCGTCCGCATCCAAATTAGACCCGCCGGGCACGCCGGACCCTGCGACTGCGGCGGAAAAGCCGGCAAAGAAGACAAATACCAAGCCGCAACCCTGGTACCGTCATCGGGAGCGCTGGTGAAGCGCATCGGCTGGCAGGCTGTTGAAAAACTTACCCATGACCGTTCGTGTTGAGCCCTTCAACTGCGCTCAGTGCGAACGGGGTTCTTCAACAGCCTGCCAGTAATTTGCCGCCAAACTCGCTCCGACTGCCCCCGCCGGGAGCGCGTCGCCGGGCCAAATTTGGCATAACCCACATTGCGCGGTTCGGGGCGCGTTCAAGCGCGGCGTTGCGGCATACCGGCAAGCCGTTCCGACCTCGCGGCCGGATTGATTCCCGAATGGTAGCAATCGAGATCACGCTCTGACCGGTTAGGGTCGATGCGGAAATTCAGCGATTTCGGAAGCGGACCTTCCCGCCGGCCATACAAATCTATCTCAATGCATAGTCACGTGCCGCGCCGCTCTGACTCACGCGTCCATCGGAAACATCACGTGCGAGGACATCGGAATCGCGTTCTTTCGGATCGCCGTAGCCGCCGCCTCCGGCCGCATCCATGACGACCGTATCCCCCGCGCGCAGGCGCGTGAGGCCGTAGGGATTGCCGGGCTGGCCATTGACCAGGAACTGCGCTTTCGCCCCCGGCTTGCCGCCGAACAATCCTTCGGGTGGCAGACGAAAACGCCCGGACTGGATCGCCAGGTTGACCGCGCCTTGCGGCGCATACGCGTCATCGGGCACCCAGAACACTTCGCGCCGCCCTAGCGCGCCGCGCTGTTTGCCGGGACCGCCCGAGTCGGCGATCAGTTCTCGCTGTTTCACCACGAGCGGGGTGTCGCTCTCCAGGATTTCCACCGGCGTGTTGGCGCCGTTGGCCGGGAAGATGAAACTGCCTTCGCCGTCGCGCGACGCGCCCGCCCCCAGGCCGCCGCCGCGGATCATCACCGCGTGGAAGTTCTCGCCGGAGTTTCTCCGGCCGTAAAACACCTGCATGGTCGCTGGCGTGCCGCCACTGCCCGCGAGCACGCGGTCGGGCAGCGCTTTTGCAAGCGCGCAGTAGATGATCTCGGTGACGAAGTGGCCGATCTGCATGCGCGCGGCCACCGCCGCCGGGAAGCGGCAGTTGACCACCGTGCCCTCGGGCGCGACGAGGCGTATGGGCGCCGCCGCGCCGTCGTTGTTGGGAATGTAGGGATCGAAAATGCTCTTCACGGCCATGTGCACGTAGGCGTAGGTGAAGTTGTAGACCACGTTCCCGCCCCAGTCCACCTGCGGCGAGGATCCGGTCAGGTCGACGACGATGTCGCTGCCATCGATGGCGACGGCGCACTTGATCACAATGTCGGGCTGGCCCTGCATCTGCTCGATCACGCCCTCGGCGCGATAGACGCCGTGCGGCACCTTCGCGATGGCCTCGCGCAGGCTGCGCTCGCTGCGCTCGATGATTTGGTCCGCGAGATCGTCGAGGCTCTCGAGGCCGTATTCCTGCAGCATGTGCAGGATCTGTTCGGCGCACACGTGGTTGGCTGCGACCTGGGAGCGGATGTCGCCGTTGACCTGGTCCGGCGTGCGCACGTTGGCTCGGATCATGTCGAGCACGCCCTGATTGAGCTGCCCGCCCTCGTAGAGCTTCACCAGCGGGATGAACAGCCCTTCCTCGAACACGTCATGGTTGTCCGAAGCCACCCGCCCGCCGATGTCCGCGTGGTGCAGGATGCACGCGGTGAACGCGGTCAGCCGGTCCTGGTAGAAAATGGGGCTGAGTACGCAGACGTCGTTCAGGTGGCCGGCGAGCGCCCACGGGTCGTTGGTGATGAACACGTCGCCGGGGCGGAACGAACCTGCCGGCAGGCCCTGCACCAGGTTCTTGACCCCGAGCGCCATCGCGCCGGACTGGCCGGGCGTCGCCAGCGTGCCTTGCGCCAGCTCGCGTCCGGTGCGGTCGGTGAACATGCAGGTGTAATCGTGCGCATCGCGCAGCAGGCTGGAGAACGCGGTGCGCGCCACCGTGGCGTCGGCTTCGTCGACGATCGACACCAGGCGGCGCCACAGGATTTCCAGTGTGACGGGGTCGAAATTTTCGGACA
>MEQZ01000003.1:2082-7799 GCA_001770425.1 Betaproteobacteria bacterium RIFCSPLOWO2_02_FULL_65_20 | reverse complement strand
CCGGACAAGCCGGTACCAAACTGGTGGCCTTGTTTTGGCGCCCCTGTTCTCTCGATTTCGGGCCGTTGCAACCGCGCAACGGCCCGAAATCGAGAGACGTATACGAAACCAAATTCTTCTCCAGAATCGTCAACAGTAAACTCGTAAGTGACTAAACAGCCGAGCGGTGAACGACCAGCTCGGCCCGCTTTCGCTTTTCACCGATCTCCTGATTTTGGCAAGTTGCGAAGCAACTTCTCAAAATCAGGAGACATGCAAAACCCAATAAACCTTCGCCTGCATTGGAAGGCATCTCAAATAAGCAGGCGCAGTAAACTTGCGCCCTACGTCAAATCGATCCACAAGAACCCGTACTCGTCCACCGTCGCCTTCGCATCCTCGCCGATGATCACCGTGGATTCCCGCTCCTCGACGATCGCAGGTCCGCTGATGCCCGCGCCGGGAAACAGCTTGTAGCGGTCGTACACCGTGTACGGGATGAAGTCACGCGAGATGCCGGAGTAAGCGGGCCGCTCGCCCTTGACCGCGCCGCGGACCTTGCGCCCTTTGCCGCCGGTGAGCTTGGGCAAGGAGAGCAGCTGCACCGGCAGGCTCGCGCGCACGCAGAAGTTGACGAATTCCACCGGCGACTCGGGGTAGGTGCGGCCGTACAGCCGGCGATAGGTGTCGTCGAAGCGGGCGCGCAGTTCGGCGGGATCGAGCTTCGTAAAATCATTCTCCGGCACCGGGAGATTCGTCTCCGCACCCTGGCCGATGAAGCGCGCATCGACGGAGCGGGTGAACCCGATGCTGCCTTCGGCACCCGCGCGGCGCAATGTGCGCTCGCCCTCGGCCTCGAGGTCGCGGAACAGCGCTTCGATCTGCGCGTAGTCCCCCGACAGGAACGGGGTCTTGTGGCTGCGAACCAGGTCGAAGGCGCGCGGCGCGGTGAAGAACCCGAGCGCCGAACCGACGCCCGCGTTCGGCGGCACGATGAGGCGCGGCGCGCCGAGTTTGCGCGCGAGGCCGTACGCGTGCACGGGTCCGGCGCCTCCGAACGCCGCGACGCTGACCACCTTCGGGTTTCCGCCGCGCTCGGCGATGTGCGTCTTGGCCGCCGCGGCCATGGTCTCGTTGATCAGGTCGTGGATGCCCCAGACCGCCTGCAGATACGAGACGCCGAGCGGCCTGGCTACGCGTTCCTCGACCCCGCGCCGCGCGGCCGCGGCATCGAGCTTCATGCTGCCGCCGAGGAAGTAATCGGCATCCAGGTAGCCCAGCAGCAGGTCGGCATCGGTCACCGTGGGCTCGGTGCCGCCGCGGCCGTAGCAGATCGGCCCGGGTTCGGCGCCGGCGCTTTGCGGACCGACCTGCAGCGTGCCCAGGCGGCTGCGGCGCGCGATCGAGCCGCCGCCCGCGCCGACTTCCATCAGGTCCACGACCGGGACCTGGATGGTGATGCCGCTGCCCTTCTGGAAGCGCTGCACGCGGCCGACCTCGAAGGTGGGCACCACGCCGGCGATGCCGCCCTGGATCAGGCAGGACTTGGCGGTGGTGCCGCCCATGTCGAAGCAGAACATCTCGGGCAGGTCGAACAGCCGGCTGAAGTACTGGCCGGCGATCACGGCGGCGGTGGGGCCGGACTCGATGATGCGCACCGGGAAGTCGGCCGCGGTTTCGGCGGAGGTCACCCCTCCCGAGGAGAGCATGATGAACAGGCGGCCCCTGAAGCCGATCGATTTGAGCCGTTCGCGGAGCCTCGACAGGTAGCGCGCGGTGAGCGGCTTGACATAGGCATTGGTGACGGTGGTGCTGGTGCGTTCGTATTCGCGGATCTGCGGCAGCACCTCGTAGGAAATCGACACCGAGGCGCCGGGAAGTTCCTCGGCGATCAGGCGTTTGAGCGCGAGTTCGTGAACCGGGTTCTCGAACGAATTGAGCAGGCACACCGCCACCGATTCGACCTTCATGCCGCCGAGCGCGCGCAGCGCCGCGCGGGCCTGCGTCTCGTCCAGGGCGGTGAGCACGCTGCCGTCGGCGCGCAGGCGCTCGTCCACTTCGAGGCGGCGCTCGCGCGGCACCAGCGGTTCGGGCATTTCGGCGAATGCGTCGTACGCGGCGTAGCGGATCTCGCGGCCCAGTTCGAGCACGTCGCGAAATCCACGCGTGGTAATGAGGCCGGTGCGCGCCCCCTTGCGCTCGATGATGGCATTGATCACCAGCGTGGTGCCGTGAATGATCTCCTCGACCCGCCCCATGCAGTCGGGCACCTGCCGTTCCAGCCCCCGTATGCCTTCCTCCATGGCATCCGACGGGTCGCGCGGCGTCGTGAGGCACTTGTAGGTGCGGGTCTCGCCGGTGGCGTCGTCGAGCAGCACGAAGTCGGTGAACGTGCCGCCGACGTCGATGCCTATGCGCATGTTCTTCCTCCCCTCCAAGGTGCCCGGAGCGCAGGATTCGATCGGGTTCACTGACAGGCATCCGGGTGCGTTATAGTTTGACACGGAACGGAGCCAGAGCATGAATTTCGAACTGACCGACGACCAGAAGGCCATACGCGACGTCTTCGCGCGCCTCTGCGACGAGAAAATCGCGCCGCAGGCCGCGGCGCTCGACGAAGCGCACGCGTTCCCGAAGGAGCTGTTCGGTCAGCTGGCCGACCTGGGTTTTTTCGGCATCCGCTATCCGGAGTCCGCCGGCGGCACCGGGCTGGATCTGGTCACCTTCTGCCTGGCGCTGGCCGAGGTCGCGCGCGGCTCCCTGTCGCTCGCGGGCGCGGCAGCGATGCAGTCATTGATGGGAACCAAGTTCCTGCACATGCTGGGCAACGAGGACATCATCGGGCGCCTGTTCAAGCCGGCCCTGCGGGGCGATAAAATAGGCGCCATCTGCATGACCGAGCCCAACGCGGGCAGCGACCTGGATTCCCTGGCCACCAGCGCAAAGAAAGTGGAGGGCGGCTATGCGCTCTCGGGCCAGAAGACCTGGGTCACCAATGCGCCGGTTGCGGATTTTTTCACCGTGTTCGCGCGCGTCGGTCCGGAGAAGAAGCTCACCATCTTTCTGGTGGAACGGACCTTCCCGGGCGTCACCGTCGGGAGGCCGATCCACAAGATGGGCGTGTGGGCGCTGCCGACTTCGGAGGTGGCGTTCGAGGAATGCTTCATTCCCGACAGCCACCGGCTGTCCAGTGAGGAGGGCGACGCGGAGCAGCATCTGAGAAAACTGCTGGCCGAAATACGGATCGTCACCGGCGCGATGGCCCTGGGCGTGGGCCGCGCGGCGCTCGCCGAGGCCACGCGCTACGCCGGTGAGCGCAAGCAGTTCGGCAAGACGATCAACCGCTATCAGGCGATCCAGTTCAAACTCGCGGAGATGGCAACGGAACTGGAGGCTGCGGCGCACCTGGTGATGTACGCGGCCTGGCTGAAGGACAGTGGCAAGCCGCACCACAAGGAGGCCGCGATGGCCAAGCTGTTCGCCAGCGAAACAGGCGCCAAGGTCTGCGACCAGGCGGCGCGCGTTTTCGCCTCCTACGGATTTGCCATGGAATATCCGGTGCAACGCTACCTGCGCGACATCCGCTTCACGCTGATCGGCGGCGGCACCAGCGAAATCCTCAAACTGATTATCGCGAAGGAGTTGTCGAAATGACCAGCCGTAGCGATCGCAGGGTCCGGGTCGTTGTGGCGAAGCCCGGCCTGGACGGCCACGACGTCGGGGCGAAGGTGGTGGTGCGGGCGCTGATGGAGGCAGGCTTCGAGGTGATCTACACCGGTCTGCGCCAGCCGCCGGAAGCCGTGGCCCGCATCGCGCTGGAGGAGGACGTGGACGTGATCGCGCTGTCTTCCATGGCCGGATCGCACGTGCCGTTCTGCCAGAAGCTGAAGCCGCTGCTGGAGCAGGCGGGGCTCTCCGGCAAACTGTGGGTCATCGGCGGCAATCTGCCCAAGCAGGATCACGACACGCTGCGCGCACTCGGATTCAGCGGGATTTTTCCGACGGGATCGAAATTCAGCGATATCGTCACATTCATCCGGGAGAACGTGCGATGAACGAGCGGCCCAAATCGGCGCCCAAGCCCGAGCTGAAGCCGGTGGTGAACGAATCGGGCATCGAGATCAAGCCGTTGTACACGGCCGAGGACGTCGAGCAGAACGGCGGCTTCGGCTTTCTGGGCAAACCGGGCGAATACCCGTTCGTGCGCGGCATCCATCCGCTCATGTACCGCCACCGCCCCTTCACGATGCGCCAGTACACCGGCTTCGGCAATCCGGTGCAGACCAACCAGCGCTTCAAGTACCTGATCGCCAACGGGCAGACCGGGCTGAACGTCGCCTTCGACCTGCCCACCCAGATCGGCCTGGATTCGGACGACCCGCTTGCATACGGCGAAGTCGGGCGGGTCGGGATGGCGGTGGACAGCCTGCGCGATTTCGAGATCGCGTTCGAGGGCATCGACCTGGACCGGATCACGGTGTCGCTCACCATCAACGGGGCGGCGCCGCAGCTGATCGCGATGTTCCTCGCCATGGGAGAGAAGCGCGGCTATGACGCGAAGCAACTGCGCGGCACCGCGCAGAACGACATACTCAAGGAATTCATCGGCCGCGGCACCTGGATCTACCCGGTGCAGCCCTCGATCAGGCTGGTGGGCGACACCATCGAGTTCTGTGCCAAGGAAGCACCCAAGTACAGCCCGGTGTCGGTGTGCGGCTACCACATCCGCGAGTCCGGGGCGAACCCGGTGCAGGAGATGGCCTACGCGTTCTGCATCGCCAAGGCGTACGCCGACGACGTGCTCAAGCGCGGCCTGTCCATCGACGAATTCGCCGGGCGCCTCTCGTTCAACTTCAACATCTTCGGCAACATCTTCGAGCAGGTCGCCAAGTTCCGCGCCGCGCGCGGCCTGTGGGCGAAAATCATGAAGGAACAGTACGGGGCGAAGGAACCGGGCTCGATGTGGATGCGCATGATCGCAGGCGGCGGCGGCGGCGGCCTGACCTTTGAGCAGCCCGAGGTCAACATCGTGCGCGGCGCCTATTACGCGCTGATCAGCGCGCTGTCGGGCGCGCAGACCATGGCCCTGTGCTGCTTCGACGAGGCCTACACCATCCCCAGCGAATACGCGCAGCGGGTTTCTCTGCGCACCATGCAGCTGCTGACCGACGAGATGGGCCTGGCCGACACCGTGGATCCGCTGGCCGGGTCGTACTATGTCGAGACCCTGACCAACCAGATGCGCCGGAAGATGGAGCAGACCATGGCCGAGGTCGACAGCCAGGGCGGCATCGTGAAACTGGTCGCCGAAGGCGCGGTCCAGTCGCAGGTGTCGGCGCAGGCCTACGCGATGCAGAAGGACATCGAGTCGGGCAAGTTTCGCAAGGTGGGCGTGAACCGCTACCGCGTCAAGGACGAAGAGGAACGCGAGGTGCAGATGCACCCGTACAGCGAGGCCGACACGCAGATGCAGATCGACAGCCTGAACCGCATACGCGGCGAGCGCGACAATGTCCGGGTGACGGCCGCGCTCGCACGCCTGGCTGCAGATGCGCGCGCCGAGCGCAACGTCATGCCGGCGATCATGGATGCGGTGAAGGCCTATGCGAGCGTGGGCGAGATCACCCGGGAGTTGGCGGGGGTGTATGGACGCTATCAGGAGCCGATCCGGTTTTGATGGACTGCTGGCGTTTCAATTGACTGCGGCGTCAATGAAATCGGTGCTGTCCTTGGGTTTT
>MEQZ01000003.1:0-2067 GCA_001770425.1 Betaproteobacteria bacterium RIFCSPLOWO2_02_FULL_65_20 | reverse complement strand
ATGGGGAGAAGAATGAAAAGCGAAACAAGCCAGGCTGCCTGGTTTCATTCATGAAGGCTGAGTGAGCACGATGACGATCGAACGCTACGTCGCCCCTGAAACACTGGAAGAGGCGGCCGCAATCCTGTCGCAGGGCGGCGCGACCATTCTGGCGGGCGGGACGGACCTGATGCCGCAGGTGCACTCCGGCAAGTTGAAATTCAAATCCGTGCTGATGAACATCCGGCGCGTGGGCGAACTGCAGGGCATCTCCATGCAGGGCGGCATGATCCGCATCGGAGCGCTCGCCACCGTCACCGACCTGCTGACCAGCAACGTGGTGCGCGAAAAGCTGCCGGCGCTCACCGAGGCGGCGGACCAGTTCGCCTCGGACCAGATCCGCAATGCGGCCACGGTGGGCGGCAGCCTGTGCAACGCGTCGCCCGCGGGCGACGTGGCGCCGCCGTTGCTCGTCTACAACGCGGAGGTGGAACTGGTCTGCAAGCCCGACAGCGGCATGAAGGTGCGCACGCTGCCGCTGGCCGAATTCTTTACCGGTCCGGGCCGCACCCGGATGGAACCGAACGAACTGCTCGCTGCCGTGCGCGTTCCCGTGCCCAAGGCGGGTTATGTCGCGCGCTTCGTGAAATTCGGTACCCGGCCCGCGCTCGATATCGCCACCATTTCCATCGCCATCGGCGGCGTGAAGAAGGGCCGCGCGCTGCACGAAGTGCGGGTGGCGCTGGGCGCGGTCGCGCCGGTGCCGCTGCGCGCCGCGCTCACGGAGGCGGTGCTGGAGGGCAAGGCGCTCGATGCGGGGCTGATCGACCAGGTCGCCGCGGCGGCACGCGACGAAATCAAGCCCATTTCCGACGTTCGCGCCTCGGCGTGGTACCGCCAGGAACTGGTCCACAACATCGTCAAGAGGATGCTGACAGATGTCGCTCAAGGTTGATATCAGCTTCAAGTTGAACGGGGTGGCGCGCAGCGCCACGGTGCCGGTGGAAACGAGCGCGCTGGAGATGCTGCGCGACGCGCTGGGATTCACCGGCACGAAATACGGCTGCGGCGAAGGCGAATGCGGCGCCTGCACGATCCTGGTGGACGGGGCGTCGCTGAATTCCTGCCTGCTGTTTGCGGTGGACTGCAACGGCCGCGACGTCGTGACCATCGAGGGACTGGATGCGGAGCCGAAGGCCGAAGCGGTGAAAAAGGGATTCGTCGACAAATGGGCGGTGCAGTGCGGATTCTGCACCCCGGGCATGGTGGTGCAGGCGACCCACCTGCTCAACCAGAATCCGAACGCCACGGACGCACAGATCCGGCGCGGCATCGAAGGCAACCTGTGCCGCTGCACCGGCTACGTAAAGATCGTGGAGGCGATAGCCGCTGCCCGCGACGCCGCGCCAAGGGAGGCATGACATGGCCAAGGTGATCGAGAGGGACTCCCTGATCGGCAAGCGGATCGCCAAGCTGGACGCGCCGGAGAAGGCGGCCGGCATGACGCGCTACATCCACGACATCAACCTGTCCGGCCAGCTGCACGGCAAGATCCTGCGCTCGGCGCGCGTGCATGCGCTGATCAAGCGCATCGATACGAGCAAGGCCCGAGCGCTGCCGGGCGTGCACGCGGTGATCACCGGCGCGGATGTGCCGCACCAGGTTCCGATCGGCGTGGGCAAGGACCACTTGCCGCTGAAGACCGACCGCGTCCGCAGCCTGCGCGACGAAATCGCCGCGGTGGCCGCCGACAGCGAGGAGATCGCCGTACAGGCGCTCAAGCTGATCGAAGTCGAGTACGAGGACCTGCCGGTGATCGGAGACGCATACGCGGCGCTCGCGCCCGGTGCCGCGCTGATCCATCCGGAGCCGCACGGCGCCGACGGCGCGCCCGAGCATCTGAAGACGGCGCCCGCCTACCGCGGCCGGCCGGACAACGTCGCGATGACCTTCGAATACGCGCAGGGTGACGTCGCCGCGGGCGAAGCCGAGTCGGACATGGTGATCGAAAACACGTTCCGGCTGCACTACGTGACGCACTGCTGCATGGGCGTCTCGGGCGTGATCGCCGAGTTCGACCACTCGGGC
>MEQZ01000002.1:15515-17269 GCA_001770425.1 Betaproteobacteria bacterium RIFCSPLOWO2_02_FULL_65_20 | reverse complement strand
TCGTTGCGCGTCTTCCGTCACTGCTAGTCGCTAATCCGGGGGTGCCGTTTCGCACGTTCCCGGAATTCATCGCCTACGCGCGTGCCCATCCCGGCAAGCTGTCGTACGGAACCGCTAATTCGACGTCGCTGATGGTCGGCGAGTCGATCAAATCGCTCGCCGGAATCGATATGGTAGCGGTCCCGTACAAAAGCACCCCGCTGGCGATCAATGACGTCATTTCAGGTCAAATCCCCCTCATGGTCGTCGAAGCTCTGATGGCCAGCACGCACGTGAAATCGGGGAAGTTGCTGGGGCTGGCGACTCCCTTGGCGAGCGCTATCCCGTTGCTCCCGGACGTGCCGCCTATTGCGGCGACCCTGCCCGGCTTCGAGGTCTCGGGTTGGGTTGGGCTGTTCGCTGCGGCGAGCACTCCCGCAGCGGTGGTGGAGCGACTCGCCAGCGAAGTCCGGCGCAGCCTGCAGAAACAAAGCACGCGGACACGCCTCGATCAACTTGGCTTCGTGACGCCTGCGATGACGCGGGTCGAGTTCGGCGCTTTCGTCCGCAACGAGAAGGAGCGATGGGCGAAGCGGATAAAGGAACTCGGGATCAAGGTCCAGTGAACAGCGCGGCGTATTGTCGCAGTCGTCGCCGGAGTGCCTCAAGAACCAGGGGGCCTTGCCGAACAGGGGCTGAAAGACGGCGTTCAGTTGGAAAGTGCCTGAAAGTCGCCGGCGAGGAAGTTTGCCTACGGAGGAATCATGAAATTCATTGCACGCTTTGTGGCGTTGGCCGTAACCGGGATTGCTCTTGGCATGCAAGCGGGCGGTGCTCGCGCCCAGGAGTATCCGAGCAAGCCGATCCGCATCGTCGTCCCAACTCCGCCGGGCGGCATCGTGGACCTTCTCGCCCGCCTCATCGGGCAGAAACTCACCGAGAGCTGGAAGCAGCCTGTGACGGTGGATAACCGCGGCGGCGGCGGTACCATCATCGCGACCGACATCGTCGCCAAGACGCCGCCGGACGGCTACACCATCCTTTTGGTGGCGCCGAATCTGGCCATCAATCCCAGCTTGCACCGCAAGCTGCCCTACGATACCGAGAGGAGTTTCGCGCCGGTCACGCTGTTGGTGTTGAGCCCCACGGTGCTGGTCGTGCATCCGTCGCTACCGGTGAATACCCTGCGTGAGTTGATCGCCCTAGCGAAGTCGCGTCCCGGCCAGATCAACTACGGGTCCAACGGTAATGCGAGTGGCGGCCACCTCGCCATGGAATTGCTCAAGCGCATGGCCGGGATTGACATGCTTCATATCCCTTATAAGGGCCCGGCATCGGCCGTAACGGGCCTTCTCGCCGGCCAAGTGTCGCTGATGTTCGCTCAGGTGCCGACGGTGCGCGCCATCATCGCGCGCGGCGAACTGCGCGCCCTCGCGGTCGCCCGCGGCGTGCGCTCGCAAGCCCTGCCGGACGTGCCCACAATTGCAGAAGCGGGAGGGCTTCCGGATTTCAAGTTCGATACCTGGTTCGGCATCGTCGCGCCGGCGGGAACACCGGGCGGGATCGTCTCCCGCCTGAACAGCGAGATCGGGAAAATCATGCGCATGCCGGAGGTCCGGGAGCGGTTTGTGCCTGATGGAGTCGAACCCGCGACGGGCACACCCGAGGAGTTCGCAGCATTCATCCGTAGCGAAATCGCGAATTCGGCGGAGCTAGTCAGATTCGCAGGCGCCCGCGTCGATTAGGGTTGACGGTTCGTTTCCATCCAGCGAACG
>MEQZ01000002.1:11263-15506 GCA_001770425.1 Betaproteobacteria bacterium RIFCSPLOWO2_02_FULL_65_20 | reverse complement strand
GAGGCCGCGTGGACAGATGTGCAAGGTTTGCCTCTGGGCAGATGGAAAGTGGCTGAAATTCACCGGCGAGGAACATGGCGGCTACCCATACGATGGTTCCGGCCGACAACACGAAGATGCGGCCGCTCACCGTTCCGGTGAATTCCCCATGTGTGGAGGCAGCGCGGGGCGATTCGAGTGTCGGTCGTTTACCTTTGGAGGAAAGATCATGAAATTCGTTGCACGCTTTATGGTGCTGGCTGTGCTGGTTGTCGGCGTGTTCGCGCGCGTCGCGCACGCCGAGGAAGAAGACTATCCGAGCAAGGCGATCCGCTTCGTTGTTCCGCTTCCACCTGGCGGCCTTACGGACGTCCTCGCGCGCGTCGTCGCGCAGAAACTCACCGAGAGCTGGAAGCAGCCCGTGACGGTGGACAACCGCGGCGGCGGCGGCACCATCATCGGGACCGACATCGTTGCCAAGGCGGCGCCGGACGGTTACACCATTCTCCTGGCCCCGCCAGCTCTGGCGATCAATCCCAGCTTGCGCAGCGATATGCCCTACGATGCGGAGAAGAGTTTCGCGCCGGTCACGTTGTTGGTGTTGAGCCCCGCGGTGCTCGTCGTGCATCCGTCGCTACAGGTGAACACCGTGCGTGAGTTGATCGCCCTGGCGAAGTCACGCCCCGGGGAACTCAACTACGCCTCCGGAGGCAATGCGAGCGGCGCCCACCTCGCCGGGGAACTGCTGAAACGCAGAGCGGGGATCAACATGGTTCATGTCCCCTATAAAGGTCAGGGGATGGTGCTACCAGCCGTTCTCTCCGGCCAAGTGCCCGTGACGATCATCCAGATGCCGACTGTGCGCGCTCTCCTCGCCCAGGGCAAGTTGCGCGCCCTCGCGGTGGTCAGCGGCGAGCGCTCGAAGGCCATGCCGGACTTGCCCACAATCGCGGAAGCGGCGGGGCTCCCGGGATTCAATGTCAATACCTGGTTCGGCGTCGTTGCGCCCGCGGGAACGCCGATCCGGATTGTCTCCCGCCTGAACAGCGAGATCGGGAAAATCATGCGCATGCCGGACGTCAGGGACATGCTTGTGCCTCGGGGAGCCGAACCCGCGACGGGCACACCCGAGGAGTTCGCGGCATTCATCCGCGGAGAAATCGCGACTGCGGCGGAGCTTGTCAAGATTGCAGGCGCCCGCGTCGATTAGCAGATCGGAGGATGAATGCTCTGCTACACCTGGCCACCGAATCGTTCTTTACGGCATCAGAGCGACGCCGTGCAGTAGCGTGTCGTGAGTGGAAACGTGACCCCACGGCTTTGCGATTCGAATAAGGGTAGTCTCTGCCCGATGCGGCGATGGCATCGTCTGCCGTGCCGGTGTTCAGTGACGCTCGAAGGCGCGTCGCACGGACCGGCCCGGCTTTGACCCGGTCTCCACCTGTTTCCGTCCACCTTTGTCCGGGGCACTTTCAGCAGCATATGGGCCGCTTACTCCGATGGGCCTGTCTCCGACGATTGTCACTCGCTCCATCAAGCGGCGCCGAGGGTAATAGTCGTGGGGAGCGTAGTGCTGAACAGACCGGTTGTCCCACATCACCACCGTATTCGGTTGCCACCTGACTCGGAGCTGATATTCGGGTACCAGCGCCTGTCGATAAAGAAACTGGAGCAAATGGCTGCTTTCATCTTCTTTCATGTCCCTTATCCGAACCGTGAACTGCGGATTCACGTTGAGAATCCGTTTTCGCGTAACGGGATGCACGCGAACAACCGGATGCCATGGATTGGGAAAGCTGTCTTCGAGTCGCCGCAGTGTCGCGCGTTCTTTCGGGGAACTGCCGAACAGGGTGCGAAACGGCTTGAAGTCATGCTGCGCCTCTAGGCCATGAATGTACTTTTTCATTCTCTCGCTCAGTCCTCGATAGGCGGCGGTCATGCTTGCGAATAGGGTGTCGCCGCCCGAGGTCGGAACGATGCGAGCCCGGAGGATCGTGCCCAGGGGAGGAATGTCGCGAAATGTCTCATCCGAATGCCAGACATCAGTAAGGGCCGGAGGGTTATCTACGGAGTAATCGAGGACGATGACCTCCGGTTTGTCTTTCATGTTCGGGGAAAATGGGTGAATAGAGAGTTTCCCGAACAGCCTGCCAAACGCCAATTGCTGCTCAAGCGTGATGTCTTGATCTCGCATGACAATGACTTCATGCTCGACTAGCGCATTGTGGATAACCCTGAACTGCTCCGGTGCTAAGGAGCGTCGCAGGTCGATACCACGAATCTCCGCCCCAATGTATCCGTTGATCGGGACCACTTCGAACCCTGCCTTCTCTATCGACGCACTCGCGGAAATCGTTCGCACCGGGCTGCTCCTCTTACCTTGGAAATCCATACGTGAACGACAGGACTATTTGGGTCTAATCCACACGTGCCCCGGAGGCGGCGACCGCTATTGCCCAGCGCTCGACATCACTCTTTACGATCGCCGCGAACTGCTCCGGCGTGTTTGGCGGCGACGGTTCCATGCCGAATTTCGTCAGGAGATCGCGAAACTCGCTGCTCGACTGAATGCGCTGAAGTTCGGTCCCGAGTCTTGCAACTATTTTGGGCGGTGTTGCCGCCGGTGCAACCACGCCCTGCCAAGCCTGCCAGTCATATCCCGCAACCGTCTCAGCGATGGGTGGTACCGACGCGATCAATTCGGTCTGTTTACCCGCCGAAGTCCCATACGCGAGCACCTTGCCGGCGCGGATATTGGGCAATGCTGCGGTTGCGTCGCTGAACATGATCTGGACTTTCCCGGACATGACATCGGTCAGCGCGGCGAGCGTGCCCTTGTAGGGAATATGCTGAATGTCAAGACCGACCTCCTTCTTCAGAATTTCCATGAACAGGTGGTGCGCGCTGCCGTTGCCGACCGAGGCGTAATTGAACTTGCCCGGATTCGCCCTGATCACCTCGATCAGTTCGCGCATGTTTTTCGCGAGGAAAGACGGGTTGCCTACGAGAAAAAAGTTCACTGTTCCGACCTGTAATACCGGAGCGAAGTCGCGCACAGGATTGATCGGGGGGTTCTTATACATGGCCGGACTCATGCCGAGCGTGGTGCTCGTGGCCATGAGCAGGGTGTAACCATCCGGCGCCGACTTGGCGACGAACTCCGCCCCTACCAGAGTCCCGGCGCCTGGCTTGTTCTCGACCACGACCGCCTGCTTCAACGCTGCGCCCAGGCGCTCGCCGATGGTGCGGGCCAGCAGATCGGTCAGCGCACCGGGGGGGTAGGGGACAATAAACCTGATCGGCCTGGAGGGGTAGGGCTGCGCCACCGCGGCTGCGCTGGCAGCGATGCATACAAGAATGCCGGCAAGAATCCGCTTGATCATCGTTTACCTCCATTGCGGGGATTTGGGTTGAAGCGCCACTCGGCGCCGACAGCTGTCCTTCAGGTGCACAGCATATCAGGCGGAAACGTCACCTTAATTGCCTGTTGCGGGCAATCCTGACGGCATGAACCGCAATGCCAGCACTCATCCACGTAGCGGTTGTAGGGGCGCTTCCTGACGGCGTCGTGCTTCAGGTAGATCACGTCGCCCGGACAGACCGCGGCGCAGTCCCCGCAGCCGTCGCATCGTTCATAGTCGAATACCATCGGCATGGCCAGACCCCTCTAATGTGATTTGTACACAATGCGCTCAAAGGAGCACTGGAACCCGCTGTCCGCCCCGCCATTCTTCACCTGCACCACAACCAGCCCGCACCAGTTGGCGTCGTCGGTCTCCGGATAGTCCAGGCGGTAGTGATACGGCTTGTTGCGGCTTTCGGTGCGAAACCGCGCGGCGGTCGCCATCATCTTTCCGACGGTCAGGATCGAACGCGTCTCGTGAGATCGCATCAACCCGTGCAGGTCTTCCACCTTCATGTCATCGAGGTGCGGCGCCAGGCGCTCGAGCTTTTCCAGTCCTTTCCGCAGGCCGAGATCGGTGCGTGTCATGCCGACGTGCTCGGACATGATCTTGCGAATCGTATCTTCGATCTGCTGGAATGGATAACCCGATCCGCGCAGGAGCGGTGCAATAAATCTGTCCATGCGTTCACGCGTGTTTCGGATCATTTCGCTTGGTGCCAGATTCTGTGACTTGGCGTAGCCTGCCGCGGATTTCCCTGCACGGAAGCCTCCGGTGACCGCGCCGTGGACGCAGCGATTGTGGTCGGCCGCATCGCCGCAGGCAAAGAGCCCCGGGGCGGTTGCTGCAGCGTTACCGTC
>MEQZ01000002.1:609-11229 GCA_001770425.1 Betaproteobacteria bacterium RIFCSPLOWO2_02_FULL_65_20 | reverse complement strand
GGCAGTCGATGAAAATCGGCCCGCGGCCGGCCCGCATTTCATCCAGGCTGTTCATCACGCAGGCATAACGGGGCGCACGATTGCCCAGCGGGTGGTTCTTCTCCATGTAGTACTCGTCGAGACTGTTCATGAAGCGCCCACCCATCCCGGTGAGCGCGTTGAATCCGGGAGCTGCGAACCCCTTGGGCAGCATTGTCAACCGCATGTATTCCATGTTGGTGAGCGATGCTCCGGCCCGTAGCGCCATCACCTGGCCATCGCCCGTGTTGTACGGGCATAACCAAGTGTTGAACGGATTCCCGCGCGGGTTCTCGAAGATCCGGTTGGTGTTGCCGGTGGCAACGACCGTCGCTTTTGCTTCGACGATGAAAAACCGGCCCGTGTGAATGTGGAACCCGAGCGCGCCCACGACATGGCCTGAATCAACCAGCAAGTCCACCGTCATGACCCGGGAAAGCACTTTGCAGCCGAGCTTGCGTACTGCGCGCGCAAGCTTGGGTTTCAGGAGCTTGCCGTTGAAGTTAATCCAATAGGGGCCCGGCTGGCCCATCGAAGCGGTGCGATAGTAGGTGCCATCGGGCTGGGTCAGCGGATTGCCGATCCGGGCCATGCGCTCGATCGCCGCCGGCAACTCGTCGCAGAAAAGCGACTCGATATGGGAAATATGGTTGGTGCCGCGGCCGACCTTTTCCACATAGCCGAGGAACGCCTCGCGGGTATCCCATGCGGGGCCCTCGTTAAGATACGCAAGGAAATGATCGACGCCGCCGCCGATGTCGCCGCTGCGCTCGATCTTGCCCTTGTCCATCACGACCACGCTCGCACCGGCCTCCGCTGCACCGACGGCAGCGTTCGTGCCGGCGAGTCCCCCGCCAACGACCAGCACATCGGTTTTCAGTCTGATCGGTTCTCTGTCGTACATGGCCATATCTCATACCTCGTGCCGGGTGGCTAGTGATGCGGCTTGCTCGGCCGATGACCGGCGTTGCAGGTTCTTTCGGTGATCGGCCTGCGCCATTGAATCGAGTAGGGGCGATTGGCTGGCAAGCTCAATTAGCTTGCCGTTCGAGCGGCGAATATGATCCTCAAGCAGCGGCCACAGGAGCCCGAAGTCGCGTGCCTGCAACGCATCGACGATGTCGATGTGATCGGTGGCTGTGTCGAGCGAAGCGTCGGGACCTGGCGAGGCGGCGCGGATGACCAGGCGCAGCAGATCCATGATCGACGCGAGCATCATTGCCAGGATGGGATTGCCCGACATTTCGCCCAGAAGTGTGTGAAAGCGCAGGTTTTCCTCGGAGGCTGTGATGCCGCTGTGCGACTGGGCGATCGCGCTGTCGATGTTGGCGCGCAGCTTTGCGACGTCTTCCGGTACGGCGCGCTGTATCGCCAGTTCGGCGACGTCCTTCTCGAGGATCAGGCGCGCTTCGGTAAGTTCCGCCAAGCCGACTTGGCGCAGCCGGATCAGATCCCCTAGCGTTTGCGTGACCAGGCGGTGGTCCTGCTCGGTTATGAAGGCGCCGCCCTGCTTACCCTTGCGGATCTCCAGAATGCCGATCAGCTCCAGCGCGCGATAGGCTTCCCGGACCGCCGGACGTCCGACGCCGAGGACGTCGGCGAATTCTCGCTCTGGGGGAAGTCGATCCCCGGGCTTGTATGTGCCCGAGAAGATGCGCTCCTTAATCAGATCGACGATGACCTCAAAAGTCCGTCGAACCTTTAGGCGCTCAAAGGAGGAACTCGTTCGCGTAACGCCTCGCACAACCGTGCTTTCGGCGTCCTTAGCGGGCATCGTTTGCGTAGAAAGACGTTGAAACATATGGTGAAATCTATAAATGTCAATGGTAAGACCTTTGCGATCCTACGCTCCCCAGCCAATATGGTCAACTGGCATCTAGGGTAATGAAAGTGGGATATGCGGTGCAGATTTGGTGATTGACTTTCCCGGCCAGGCCGAGATGGGCCAGCTTCCGCTGTCGGCAGAGTTTGTCCACAGAATCGGGGGGTATCTTGTGCATAGAATCCGTATCGTGAATGATGTTGCTCCCCGAGTGGCATATTAGTAGCGGGCTGCTCAAGAAATAGGCCGCTCATGGCAACTCAGCGTGATCTGGAATGACTATGACTGGGTGTTTTCTTAGGCTCAATTGTGCGAGGCCGCCAGGAACCGCTCGAGTAGTCTCGCGTAACGCGGCCAGGGTACAGTTGTACCTCTTTCCCAAGTTCCCCACGTCCCCTCGTCGACCCCGAGACGTTGGGCCGCTTCTTTGATCGACCAGCCCCTGACGCGCCACAGGGCGAATATTCCCTCAGACACCGTGGTGGGCTCTGGGAAAGGGTCGTATCCCAAGAACCGCAGGATGGCCGGATAGGAGCCGATTGGCGGTTCCGTGTAGCCCTTTTCCCAGTTCAGGACAGTAAAGGAGGTGACCCCGAACGAATCCGCAACCTGCTTCTGAGTCAGCGCCAATTCCAACCGCCGTTTCCGGACATGCTCGCCGAGAGTCCGGGGCTCAAAATCAGTTTCCTTTGGTTTTAATGCCTTAAGTGCGATGGGCACGAATTGCAAAAGAGCAACCCGTCCCTGCAACTGCGGCTTATAGCGGCCTACGCGGGACGGTCGGCGGCGGTCGTGAACGAGTCGGCGTAGAACCCGCTATCGGGCAGCCCGCATTGGGTGGAGAAATCGCGCCGCGCCGCATCGACCATCACCGGCACGCCGCAGGCATAGACCTGATAGCCCGACAGGTCCGGAAAATCCTCCATCACCGCCCGGTGCACGAAGCCTCGCCGCCCGGTCCAGTGGTCCTCGGGGAGCGCATCCGAGATCACGGGAATGAAGCGGAAATTGGCGTGCTCCGCAACCCACTTCGCCGGCAGGTCCGAAAGGTAGAGATCGCGCGGCCGGCGGCCTCCCCAGTAGAGCGTCATCGGGCGCTTGATGTCCTTGGCGAAGGCGCCCTCGATCATCGACTTGATGGGTGCAAAACCCGTGCCGCTCGCCACGAACACGATAGGCTGGTCGCTGTCCTCGCGCAGATAGAACGTGCCCAGCGGCGCCTCAAAACGCAGGATATCGCGCTCCTTCATCTTGACGAACACGTGGTCTGTGAACGCGCCGCCGGCCACGTGGCGGACGTGCAGCTGCAGCATCTCGTCGTCGTGCGGCGCGTTGGCCATGGAGAAGCTGCGCCGTGTACCGTCCTTCAGCAGGATGTCCAGATACTGTCCGCCGAGGAACTGCAGCCGCTCGTTCGCGGGCAGCTTCAGGTGGAGAATGGCCACGTCGTCGGTCGGGCGCTCGATCTTCTGCACGCGGCAGGGAAGCGTTCGGATCCGGATGTCGCCCGCCTTGCGCACCTCGCGCGCTTCGATCACCAGGTCGCTCAAGGGGAGCGCCTGGCAGAACAGGGCCATGCCCGCTTGGCGCTCGGCATCGGTGAGGGCTTTGTCCGAGTATTTGCCGTAATCGATGCTGCCCTCGATGAGCTTGCCCTTGCAGCTGCCGCAGGCGCCGTCGCGGCAGCCGTAGGGCAGAATCAGACCCTCCCGCATCGCGGCCTGCAGTATGGTCTCGCCGGGGTTGGCCGTGAGCCGGTGGCCGGTGTTGCCGATGGTGATCTGATGGGTGGTCGGATGGGTCATGGGGCAGCAGGGTAAAATTCGCGCATGGAACGGAAACGCCTACTCGTCATCGGCTGCGGCGACGTGGCCCGACGCGCGCTCCCGCACTGGCTCGGGCGTTACGAGGTCGCCGCGCTCGCTCGTGCGCCGGATCCGGCGCTTGCCGCATCGGGCGTTCGTCTGGTCGTCGGGGACCTCGATCAGCCCGGAACGCTGGCGCCGCTTGCCGGTGCGGCGGAGCTGATCGTTCATGCCGCACCACCCCCGCAAACCGGCACGCAGGACGTGCGCACGCGCAACCTGCTCGCTTCACTTGCCCAGGCGCAAAAAGGCGGCGCAATGTTACCACAGCGGGTGGTGTACATCAGTACCAGCGGTGTCTATGGAGACTGCGGCGGCGACGCCGTGGACGAGTCACGTCCGGTCCATGCGCAGACCGATCGTGCACGGCGCCGCGTGGATGCGGAAACCGTGCTCTCAGGCTGGTGCGGCGAGCGCGGCATCGCGCTGGTCATCCTGCGCGTGCCCGGCATTTATGCCGCCGATCGCCTGCCGCTTGCGCAGCTTGAGCGCGGTGCGCCCGTGCTTGCGGACGAGGACGACGTCTACACCAATCACATTCACGCCGACGATCTGGCCGCAATACTCACCGCGGGGCTTTCTTCGGGTGAGGGCGTGTACAACGCGAGCGATGACAGCGAAATGAAAATGGGCGAGTATTTCGACCTGGTTGCCGACCGCATGGGCCTGCCGCGGCCGCCGCGGGTGCGCCGCGCCGAGGCGGCCGGGCGGATCTCGCCGGTCCTGCTGTCGTTCATGAGCGAATCCCGGCGGCTGGTCAACCGCCGGATGAAGGACGGGCTCGGCATCCGCCTGCGCTACCCGACAGTCCACGAAGGCGTGCCGCAGGCAGCGGCGCAGCCCGGCTGACCCCCTGCGCCACCTGCCGTCACCAGGCTACCTGCCCCATGGAAACGCTGCTCGTGCTCACCAACCTCCCTGATCGCCCAAGCGCGGAGCGGCTGGCGCAGTCGCTGGTGGAGGCGCGGCTTGCCGCGTGCGTCAACATCCTTGCGCCGTGCCGCTCGGTCTACAGGTGGAAGGGGGCGGTTGAAAGCACGCAAGAGCATCCGATGCTGATCAAGACCACGCGCGACTGCTATGCCTCGCTCGAAGCGGCCATCCGCGCCGTGCATCCTTATGAACTCCCGGAAATCATCGCTGTCCCAGTCGCGGCAGGTTATACCGCCTACCTCGACTGGGTCGCCGCCGAAACGCGTCCGCTCGATCCACAGGGTCAATAGGGCTTGCATGCGGCCGATGAAGCGACTGTTCCTCTTTCTCTGCCTGTTGTGCGGCACGTCCGCGCTATGGGCGGGCGGCACCGATGACCTGCTCGTGCCGGACAAGGCATTCCGGTTTTCTGCCCGGGCGCTGGATACCGGCATGCTCGAGGTCACCTATCGCATCGCCGATGGCTACTACATGTACCGGGAAAGGTTTCGTTTCGCCACCGAACCGGCGAGCGTAAGTCTGGGCGCTGCGCGGTTTCCGCCGGGAGAGATTCACAACGACCCGTTCTTCGGCCGGGTCGAGACCTACCGCGGGAATCTGCGCATCCTGGTGCCGATCGAGGGCACCGGCGGCCTGGACCGCTTCAGGCTGAAAGTGACTTCGCAGGGCTGCGCCGATTCCGGGGTCTGTTACGTGCCGCACGACCAGTTTGCCGAGATTCGCTTCGCCTCCGCGGGTCCGGCGCCCGGCACGCTCTCGGGCATGCTTGGCGGTGTGCGGTCTTCGCCGTCCCTGACCAACGTACCGCCGGCGGTGGCGCCTTCGCCGCGCTTATCCACTTCCGCGAGCGACACCGACATCGCGGCCATATTCGAGTCGGGAAGCGCCTGGCTGGTGCTGGTCAGTTTCTTCGGTTTCGGACTGCTGCTTGCGTTCACGCCCTGCATGCTGCCGATGATACCGATTCTTTCCGGGATCATCGTCGGTGAGGGCAGGGACATGAACAAGCTGCGCGCCTTGTTCCTGTCGCTGGCCTACGTTGCCGGATTGTCGGTGACCTACGCCGCGGCCGGGGTGGCCGCCGCCTATTCCGGGTCGTTGCTCGCCGCGGCACTGCAGAATCCCTGGGTGCTGTCCGCGTTCGCGCTCATATTCGTCTGGCTGGCGCTGTCGATGTTCGGCTTTCACGATATCCAGCTGCCGGGGTTCCTGCATCACCGTCTCTCGGCCGCGCACCACAAGCTCGAGGGGGGGCAGATCGCCTCGGTCGCTGCGATGGGCGCGCTGTCCGCCGTGATCATGAGTCCGTGCGTCGCCGCACCCCTGGCCGGAGCGCTGCTCTATATCAGCCAGACCCGCGACGTGGTGATGGGCGGGAGTGCGCTGTTCGTGATGGCCCTGGGAATGGGCGTGCCGCTGGTGGCGGTGGGCGTTTCCGAGGGCGCGCTGCTGCCCAAGTCCGGGCCGTGGATGAAAACCGTGAAGAAGTTCTTCGGCACGCTGCTGCTGGGCGTGGCGATCTGGATCGTCTCGCCCGTGCTTTCGGCAATGGTCCAGATGCTCGCCTGGGCCGCGCTGCTCATCGTATCGGCCATGTTCCTGCGCGCGATCGACCCGCTGCCTGCGGACGCCTCGGGCTATGCGCGGTTGTGGAAGGGCTGCGGCCTGATCGCGCTGGTGGCCGGCGTGGCGCTGGTGATAGGGGCGCTGGCGGGCAGCCGGGATCCGCTGCAGCCGCTGGCCGGATTGCGCGCCGCGGCCGGCGATGGCGCGGTCGTGGCGACCCGCTTCGAGCGCGTCCGGACGCTCGCCGAACTCGACGATAGGCTCAAGACGGCGGGCAGGACGGTGATGCTCGATTTTTACGCCGACTGGTGCGTGTCGTGCAAGGAAATGGAGCGCTACACCTTCAGCGATCCGCAGGTGCAGGCGAAATTCGCCGGCATGCTGCTGCTGCAAGCCGACGTCACCGCGAACAATGCCGATGACAAGGCGCTGCTGAAGCGTTTCCGCCTGTTCGGGCCGCCGGGCATCATCTTCTTCGACAGGAGCGGCCGTGAAATCGAGGGCCTGCGGGTGGTCGGCTATCAACCGGCCGACCATTTCCTCAAGACGCTGGAGCGCGCGCAGAGCTTCTGATTCTTTCTTGTACAAGTTGATCGCGTTTCCTATGCTGATAATTT
Source organism: Betaproteobacteria bacterium RIFCSPLOWO2_02_FULL_65_20 (assembly GCA_001770425.1). Lineage (GTDB taxonomy): Bacteria > Pseudomonadota > Gammaproteobacteria > Burkholderiales > SG8-39 > JACQTO01. The sequence continues at coordinate 4,408 of MEQZ01000002.1, read as the reverse complement.
GGGACGCGCCGCGTGAACATCCTTCTGGTCTACCCGCGCTCTCCGGACACCTTCTGGAGCTTCAGGCATGTCCTGAAGTTCGTGTCGAAAAAGGCCGCGTTTCCGCCGCTCGGCCTGCTCACGATCGCGGCCATGCTGCCGCGCGCCTGGAACCTGAGGCTCGCCGATCTCAACGTAGCGCCGCTCAGCGATGCGGCGCTCGGCTGGGCCGATTACGTCTTCCTGAGTGGAATGATCGTGCACAAGGACTCGGCGCATGACGTGGCTGCGCGCTGCGCCGCGCTCGGCAAACCCGTCCTCGCCGGAGGTCCCCTGTTTACGACCGGACACCAGGATTTCCCGGAGATCCCGCACTTCGTGCTTGGCGAGGCCGAAGAGCTGATCGACGAGGTGGTGCGGGACCTGGAGCGCGGCTCGTTGCGGCCCGCCTACCGCTCGACCGGCTGGCCCGACATGCGCCGGGCGCCCGTGCCGCGCTGGGACCTCGTCGATCTGCGCGACTACGTCACCATGCCGGTCCAGTTCTCCCGCGGCTGCCCGTTCAACTGCGAGTTCTGTGACATCGTGGTCATGAACGGGCGAATTCCGCGCACCAAGGCGCCGGCCCAGGTCGTGCGGGAGCTGGAAGCGCTGCGCCTTGCCGGCTGGAAGGATATGGTCTTCATCGTCGATGACAACTTCATCGGCAACCGCGGGCGCACCAGGGAATTGCTCCGCGAGCTGATCGCGTGGCGCGAGCGCGTGAAGGCTAAGATGGGCTTCCTCACCGAGGCGTCGATGAATCTCGCCGATGACCCGGCGCTGTGCGAGCTGATGGTGCAGGCCGGGTTCAAGAAAGTGTTCCTGGGCATCGAAACACCGTCGGCCGAAGGCCTCGAGGAGTGCGGCAAGCAGCAGAACCGCAAACGCGATCTGGGCGATTCGGTGCGCATCCTCCAGCGCGCGGGACTCGAAGTGATGGGCGGGTTCATCATCGGCTTCGACAGCGACCCGCAGGACATTTTCCGGAGGCAGTTCGAGTTCATCCAGCAATCCGGCGTCGTGACCGCGATGGTGGGCCTGCTCACCGCCTTGCCCGAAACGGCGCTCTACCGGCGCCTTGCGCGCGAGGGCCGGATCCTGGCCGAAACCTGCGGCAACAATACCGGCGCGGCGATCAACTTCGTCACCCGGCTGGACCGGGAGTTCCTGCTATCGGGATACAGCGAGCTGATGCGCAGGCTCTACGAACCGAAGCACTATTACCGCCGCATCCGCGCCTTTCTGCGCACCTACCAGCCGCGCGGCCCGTCGGTGCGGCTCTCGGGTTCGGAAGTGAAGGCGTTCCTGAAGTCGCTCTGGTTGCTCGGCGTCTGGCACGCCGGGCGGCGCGCGTACTGGTGGCTGTTCTGGTCGACGCTGCTCGCGAGCCCCAGGAAATTCCACGCGGCGATGGAGCTGTCCATCCTGGGGTACCACTTTCGCCGTATTGCCAACCGCCTCTGATCAGGTCGATACCCACCCCGGACTGGCGAGAACCACCGAGGTCGCGATCTGTCGCTCCGGGATCGTCCAGTACTTTTTCAGCAAAGCCTCCGTTTCGGGTCGACCGAGCACGCGGTATCCGTGCTTCCCGTAGAACCGGATCGCCCAGATCGCGTCGGACCAGGTGCCGATGAAGATGGGCTTCGCTGTCAGGCGCTCGAGATGGCGCAGCAGGTCGCTACCGATGCCCTGTCTGCGGCTGCGCGTGCGCACGTAGGCGTGCCGGATGAGATCGACCTCGCCCCGGTCCTGGATGCCCATGACGCCGACGAGTTCCCCGCCGGCTTCGACTCCCCAGAACACCACGCCACTCTCGATTTCGTGCTTCAACTCCTCCGGCGGCATGTAGGGTTCATGCCAGCGATCGGCCGGAATGACCCCCTTGTAGGCCTGCGCCGCGTCGTTGATGATGGCGCAGATGGCGGTCAGATCGTCTGCTGTGCAGATGCGGATCATTGTTCACCCCCTCTCTAGCGCATTCCGCAGCCTTCTTTGACCCGGCGGTGCGCCCGGGTCACTTCAGTGCGCGCACCACCCAGGGCAGCGTTACCGTCTCGAATATCTTCTGATCGGACAAAGCGGCACTGCGCCCCATGTGCCCGCCCTGCGGGTTGATCCACACTTCCTTGGGCGAACCCGACCGCATCAGAAGAAACACATCCTCGACCGGAACCTGGGTGTCCCTCATGCCGTTGATGACCAGCATCGGCGCCGAAGGCTTTTCCAGCCAGCCGGCGGTCTTGAGCGACATCTGCGGGCCGTAGGCGAGAAACTCCTCCAGCGTCCCGGCGCCGTAGATCGCAGCGCGCGCCTCGAACAGCTCGAACAGATATTCGCGCGTGCCGACGGCCTTCCTCTGCCACTCGGGCTGGAAGTATTCATGGACCGGTCCGCCCTGCACTACTGCGCCGCGAATGCGCCCGCGCTCGGTGAATGCAAGGCGGGCGGCAAAGTGGCCGCCCCAGGAAGGACCATAGACCACGACGCGCTTCGCATCGAGTTCGGTTCGCGCAGCGATATAGTCGAGTACGCGCGAAAACTCGCGTTCGGCGCCCGGCACGACCCGGCGTATCGTCGACTGCCCGGTGCCGGGCATGTCGAAGGAAAAATACGCGACGCCGTGAGCGAGGTAGGCGTCGTGGCGGAATGAAGCGTTTTCCTTGCGTCCGTCCAGCCCGCCGATGGTGACGACGACCGGCGCCGGCCGGACGTCTTTCGGAAGCCGGAGGTAGCCGACGATCTCCTTGCCCTCGAACGGAATGCGCACGATCTCGATCGGCGGATCCTGCAGCTTCGCGTAGGCGGCGAACGCGTCCAGCGCGCGGCCGTAGGCCCGCACCTTTCCGGGCGAGTTCTCGAGCGGAAAGCGGGCGAACAGGTAGTACTCGAAAGCGTACTTGTAATGCTTGGCCGCAGTGCTGCGATCGGAGGGTTCGCCCGCCTTGGCCAGAGCGAGGCGACGATCGCCGATCGCGCTCCATGCCGCCGCCCAATCGTCGCGGTCCAGGCTGCGGAGGTTCGCGAGCGCCTCGCGAACCTCGCGTGCATCGAGTTCCGACACCGGATACGCCTTGCGGTCTGCGCGCTGCTGGACTTCGGTCTTGAGTTCCGCGAGCGTGCGCGGCGCGGCGATCTGGGCGTTCGCGGCCACCGGTGCCGCCGCAAGCGCGAGCAGTGCAACGGCGAGCGCGGGAAAGAGGCGGGGCTTGGTCATGATCGTGTTCTCCCTGTTGTTGAACCGAATCGTTCGGAATCTTAAGCGATCTGGAACGGGGCGGTCGCCACACCGCGTGTGGGCTCGCTCACATTGCGGCAAGCGCGTCGCGCAGCCGCCGGATGCCTTCGAGCCCGCCCATGCGCAAGCCGAACCCCTTGCCCTTCGGCAGGCCGGGCTCGGTGGGGTTGATGCGGATCAGCGCGCCGCGCGCCGCCTCGCCGAAATGTCGCACCGAAGGAATCGTCGTGCCGGCGCCGATTTCGACGATGACCGGCCGCTTCATCTGCTTGAGCCACGCGTGCAGTGCGGCAGTTTGCGCCTGCTGGCGCGATTCAATCCAGCCCCAGTCGCCGAACATGAGGATGTTCGGCCGCGCCAGGCCCTTGCAGCAGGGGCAGACGGGTAGCGCGGAGCGCAGCAGGCATTTTTCCTCGTCGATCTCAGGTGCGAAATCCGCCGCGGGCCAGATTGCGTCCGAGCAGCCGCGCATGCATTGCAGGTGGTGGATGGAGCCGTGGATCTCGCATACCCGTTCGCCGGAATATCCCGCCTTGCCGA
>MEQZ01000002.1:183-601 GCA_001770425.1 Betaproteobacteria bacterium RIFCSPLOWO2_02_FULL_65_20 | reverse complement strand
GTTGCTGGTGAAGACGAAGGCGCCGTTTTCCGTCGCCTCGCCGACTGCTTTCAGGATGGCAAAGCCCTCGTGCGGGACGGTCTTGCGGTAGAGCGCCAGCCGATGGCCGTAGAAGCCCCAGGCGAGCCGCGGATCGGCGTCGAACGCGGCAGGGCTGGCGATAGCCTCGAATGCGATCCGCGCGCGGCGGAGCGCCGGATACGCGCGCCAGAACCCCTGCGTACCGCGGAAATCCGGCAGCCCCGAATCGACCCCCATGCCCGCGCCCGCCGTGACCAGCAGGCCGTCGGCCTGGGCGATCGCCTCGGCGCAGTGGCGAAGGAGCGCGGCATCGGTTTTCATCCGTACCTTCTATTCAAGCGTGTCGCGCCCTCTGCCGGGGTCCGCGCCGCGCCACACCAGATCCGGCTCGCGCGCG
>MEQZ01000002.1:0-147 GCA_001770425.1 Betaproteobacteria bacterium RIFCSPLOWO2_02_FULL_65_20 | reverse complement strand
TGCGGCGCCGATTTCACGAGCTCGGGATGCGCGTGCGCTTCGGCGAGAATTTCAGCCATCGCCGCGACGAAGGCGTCGAGCGTGTCTTTGGATTCCGTTTCGGTGGGCTCGATCAGCAGGCATTCGGGCACCAGCAGCGGAAAGTAC
>MEQZ01000001.1 GCA_001770425.1 Betaproteobacteria bacterium RIFCSPLOWO2_02_FULL_65_20 | reverse complement strand
CTACATCCGGCCGGTGTTCTACGAAGGGGAACTGCTGTTCTTCACGCTGGTGCGCGGGCACATGATGGACACCGGCGGTTCGTTTCCCGGCGGCTACTTCGCCAATGCCTACGACATCATCGCCGAGGGCCTGAACATCCCGCCCCTGAAAGTGATCAAGCGCGGCGTGGTGGATGCCGATCTGAACAAGCTGATCTTCAACAACGTGCGCTGGCCGGTCGAGGTCAAGATCGACACCGACGCCATGATCGCCACCAGCAAGTTCGCCGAGAACCGCATCATCGATCTGCTGCGGCGCTATGGCAAGGACACGGTGCTCGCGTCCATCCACCAGATGATGGACCGCACCGAGCGCGCGGTGCGCGCGGAGATCGCGGCGATACCCGACGGCACTTATTCGGGCGAGTCCGCCACCGACGATGACGGCACTATTCTCGATGAGCCGGTTACGGTGCGGGTGGACGTGAGCATCAAGGGCGACGAGATCACGCTGGACTTTTCGCGCAGCGACGCCCAGCGCCCCGGATTCATCAATTGCGTTTACGCCAGCACATACGCGCGAGCCGCCGCCGCGGTCATCGTCTATATGGACCCCGCGCTGGCGGATTTTCACAATCAGGGCTCGCTGCGGCCGATGACGGTGATCGCGCCGCTCGGGAACGTGACCAACTGCAAGTATCCGGCCACCGTCGGCGCCTGCCCCATCAGCATCGGCGGCCAGGTGCTCGAATCGGTGGTCGAGGCGCTGAGCAAGGCCAGGCCCGACCGGTCGATCGCCAGCTGGGGCAAGCATCGCGGCGATTATACCTTCGCCACCGACACCCGGACCGGGGAGCGCTATGTGCGCACCACCTTCGACTACGACGGCAGCGCCGGCGCGGTCTGGGGCCACGACGGCATGACCGGTCCCACCACGATCACCACTCTAGGCTCGGTGCAGCGCGGCAGCATCGAAGAAGCGGAGATCCGCTTCCCCTGGCGCATGGTGAATTTCGAAACGCGTCCGAACTTCAGCGGCCACGGCCGCTGGCGGGGCGGCGGCGGCATCGACTGGCGCGCGGTGAACGAAGGCAGCGACGGGCGCATGTCCACCGGCAGCTCCGACGGCGACGTGGTCCAGGGCAAGGGCGCCCAGGGCGGCCAGCGGGTTCCCCTCGCCCGGACCTTCATCCTGCGGGGCGACCAGAAGATCCGCGTCAAGCCGCACCGGATGGCCGAAGTCAAGAAAGGCGACGTGGTCGTCAAGCTCAGCCCCGGCGGCGGCGGCGTGGGCAACCCCTGGCTGCGGCCGGTTGACAAGGTCGCGACGGACGTGAAGAACGAAAAAATCACCGCGGAGGTTGCACGGCTGGTCTACGGCGTGATTCTGGATCCTGTGAACATGAAGGTGGACGAGGCGGCCACGGCCAAGCTGCGTTCGTCGCCCCCGGCCCAGCGGTTTGAGGCGGTGATCAACGAAGAGACGCTGGAGATCGAAATGAAACCCAGCGACGAGAAAATGGAGAATGCACGGTGAAACAACTGACGATCGACGTAGGCGGAACCTTCACTGACTGTCTGGTGCTCGAGGAATCCGGTCAACTGCAGCGCTTCAAGGCCTCCACGACGCCCGACGACCCGACGCTGGGCTTTTTCGCTGCCGTGGGCAAGGCGGCCAAGCACTACGGGCAGACGCTGAAGCAGTTTCTGGGCGATGTGGAGCAGATCGTCCACGGCACGACGCTGGGCACCAACATCCTGATCACCGAGCGGGGCGCCAAGGTGGGCACGATCACCACCAAGGGCTTTCGAGACATCGTCGAGATGCGCCGCGGCATCAGAAACCTGCACGGCTCCATGTTCGACATGTTCATCGAACCCTACCAGCCGCTGGTGCCCCGTCATCTGTCCCTGGGAGTCGAGGAGCGCACCCTTTACACCGGCGAGATCCTCACCCCGTTGAACGAGGGCGAACTTCGGACCGCCGCGCACAGACTCCTGGACGAAGGCTGTACCGCCATCGCCATCTGCTTCCTGCATTCCTATGCGAACGGCGAAAATGAACTCAAGGCCAAGCGCATCGTCCAGTCGATGACACCCGAGACCTATGTGACCACCTCGCACGAGATCCTGCCGGTATTCCGGGAGTTCGAGCGCTTCTCCACCGCCGTGATCAGCGCATACATCGGCCCCTCCATCACCCGCTACGCACGCAAACTGCAGACCGGCCTCAAGGAGCAAGGCTGCAACGGCCGCCTGCTGATGATGCTCGCCAACGGCATGGTGCAGGTGGTCGACGAATGCGTGGACCGCGCCGTATACCTGCTGAATTCCGGGCCTGCCGCGGCGCCCTACGGCGCGAGCTACCTGGGCGGCCTGCATGGCAAGAACAACCTGCTCTCGGTCGACATGGGCGGCACCAGCTTCGATGTCTGCGTCATCAAGGACGGCGAGATTCCCACTACCTCGGATTCCTGGGTGGGCGAGCACCGCGTGGCCATCAAGATGGTCGATGTCCCCACCGTCGGTGCCGGCGGCGGCTCGCTGGCCTGGATCGATTCCCTGGGCCTGCTGCGCGTCGGTCCCCAGAGCGCCGGCGCGGATCCAGGGCCTGCCGCCTACGGCAAGGGCGAGGACGCGTCGGTGACCGACGCGGACCTGGTGCTGGGCTATATCCCCGCGGATTACTTCCTGGGCGGCGACGTCAAGCTCGACGTCGCGCGCTCGCATCAGGCCGTGGCCCGGGTAGGCAGCAAACTGAATATGGATGCCAGCCAGACCGCGGTGGTGATGTACACCACCATCAACACGGTGATGGCCAACCTGATTACCGAGGTCTGCACCAAGAAAGGCCATGACGTGCGCGATTTCACCCTGGTGGCCGGCGGCGGCGCCGGCGGCATCCACGCCGCCGCCATCGCCAAACAGCTGTCCATCCCGATGGTGATCGTTCCCCGCGTGGCCGCTCTGATGAGCGCCTTCGGCATGTTCGCCATGGACCTCGGACTGGAGTACGCCCGCTCCTGCGCGCGCAGGCAGAACAAGCTGGATTTTGCCGAAATCAGCAGCCTGTATGTGGATATGCGCCGGCAGGCCACGGAAGACTTTGCGCGCATCGGCATCTCCGAGTCGCAACTGGCCTACAAGCCCACGGTGGAAATGCGCTATGTCGGCCAGTTCCATGAGGTGGAGATCGACCTGCCCGCCGAGGACCTGAACGCCGAGAACCTGAAGGGGCTGCTCGACAACTTCCACGCCCAGTACGAGAAGCTGTTCACCTACAACATGCCCTGGCGCGCAGCGGAGTTCCTCACCTACCGGTTGAAGGTGACATCGGCATCGCGGCCGGTGCAGATGGCGGTGCTCAGCCAGTCCGCCGCCGGCGTCGAAACCGCCCGTCGCGGTTCACGCCTATGCGTGTTCGATGGCAATCCCAAGCCGGTCGAGACCCCCGCCTACGACTGGGATCGGATGGCGCCCGGTCACACGCTTACCGGCCCTGCGCTCATCGACGACAAGACGACCACGGTGCTGGTGGTGCCGGGGTTCACCTGCGAGGTCGACGCCTATCACAATCTGCTGCTGCGGGCGCAATGAACTCCGGCGCGGACAGCCTTTCGTCCGCGCAACATCACGACTCTCCAAAATGCGTGCTGTCTATTTCTCCGACCGCATCCGCGCGAGCGCCTTGGCGCGCCACATGTTCCATGCCCGTCCGTAGTCTTGCGGCGGAACCGACGCCTTCACTTCACTGGCGTCGAGGCAGGCGATCTTCCCTGCCGGACCCGCGATCATCATCGCCTGCATCTGCAATCGGGCGCTGATTTCGAGGTAGATGCTGCGGCCCACCGCGCGGGGCAGGTTTTCGCCCACGACCACGGACCCATGGCCGCGCATCAGCGCGGCCGGCTTTCCTCCCAGCGTCTTTGCCAGCGCCTTCCCGAGATAAGGCGTCTTCACCAGCAGATCGGTGCCCTTCTCCACATCCCGAATCTCGAAGTTGGGCACGCCTTCGCCCACGAACGCGGCCATATGGAATATGGGACGCAGAGATTCGCTCGTAATGCCGAACGGAATAATAGACGGCGAATGGTTGTGGACCACGGCATTGATTTCCGGCCGGGTCTTGTAGATCTCGCCGTGAATGAAGCGCTCCCGATACGAGTCGCGGCCGCGCGGATCGATCGGATTGCTGTCCAGGTCGTACTCGAGGATGTCATCCTCGGTGATCAGTTCCGGTGCGAGCGAACGCGACATGAAGTAGCGCTGCGGGTCGCGATCCGAGCGCACGCTCACGTGCCCGTAGCCGTCGATGACGCCGTGCTCCGCCAGAATCCGGTTCGCCGCGGCGAGATCCTCGATAAGACTCATTGCCATTCACTCCTTCCTCATTTGACTGGGCAGCCTGCCCAGTCGGGTATGAACACAAACAGTTAATTGTGCCATCAGAACCAGCCGTCTGACGCATTCGGCGCGCGATGGTATCCCCGTTTGCATGGCGTAGTCGCCACGCGCATTCGCACGCTATGCTGCCGCCAGGTACTCCGGTCCTGCCGCCGCCAGCCCTGTCAGGTGCAGGTTATTCGCGTTGATAGAGGTGTCCGCACGAACGGGGAAAAGCCATTGGTGCGGCTGCGGGAATTTCGGCTCGCTCAGGTCTTGCGGTTCTTGAAGAACGAATCCTTGTGGCTGATCTTGCCGTTCTTGAAGGTGAAGACGTCGCAGCCTTTCACCTCGAGGCGCGTCCCGTCGGACGGGGTGCCAGTGAAAACCCACTCCGAGAGGCCACGATTCCCGCTCACGAAGTGAACGGCGCTTCCGAAATGGGCGTCCGGGAAGATCTGGAAGACCCGTTCAAAAGCCCTCCTTACGGCCTGGCGGCCGTCGAAACGCTTGCCGCCCACTTCGGGGCCGGCCGTGGTTTCGAACACGCAGTCGTCGGCCATGAAGGTCATGAGCCGCTCGACGTCGTGCTGGTTCCACGCGTCGCCAAAAGCCTCCAGGAACTCGATGCTGACTTCGTCGGCGGTGGCAGTGCTCATCGGGGTCTCCTCTCAGGATCGCGGCGGCGGCGCGAAACCGTCGAGCGGGCGATCGCGTTTTGCGAGCGCCGGCTTCCGGAAAAATTACATGTGTTGCTTGAGCCGTTCAAGCAAGCCAGGTGTAACCCGGGCCAAGAGCAGGAAGGGCTCTCGCCACTGCGGAGAGGGACCCTGGCATACGGCGACCCGGCCTGGAGGCTTCATCGGGATCCTGCCGTAGACCGCATCGAGGCTTCCTGCTTCCACATCTCCCAGGTGCGGTCCTGTCCCGGACCCGTGCCCGTCCGACTCGCGTCCCGCGCCTGCTCCATTTTCGTGCCTTCTTCCGGCGAAATGTACGTGATCGGCCCGCCCAAGGCGAGCGCCTGAAGCTGCAGCCTCGAATTGACCTCGGTGTAGATCGCGCGCGACACCACGCGGCGCACGTCCGGCCCCACGACGGCATTGCCATGGCCCCGAAGCAGCACGACCGGGCCGGCCCCCAGCTTCGCCGCCAGTGCCTTGCCGAGGGCGCCGTTTCTCACCAGCATGTTCGTCATTCCGGCCACGTCCCTGATCTCGAACACCGGCACGCCGGCATGCAGAAACGATGCGGTGGTCGCGACCGGCCTGAGCGGCACCTGGGTGACGCTGAACGGAATGACCGTCGGGGAATGACTGTGGACCACCGCGTGGATATCGGAGCGAGCGCGGTAGATTTCCGCGTGGATGAAGCGTTCCGAATAGACTTCCCTTCCCTGCTGGTCCAACGGTTTGCCGTCGAAATCGAATTCCATGATGTCCGCCGGCGTGACCAACCCCGGTGCGAGCGCGCGGGACATGAGGAATCGTGACGGATTGCGGGGATCGCGGATGCTCACGTGGCCGAATCCATCCAACACCCCCTGGTGATAGAGGATGTGGTTCGCCGAGACCAGATCGTCGATCATTTTGTCGAATCCGGGCCTGGTCTGGGCCAGCGCCCCGCTCGCCGCCGCGATCCCCAGGCCCAGGATCACCGCGCACGTTCGCAGCCTGCGTTGCGCAGCGGCGCGCACGGTCGAATCGCTCATTCCAGTCTTCATGTTCCTTGCTCCTTGCTTCGTCGATTATGCCATGGCGGAAGACCCGCGATGGTCGTTCGCGTAACCTGTCGTTCATGGGCCTGCCCGCCTCCGGCTCGGGAAACGGGGCGCGGCACCGCATGGCGATTGTGGACGCGGCTGCCACCTTCCCCTAGGCAGCGAGGATCTGAAACTCCGTCGAATAGGCGTGCATGCGCCGGGCACCCGTATTGGTGATGAGCACGGTTTCCGCAAAAACGCATCCGGTCTCCCCGTTACGCCATCTGGGATCGAACAGGTCGATATTGAAGGCGAACACCATGTTCTCGCGGAACTGGTCGGCCATCGCTGCGATCGCACCCTGATCCGCGCCGATCGCGTGGTGCCGGTAGCGCGGATATTCGAGCGAACCCAATCCATGACCGTGGATTCCGGCCTCGCAAATTCCCAGGCCACGGGACTCGATGGTCGCTTTGACAGCGTCCATGGCAGTTGACATCTTCCTTCCGGGGCCGAACATACGGAGTCCGCTCTCGTAGGCCGCGAGGCAGCCGTCATAGATTTCCAAGTACTTCGCTTCCGGTTCACCGATGCAGAAAGTTCGCTCGACATGCGTGAAATAGCCGCCGTACTTAGGGTGAATCTCGCAGATGATCATGTCACCGGAATCGATCCGTCGCTGGGTCGGCACCCTGAATGGATGGGGACGCGGAGAGCGATCGCACGCCCAGAGGAACAACGTGGGCTCCTCGCCGCCGTTGGCGAGCATGGTCTCCATCATGGCTCCATATACCTCGCACTCCTTGACACCCGGTCTTGCCTTGTCCCGGCATGTCGCGAGCATCAGGTCGCCCAATCGCGCTGCCTGCCCGAGCATTTCGATTTCTTCGGCGCTCTTGATGGCACGAGCCTTCTCCAGCATGTCGTCAATGTTGACGAGGTCGGCCTTGGGCATCAATTGCTGCAGCCGAACATACATGCTGTGCGGAACCCAGCCATCGGGATCAAGCGGTCCCGCCAGCCCATCCATCCCGATCCTCGCTGCATCGAGTCGAAGTTCTTTCAGCCTGCCGGCTACCGTCTCGGCGAGCGAGCCCTTGCGCGACCGTACGTCCGTCACCCAGTTCTGTGCACTGCGCCAGTATTCGATGAACACCGGCGAGAATACATAGCTCGTCGGTTTCCCCTCCAGCGGGAAGATCAGGATGTTGAATTCCGCATTGCCTCCGATCGGGCTCAAGTAACGCGCATTGGCGACGCAGAAATCCCAATGTAACGGCATGCCGGTCAGCACCAGACAGTCCAGCCCCTTCGCACGCATCGCCTGCCGCGTCTCCGCCCAGCGCCGATCCCGTTCGCGCAACGACAATCTCGGAACTTCCAACATATCTCTCACGATTTGCCTTTCCCTGTTCTCTGTCTCGATGCCCGCACCGAAACGCAGATCCCCGACTTCACTTCAGTCATCGAGCAGTTTCAAACGTTTCAGGCTGTCGAGGTAGTCGGCGATGCCCCTTTCGAGATCGAATTGAGGCGCGTATCCGAGTTCCTGCCGCGCCCGTGAAATGTCGTAGATCCCGGACATAGGATATGGAGCATTGAAGAAATTCAGCCCCGGTCCGATCTGAATATCCGCTTTTGGAAGGTGCCGACGCAGGATGCGCGCGAAGTCGTTGAGCGTAGCCCCTGCTCCGCTGCCAATGTTGAATACGCGGCTCTTGAGATTTTCAGTCACGGTTGCGAGATAGATCCCCAACGCCGTATCCTTGTTGTATATGAAATCATCCTGCTGGTCGCCGCCTTGGGCAAGATGGAATGGCAGACCGCGGGCGGGATTCTCGACAATCTGGCTGGTTACACCCATCTTGCCGTGCCTCGCCGTCTTTCCAGGACCGTAGGTCGCCGCAAACCGAAGCACGACGACATCGATACCCATGTTCGCCTGATAGTACAAACCGACGTGCTCGCCCATGAGCTTCGCCGAGTCGTAGATCCTGATCGGATTCTTGGGCATATCCTCCTGCATGCGCTTGTAGGTCGGATGCCCATACTCGCCGAGCACCGCCCCGTAGATACCCTTGGCGCTGGTATAAACGACGCGCTTCACCTCGAACAGGCGCGCGGCTTCCAGAACGTTCACCATGCCCATGACATTGACCTGGACACTGAGCGCGGGGTTCGCCTGAGACACCGCGCCGACAAATGCCGCCGTATGCACGATGTGCGTCACGTTGCGGGTCTTGATCACCTGCAGCAGGCGAGGCATATCGAGCAAGTCGCCCAGTTCTATGTCCACCTCGTCCAGAATATCGGCGATGAGCCTTTCATCCCGGTGGCGGGCGAATATGACCGGGCGATGTCCTTCCAGAACAAACTTGCGGCTGGTTTCGGCGCCGATGACGCCCATTCCGCCGGTAATCAGGACCTTCATGTTGTCAATTCCTCAAATTGGCGTCTTCAGGACGAGCTTGGCTCCCTCCTGCGAGAAGAGCAGCAGCAATACCCAACTCAATGAGAATTGTTCCGCTAATCGACCTTGGCCCCGCTCGCCCTCACCAGCTTCCCCCAGTGATCGAGATCGGTCTTGATGACCTGAGCGAATTGGTCAGGCGAAATTGCAACCGTTTCCAATCCGAGCCTGGTGATGTTTTGCGCACGAAATTCGGGCGCACTCACAATGCGCGTGACGTCCGCGTGTATCTTGCCGACGACGTCTTTGGGCAGATTGGCGGGGCCGAGTATGCCAAACCAGGTGCCCGACTCGAATCCGGGGAACCCGGACTCCGCGATCGTCGGCAGGTCCGGGCGCAATGCAAGGCGTTTGGCAGTCGCCGCCGCGAGGATCTTCAACTTCCCGGCTTTCGCGTGAGGCTCCACCACACTGAGATTCACCAGGAACACGTGGATCTGTCCGGATAACAGAGCCGTCACTGCCGGCGTCGAGCCCTTGTAGGGAACATGTACGATGTCCACTCCGGCAAGCTGCTTTAGCTGCTCCATGCTGATATGGTTGTAAATGCCGCTGCCCATGGAACCGTAGCTGAGGGAACCCGGCTTGGCCTTCGCAAGAGCGATCAGTTCTTGCAGGCTGGATACCGGAACGGATGCACCGACCGCCAATACGGGCGAGGCTTGACTCAGCACCACGACAGGGGTGAAATCCTTGAGCGAATCGTACGGGAGCTTGCTGTATAGAAACGGGTTGATTACGAATGTCGAGGCATCGGACACGATGAGCGTATAGCCGTCACCAGGGGACCGAGCCACGGCTTCGGCACCGATGATCTGGCCGGCGCCCGGGCGGTTCTCGATGATGACGGCTTGGCCCCACACGTCGCTCAGCCGCTGTCCGACGGTGCGCGCCAGGATATCCGTAACACCGCCGGGCGCCGCTGGCACAATGATCTTCACCGGCTTCGATGGGTAACCCTGAGCTGTGGCGCCAAGAGAGACTAGTGTAAGCAAAACTACAAGTGCCGCCTTGCACGCTATGGTACGCACGTTCATGACATTCTCCATTTCGTCGATTCAGCGACGCACGTCGCTTCCAGGTTCGCTCGCCGAGACACCACGCGATATTGCGTGACCGATTCCCAGGGGTTTTGCGTCGACCAGCACGAAGGCGACTCGGGCGCGCTCGCGTCCGCGGTTTACCCAGGCGTGGTTCGTGCCTCGCTGAACCATGACATCCCCGGCCTTTAGCTTGACCGTCGAATCGTCCATGTCCATCTCGATCTCACCGGAGAGGACAATCACGTAGTCAACCGTTTCGGTTCGATGCATGACGGCGGAATTGCCGGGAGGGAAATCGATCACTGCAAACCTGGTTCCATTTGGCGGGGGCGGTGAGCCGAGAATGCGGGAACCCATGTCCTCAATGTGTTCGCCCACCGAAATATCAGTTGGTATTTCATCGGTGCACCAGATAAGCGTCGAAACGGTACCGGGGCCGGGGTATTTCGCGTTCGAGGCCGGGCCGTCCATTATGACCTTGGCGACCCGATCCTGGTCGTGCCCGGTGACAACTCGACGGATCGCCGGATACTTCGGTTTCTCTGTTTGCATTGTGCCTTCCCTTGAATTTGATTCTCACCCGGCTTGAGTCAAACTTTGTACGAGCTCAATACTTCTTCTGGAAAAAGCTCCTCTGGCACGACCCTGCGATGGCACACGCCCTGCTCGTGCCCGATGGCGCGCGCAAGCGTGTCGGTGGTGCCGCCGGGCGAAGTGGGAACAACGATCTTGACTGGCTTCGACGGGTACGCTTGCGCGCCGACCGGGAATGGCACGCACGCAAGCGCCGCGGCAACTATCAGCCTGAAGGCGCGGATCAATATCATCGACGGGCCACCTCGATTGATGCAAACGTTAGAGCAGGAGCGCGCCGCAGGGCATTACCGCTCCGGAATCCTGAATGGTGTCGCTAGGGTATTACTACCGTCGGTGTGGATCTTGTGACTCAGATCACGCATGGGACCGACGACGGGCAAGCCCATCCATAACGCCTTCTTCGCCGTACGGCTCATCCGACAGTGGTACGCATAGCAGTCAGGTATTCCCCGCAAGGAATGGGGTTTCGGTCGGAAATGCCGCGCAACTCAAACGAAAATGGCTCTTGCTGCGATCGCTCATTCGGTCTTGATGCCGCCCTTTTCCACGACGGTCTTGTAGCGGGCCGACTCGGACTTGAGAAAGGCGGCGGTTTCACCGGGCGTCAATCCAATCGGGACGTGGCCCACGCTGGCGATGCGTTTGCGCGCTTCCGGGATGGCGAGCGCGGCCCGGAATTCGCTGGCGAGCCGGGCGATGATGTTCGGGCTGGTGCCGTGCGGGGCCGACAGCACCCACCAGTTGCCGCCCAGCAACTGCGGGAAGCCCGCCTCGGCCGAGGTCGGCACATCGGGAAGCTCGACCATCCTCTGTGTTGCCATGACAGCCAGGGCTTTCAGCCGGCCGCTCCTGACCATGCTGATGACGCCGGTCAGCGTCGGAAAAGCGATCTGGATGTCGTTGGCCATCAGCGCCTGCACCATGGGCGGCGTCCCCTTGTAGGGGACATAGACGAGGGCGTCCCCGGTCAACTGCGAAAAGAAAGCGCCCGTAAGATGGGCCGGCGACCCGGTGCCCGGCGAGCCGTAGTTGAACTTGCCCGGGTTGGCGCGCACGTAATCGATCAGTTCCTTCAGCGTCTTGGCGGGAACGTTCGTGTTGACGATCGTGAGCAGCGGCGCCTCGGCCAGCAGCGTGATCGGATCGAGCTGGGTGAGCGGAT